>NZ_CP063989.1:1617836-1941404 GCF_014595995.2 Actinomyces respiraculi
CCCGGCTCCAACGGCCTCTGACTCCTCCACTTCGACCAGACTGGGTTCGCCACCCCCTCACCGTCCTGAGCCGGCCTGAGGGGCCGGGCCTGTCCGGCCTGAGTGCTCTGCCGTCAGGGCCCTCAGGCCAGTCCTCGACGCTCGAGCAGGGGCTCCAGGCGCGGGTCACGCCCGCGATAGGCCCGGTAGGAGACCAGCGGGTCACGTGAGTCTCCGCGCGAGAGGAACTCGCGGCGGAAGCGCTCGCCCGCCTCACGGTTGAGCCCCAGGTCCCCGTCGCGTGCGCCCTCGCCGTCGGTGCGGAACCACTGGGTGGTGTCCGCGTCCATCACCTCGCTCCAGATGTAGGCGTAGTACGCCGCGGCGTAACCGCCGGCGAAGATGTGGTTGAAGTAGGTGGTGCGGTAGCGCGGCGGGACCAGGCAGTCGTCGATGCCGACGGCCTCCAGCGCCGCGTGCTCGAAGGCCTCCACCTCCTCGGGACCGGTCGGCACCTGCTCGGGGCCGAGGGTGTGCCAGGCCTGGTCCAGCAGCGCCGCACCCAGATACTCGGTCGTCGTGTAGCCCTGGCCGAAGGATCCCTGGCTGCGCAGCTGCTCGACCAGCTCGGCCGGCATCGGCTCACCGGTGTCGACGTGACGGGCGTAGGAGGCCAGGACCTGGGGGTGAAGGGCCCAGGACTCGTTGACCTGGCTGGGGAACTCCACGACGTCACGCGGCACGTTGGTCCCCGAGGCGCCGGGCCAGCGGGTGTCGGCGAAGAGCCCGTGCAGGGCGTGGCCGAACTCGTGGAAGGCGGTGATGACGTTGTCCCACGTCAGCAGCGTGGGGCCGGATTCCGGCTTGGTGAGGTTGAGGCAGTTGATGATCACCGGCCTGCGACCGGTCAGGTGCCCTTGCTCGACCAGGTTGTCCATCCACGCCCCGCCCTGCTTGCCGGTGCGGGCGTAGTAGTCGCCCACGAACAGGCCCAGCACCGGGGCCTGGGCCCCCGCCTCGCGCTCGGCCTCGCTCAGGGCCGCCGGGTCACGCACCTCCCACACCCGCATATCCGGGTCGTACATGTGCTGGGCGAGGTCCGCCCGCTCATGGAAGGTGATGCCGTACAGGCGGGTGGCCGCATAGAAGACGCCCTTGACCACGACGCTGTCCAGCTCCAGGTAGGGGGCCAGGGTTGCGTCATCGACGCCGAAGCGGTCCTTGCGCTCGGCCTCCTCGTAACGCGGCCAGTCCGCCGTCCCGAAGGCCTCCCCCGGCTTCGTAGCGGGATCCGCGGCCATGCGGGCGGCGTAGACCTCAGCGTCCCGGCGGGCGTTGGCCATGGCCGGTGGGACCAGACGCGAGAGCATCTCGGTCACCGCCTGCGTGGTGCCGGCAGCCGACTCAGCAGCGGTGAGGGCGGCGTGGTGGTCGAAGCCGAGCAGCTGGGCACGTTCAGCCCGCAGCGCCACCTCGCGCAGGATGAGGGCGCGGGTGTCCGTCTGACCCGTGAGCCCGCGGCTCATGGCCTTGGTGGCAAGCGCGACGCGGTCGGCGTGCTCAGTCAGCTCCGCGAGCTCGGGGGTGGCGGTGTAGTTGGCCACGCCGGCCTCGTGCATGGCCTTGGCGATGAGCGTGCCGACCCGTGTGCTCAGGGACGTCAGCTCGGCGTTGATCTCGCGCAGGCGCTCGGCCGCCTTGCCGGTCAGGGCCACGCCCTCGCGCTCGAAGGCCTCAACGGCGAGCCGGATGTAGCGGGCGGTCTCCTCGTCGATCTCCTCACCCGCGGCGTCCACCGGGGTGCGCCCGGCCTGCCGGGCCTGGGCCACGAGCTCATCGAGGGCCTTGAACCGCCGGTACAGGCGGGGGTCGAGGTCGTGGGCGTCGTTGTGGGCCGCCAGCTCCGGAGCCAGCCGCTCCTCAAGCTCGTCGAGCTCAGGTGAGTCGGTGGCTGAGGTCAGGGCATACAGGACCGTCAGCGCACGCTCCAGCAGCTCGCCGGAGGACTCCAGCGCCGCCACCGTGTTGGTCACCGTCGGCTCGGCGGGGTCAGTGGCCACGGCCTCCCACTGTGCGCGCTGGTGCGCCATGCCCACACGCACAGCGGGCTCGATGTCCGCTGGGGCCACGGCGGCGAAGTCGGGCAGAGCGAGGTCCAGGCTCCAGGGGGTGGCGAAAGGGTTGGAGTCGGGCAGCTGCGGGAGGCCGGTCTTAGTCATGGGCCCAATCGTTCCATGCCACACGCGTCTGCCGTCACATGGAGGCCGCAGCCCAGGCTGGCGCCGCTGGTGCCCCGCTGACCGACCCCAGCGCCCTGTCGCTGCCCAGGGGAGCGTCAGGAGAGCCCCGGGAAGCCCCGGGGTCAGTTCTCGCTGAGCCCCAGCACCCCGGCGACGTCGGGCTGGAAGTAGCCGGGGCCCTTGAGGACCTTGCCGTCCTCGCGGTAGATCGGCCGGCCGTCCTCACCGAGCTTGGACATGTTGGAACGCTGGACCTCGCTGAGCACGGCCGCAAGGTCGATGCCGGTCTCCAGGGCCATGCCGTAGATGACGTAGATGAGGTCCGCCAGGGCGTCGGCCGCCTCGACGGTGTCGCGGGTGGCGTCGTCGGCGGCCACAGCCCGCGCGTAGGCCTGCTCGATCTCGCTCCGGGCGGCCTGGCCGTAGACCGCGCCGGTGAGCTCGGCGAACTCCTCGGCGATGAGGCTCATACGCATGCTCAGGCTCTCACGCTCCAGGCTCGGCCCGTCGGTGCGGATCGGCAGGCCGTAGACCCGGTGGAAGCGGCGCACGAGGGCCTCGGGGTCGTCGCCCTCGCGCCGTCCGACCCCGTCTTGGGCCACGAGCGGTGTCGCGTCGCCCTGGGTGTTGGCCGAGCCGTTGCCCCGGCCGGTGGGCTCGTCCGACACCGGGACGGGGCCGTCCCAGGGGGCCTGGGGCTCGCGCGGGTCGGTGGGCAGGAGGGTGGCGCGCAGGGAGTCGACGAGCTCGCCGCCGTTAGCGAGGGCGGCGCGGGTGCGCCCGTCACAGACGAAGCCCAGGCGCCAGGCCACGCGCCAGGAGGCCCAGTTGGGCACGCCGTCGTGGATGTCGCAGGCCCAGCCGAGCGCCTTGACGGGGAAGGGTCCGATGGGGTCGAGCACGACGTCGATGAGGGCGCGCGTTGCCCGCAGGATCGTGCCACGCCCGCGTGCCTCGGCGGCGAGCCAGTAGCCGACCTCGCCGCGGCCCGAGCCCGAGCGCTGGATGCCGACCATGCCGACGAGCAGGTTCTCACCGGCACTTTGGACCTCGCGCACGGCGAAGGTGATGTCGGTGCCCGCCTCCCACCCGGGGACGACGACCGACTCGATGAAGGCGACGGCGTCCTCGCGCCGGTAGGGTGAGGGGATGGACGTCCAGGCCGCGATCTCGGGGTCCTGGCAGATCTCGGTGATGCGCTCGACGTCGGCGGCGGTCGGTGTGCTCAGGAGAAGCTCGGGCAGGGCGTTGCCGTTGTGGGTGGCGGCCGGAACGCGGATCTCGAAGGGCTGCATGGGCCGAGGGTAACCCCGGGCATGACGAAGGCCCCGAGCATGCTGTCGGGGCCTTCGCACCGGGTGTCCGAGGGGGGACTTGAACCCCCACGCCCGTTTAATAAGGCACTAGCACCTCAAGCTAGCGCGTCTACCTATTCCGCCACTCGGACTTTGTCACTGCCCGCAGGGCTTCAACCCCGCTGACAACGAAGAGAAACTTAGCACGGTCCCGGTTGGGCCGGGCAAATCGGTCACCGGTGCGGTGTGTCACAAGGAGGTGTGTCACAAGGACCGGGGACGTGACGGCGCCGTGCGGGTACGCCTCAGTCCAGCGGTTCGACGACGACGCGCGTGCCCACGCTCAGGGTCTGACCGGGTGCGAGCACGACTGCATTGTCCCGGATGATCGCGTTCTCCACGCACACGAAAGTGGGCCACTCGTCGTCGGCGAGGTCCGTCATGGTCCCGACGGTCTCGGTCCCCGGGTTCCAGACGATGGAATTGGGTGTGCCCTGGCCGGTGATGAGGAGGCGACGTCCCTTAGCCGGGTCGTTGACCGTCATGGTGTGGCCCGTGGCGGGCACGTCGTAGACGCGGTCTGTCACCCCGCGCAGGACTACCGCGCCGGGCTCGTGCTGGTCCGAACCCTCGGCAAGGGTCCAGAACGCGAGGTCCTCCAGGCCGTCGATGGTGACCGCGGTGACGTCGCCGACGCTGTAGTAGCTGTGCAGCGCCATCTCGACGGACCTCGGGGCGTCGCCATTGTTGCGCACCGACAGCGACAGGGTGAGCTCCTCGCCCACCCCGACCTCGTAGAGGAACCTGAGCCCATCCGACTCGAGGGCGAGCAGGGCGTTGACCCCGCCGTCGGGCCGGGAGGTGACACTGCGCAACCGCCACGTGGACAGGCGGACCGTGCCGTGGATGGGCTGCTTGTCGCCCCGGGGCCCCTTGGCGAACCAGGGGGCGCACAGGGGCACTCCGCCGCGGATCCCGCGGGTGCCGTCGAAGACGGCGTCGCGGGAGAGGAAGAGGACCTCACTACCACCGCGGGGGCGCCAGGAGGCCAGGTGCGCGCCGTGGAGGTAGATCTCGGCGGAGCCCGCGGGGGCGTCAATGAGCAGACGGGGCCGGCCCCCTCGTCCGGCGCTGAGGGCGGCGGTGCGGGGAAGGGACACGTTCGTGTGGTGCACGGTGCTTCCTTGTCGTCAGGTGTCGGGGCACGTGCCCCGCGTCAGGTGGTCGGGGGCCCGGAACCACCCTAGTAGTGTGGGACACACATCCGAGGCACACAGGAGGAGACGCGCGTGGACGCCCTGAGACCCCCCGGGCCACCGACGACGCCGGTGACGGCCGTGCTCCTGGACCTGGACGGCACGCTCATCGACTCCGGCCCCACGATCCTTGACGCCTTTGCCCACACGCTGAGCGACCTGGGTCTTGCCGTGGGCAGCCGCGAGGAGCTGGGCGTGTTCATCGGTCCGCCCCTGCACGAGGGCTTCCGGCTGCACGCGGGCCTTGAGGGGCAGGACGTGGACGAGGCGGTGCGCATCTACCGCTCCCACTACACCCGGCACATGCACAAGGCCCCGGTCTACGACGGCGTGCCCGGGCTGCTCGACGCCCTTGCCGCCGCGGGCGTGCCCACCTGCCTGGCGACCTCGAAGCGGGAGGACCTGGCGGTCAGGCTTCTTGAGCACAAGGGGCTCGTCTCCCGTCTGACGGCCACGGCGGGCGCGGACCTGGCGGACCGCGGAGGGCGCAAGGCCGAGGTCATCGGCACCGCCGTGCGGCGCCTGGGCGAGGCCGGGGCGGACACCTCCCGGGTGGTGCATGTGGGTGACCGCGCGCACGACGTCGAGGGCGCTCACGAGGCGGGTGTCGAGTGCGTCGGCGTCCTGTGGGGCTACGGGGACGCCGAGGAGATGGCCGGTGCCGACTGGCTGGTGGACTCCCCCGCACAGCTGAGCGATCTGCTGACCGGGCTGACCGGCCTCCCCCTGGGCGCGCACGTCTCGGAGGCGGGGCTGTGAGCACCGATCCCCAGGACAGCGTCAGCCCCCGGGACAGCGTCGACGCCAGAAGCCAGGACGGCGCTCCTGCCACCCCTGCCACCGAGCATGCTGCCTCCACGCCCCCGGCACCCACCTCAGCGCGGTTGAGGGCCGGCCTGCCCCGCCTGGTGGGTCGTGCCCGGCGCACTCTCAGAGCACAGATCGACCGGGCGGAGCAGCACCGTGAAGAGCGCCGCCAGATCGTGCTGCGGCTCGATCCGGGCATGGTTATCGCCCCTGCTTCCATGGCCGTCGCCCAGCCGGAGCCCTCCCCCGACCGCCCGGTTGAGGAAGAGGAACCCGAGAGCGCCCCGTCCCCGACGACGCCGCTGGAGTCGCTGCCCTCCTGGCTCGTGCGCGGCGGCCTCAGCGCCTGGCTCCTGCTGGGCATCGTCATCGTCATCGGCCTCGTGGTCTTCGCGACCTCGCAGATCGTGCAGGTCTTCATCGGCATCTTCATCGCGCTCGTCGTCACCTCCCTGCTGCAGCCGGTCGTGGGCCTGCTGACGCGGGTGATGCCCCGCTACCCGGCCACCTTCCTGGCACTGCTGGGCACACTCGGCATTGTCGCGGGCCTGGTCACCTACGTCGTGACCTCGGTGACGAACCAGTGGTCCTCCTTGGCCAAGCAGTTCTCCAGCGGTGTCACGACGATCCTCGACTACCTGGAAAACGGGCCCCTGCCGCTGCACCTGACCCAGCAAGAGCTCGTCAACCAGTTCCACACGTGGCTTGAGAAGGGCCAGCAGTACGTGGAGTCGAACGCGCCGTCGCTGGCCAGCGAGGTCCTGTCCAACGCGGGCACAGTCGTGGAGGTCTTCACGGTCCTGGCCCTGGCCCTGTTCTGCACGATCTTCTTCCTGGCCTCCGGCGGGCGCATGTGGCGCTGGTTCCTCAACGAGATGCCGACGCATTTGCGCCCCAAGGTGCACCGGGCCGCTGGGGCAGGCTGGTACACCTTCGCCGGCTACGCGCGCGGCACGATGATCGTGGCGCTGACGGACGCGATCATGGCGGGCGCCTTCCTGCAGGTCATCGGCATCCCGCTCTCGGCGCCCCTGGCGGTGCTCGTGTTCATCGGTGCCTTCATCCCCATCGTGGGAGCCCCGGCCGCCATGATCGTGGCCATGATCGTGGCGCTGGCGGCCAAGGGTCTCGTCATGGCGATCGTCGTGGGCCTGGGCGTAGCGGGGATCGGCCAGATCGAGGGGCACATCCTCCAGCCGCTCATCATGGGCCGGCAGGTGTCCCTGCACCCGGTGGTCGTCATCATCGCAGTGGCCGTGGGGACCTATTCGGCCGGCCTGCTGGGTGCGATCGTCGCCGTCCCGGTGGTGAGCGTGGCGTGGTCGGTGTACTCGGTGCTGCACACGAAGGACGCACCCCTTCAGGGCGACCTGCCTCGTTTTGACGCTTCCCGCTAGGCGCCGCAATTGGCTCAGGCCCAGTCTCGGCTGCCGGTGGTGGGGACACCACCCAGGGCCTCGAGGCGGTCGGCCCGCACAGCGGTGACCCCGTCGGCACTCTCGACGCTGCCGGTGACGACGACGGCTGCGGCCCTGCGCCCGACGCCGCGGTAGCGCTTCCACATGCCAGCGCTGCAGATGACGTTGAGCAGGCCGGTCTCGTCCTCGAGGTTGAGGAAGATGGTGCCTGCTGCGGTGTGGGGACGCTGGCGGTGCGTGATGACGCCCGCCGCCCGCACCCGGTGGCCATGAAGAACGCCGCCGCCGCGGATGAGCGCGTCGGCGCTCATCACACCATCGGCCTGCAGCAGGGGACGCAGGAAGGCCAGAGGGTGGGTGAAGGCGGACACCCCGGTCAGGCGCAGGTCTGCCACGTGCTCCTCGTGGGCGCTCATGGCCCTCAGCTGCGGGGCCCGGACGCCGGGCGTGGTCCCGGGCAGGGTGGGCTGGTACCAGGCGGCGGGCTGCTCGGCACTGGCGCCCGCCACGCCGTCTGACTGGTGCCCTCCAGCCGGGCGGGCGCTCAGGCGCACAGTGTGCCGGGTCCCGTGCTCACCGGCCAGGGCACCGGCGGACCACAGGGCCTCACGGCGGCTCATCCCGAGGCTGGCCAGGGCCCCGGCGGCGGCCAGGTTCTCCAGGCGCGCGCGGCTGAGCCTCACGCGGCGGGCGAGGTCGGCCACGTTCCGGTAGGCGCCGTGGGCCTCGCGCTCGCTGACGATCTCCTCAGCGGCGCGCGCCCCGATCCCCTTGACGGGGGCCAGTCCCAGGCGCACCGCCAGCTCCGGGTGGACGTCGAGGGGGCTCAGGGCGTAGGGCGTGGGACCGGCGGGCCGGACGCCGTCGTCGGGAATCCGCTCCACACCGGCCTGGACGCCGGAGCGGTTGACGTCAGCGGGCTCGACACGCACCCCGTGGCGGCGGGCGTCACCGACGAGGGTCTGTGGGGACCAGAAGCCCATGGGCTGGGCGGCCAGGACCCCGGCGTAGAAGTCCTCGGGGCGCCGGACCTTGAGCCAGGCGGAGGCGTAGACGAGGTAGGCGAAGGAGAAGGCGTGGGACTCGGGGAAGCCGAAGTCGGAGAAGGCGCACAGCTTGTCGTAGATGGCCTCAGCCGTGGAGCGGTCGATCCCCCGCTGCCCCATGCCCTCGACGAGGCGGGTGTGCAGGGCCTCCATGCGCGCACGTGAACGCTTGGAGCCCATGGCCTGGCGCAGGGCGTCGGCCTCGGCGGGGCTGAAGCCGGCGGTGTCGACGGCGATCTGCATGAGCTGCTCCTGGAAGAGCGGCACGCCGAGGGTCTTGGAAAGAGCGGGCTCAAGGAGGGGGTGAGGGTAGGTGACGGGCTCCTCGCCCAGGCGGCGACGCAGGTAGGGGTTGACGGCGTCGCCCTGGATGGGGCCGGGGCGGATGAGGGCGACCTCGACGACGATGTCGTAGAAGGTCGAGGGCCGCAGACGTGGCAGGGTCGCCATCTGGGCGCGGGACTCGACCTGGAAGACGCCGATGGTGTCCGCGGCGCTCAGGAGGCGGTAGACCGCCGGGTCCTCCTCCGGCAGGGTGTGCAGGCCCCAGGGGCGCCCGCTCTGGGCGGGGCGCAGGGTGCCTGCCCCGTCCTCGTGCAGGGGCTCGGGGACCGTCTCACCGCGCTCAGCGAGGGTGGTGAAGGCCAGGCGCAGGGCGGTGAGCATGCCCAGGCCGAGCAGGTCGAACTTGACCAGGCCGGCGGCGGCGCAGTCGTCCTTGTCCCACTGCAGGACGGTGCGTCCCTCCATGGCGGCCCAGCGCACGGGGCAGACCTCGGTGACGGGCTGAGCGGCGAGCACCATGCCACCGGAGTGGATGCCAAGGTGGCGCGGCAGCAGCAGAAGACGGTTGGCGACGGCGCGCACCTGCTCGGGCGGCTCATCGGCACCCGCCTGCGCGGTGGGCTCGGGCAGAGGGGACCAGCGGTGCTCCAGGGAACGGGTCCAGGCGTCGATGACACCCGGGGGGTGGCCGAGCGCCCGAGCGGCGTCGCGCACGGCCGAGCGGGACCGGTAGGAGATGACGTTGGCGACCTGGGCGGCGTAGTCGCGTCCGTAGCGGGCGTAGACGTGCTGGATGACCTCTTCGCGGCGGCAGGCCTCGATGTCGAGGTCGATGTCCGGGTAGCCGGATCGGCCGGGTGACAGGAACCGCTCGAAGAGCATCTGGTGCCGCACGGCGTCGACGGCGGTGATGCCCAGTGCGTAGCAGACGGCGGAGTTGGCGGCGCTGCCCCGGCCCTGGCAGAGGATGCCGGCCTGCTCGCAGAAGTCGACGACGGAGCGCACGATGAGGAAGTAGCCGGGAAAGTCCAAGGACTCGATGACCTCGAGCTCGTGGGCAAGGACCTGCCAGGCCCGGGGGTCCTGCTGGGCTGTGCCGTAGCAGCGCAGTGCGCCGCGGTAGGTGAGCTCGCGCAGCCAGCTGGCGGGGGTGTGTCCCTCGGGGACCTCGGGCGCGGGCAGGTCGGGGGCGACGAGGGACAGGTCGAAGGCGAGGTCGGTGGCGATCTCGGCGGTGGCGTCGACGGCCTGCGGGGCGCGCCGGTGCAGGCGGGCCATGTCGTCGGGGCCGCGCAGCCAGCGGCCGAGGGCGGGCAGGTGGCTGCGGGCGCCCTCAAGGTCGGTACACAGGCGGGTGGCGGTCAGGACGTCGGCGAGACGGGCGTCGGCGGGGCGGGCGCAGCGCACGGCGCCGGTGGCCAGCAGCGGCAGGCGGTGGGTGGCGGCGAGACGGCTGAGGGCCTTGGTCAAGGCCGCGTCGGTGGGGCCGCCGTCGAGGGTGATCTCGACGGCGACGCCCTCGGTGCCGAAGAGCTCGACCAGGTGGCCCAGGACGGCGTCGGCGGCGCGGTGGTTCCAGGTGCCGGGGTGCCGGGGGTCGCCCAGGGCGCGGCGCAGGGGGCCGTTGGCGGTGCCGGTCAGGACGAGGACGGGTGAGGCGGTAGCGCCCCCGCTCCCCGGTCTGCTCCCGGTGGTGTCCCCCACCGCGGCCCCGTAGCCCTCGCGCAGAGCGGTGGCGAGGTCCGCCAGGCGGTGGGCGGGCTCGGCGCGCTGGCCGGCGTCGAGGTTGTGGCGGGAGACCGCTGCACACAGGCGCCGGTAGCCCAGGGGGCTGCGGGCCAGGACGGGCAGGTGGGAGCCGTCCTCAAGGGTGAGCTCGGTGCCGTGGATGGTGGGCAGCGCGTACCTGCGCCCGGCCTCGGCGTGCTTGACGATGCCGGGCATGCCGTCGTGGTCGGTGAGGGCGAGGGCCTCAAGGCCCAGGGCGACGGCGGCGGCTGCGAGGTCCTCGGGCTCGTTGGCACCGTCGAGGAAGGAGTAGGCGGAGTGGGCGTGCAGCTCGGCGTATCGGTGGGCACGGACGCGGGGGACGCCCTCCCCCACCGCACAGGAATCGAACATATGTACAGCATAGTGGGCTCCGACACGCTCCACGGTCCGAGAGAGGGGCACGCCACAGAGGACAAGGGCCGCACAGCCCTGCACCGGGACCGTCCCGGTGCCCCCTCAGACCATCCTTCAGCCCACGCCCAGGGCCCGCAGGAGGAGGTAGACCCCGGCGGCCAGCAGCCAGGAGGAGAAGGAGCCGATGAGGAACTCCTCGGCCTTGGCCCCGCCGTTCGTCCCCTCGCCCGCGTCCCGGCTGATCTCGGGGAAGCGGATGACGCCCTTGGCGGCGACGACGGCCCCCACGGCCGCAGGCACGTCCGAGAAGGCGAGGACGAGCACGAGCATGCGCTCCAGGGCCCCGATCCAGCGTCCTCCGCGCAGCAGGGCGCCACTCGCCCCCTCAGCCCCGGCCGCACCCTCGCGCACGAGCGTGAGCAGGGCGGCGACGGCGTCGTTGGACGGCCCGCCCATGAGCAGGCCGGTACCGAGGACGGCGAGGACCTGCTCCCCCGCCGTGGGCTCGGGGGCCCCGGCGGCGAGCAGGGGCACGAGCGACAGCGCGAGCGCGGCCGCGAGCGCCACCACCCGGGCGAGTGGGCCGCGCCCTCCTCCCCAGGCCCGGCCCCAGGCGAGCCACAGGACGGGGGTGAGCAGGCCGGGCAGCAGGGCCGGCACGCTCAGGTCGGCGGGCCCGAGGCCGAGCAGCGCCACCAGGACGGTGGCGAGGGCTCCGCCGCCCCACAGGAGGGCAGGCTGCGTGCGACGGGGGCGGTATCGGGCCCAGCCCTCCAGGACCCCGGTGAGTCCCGCGGCCAGGAGCAGGAGGGCGGTCATGACGCCCGCTCCTGCTCCCCCGCCCCACCGAGCGCTTCGAGCAGGTGCTGGGCCTCCAGGAGACCGGCACCGCTGCCCCTGACGACAGAGGAGACGGCGGACTGGCTCACGCCCTGCTGGGCGGCGACCTCCACCTGGGTGGCGCCGCCCAGCAGGGCGGCGAGCATGCGTCGGGGCCGGTCCTGGAGGCGGGAGACGGCCTGGTCCCTGAGCACGAGCATCGCGTTGAGCGTCGCCGTGGCCCCGGCGTCGTCGAGGACGGCGCGGGTGCGCACGAAGCCGGTGCGCTGCTGGGCCTCGTGGGCGGCGTCGATCGCCTCCCGGGCCCTCCACCAGGCCGGGCCGTCCTGGATGGGGGTGGCGGCGTCGTCGGAGACGGTGCGGGCCTCGCCCTGCCCGATGCCGAAGCGCAGCTCGAGGCCCTCGGGCAGGAGAAGCTGGGTGCGCAGGGTGAGCAGGAGCGCGCCGTCGAGCGTGGGGGCGAGGGCCTGGAACTCGTCGCCGACGGTGGCGTAGGGCTCCTGGAGGAGCCCGAGGTCCCGGGCCGCGCACCTGAGGGCCTCGTGGAAGGTCCGTTGCGCGTCAGGCCGGTCGGAGAGGGTCCGGGAGCCGACGATGTCGGCGAGGATCGCGTAGGAGACGGACATGCTCAGGGACTCTACTTGTCGTCGACGCGCAACACGGGCAGGCCACGACCTCCGCTCACGTCATTCTCTTATATTCCAGGGAATACAAGTCATCGGCTTGAGTGCCGGGCGGGGTTCTACTCGCCCGCCAGCACCCCACCCGCCGCCAGGTAGCACTTGCCGCACAGGGACTCGTAGGTGACGTCCTCCCCGTCGATGGCGATCTGGTCGCCGTCGAAGACGAAGCGTTCGCCCACCTTGCGGGCGTTGAAGATCGCCTTGCGCCCGCACCGGCAGATCGTCTTGAGCTCCTCCAGGGAGTGGGCGATCTCCAGCAGGCGCCGTGAGCCGGGGAAGGACACGGTGCGGAAGTCCGTGCGGATGCCGTAGGCGAGGACGGGCACGTCGTCGATGAGCACGAGAGTCATGAGCTGGTCCACCTGGAGGGGCGTGAGGAACTGAGCCTCGTCCACAAGCACGCAGTCCACCGTCTCGCGCACACTCACGCCCTCGTGCGAGGCCCGATCGCCCAACGCGCGCTCCCGCACAAGGGCGCGCAGATCGTCGCCGACGCCGACGAGCAGATCCACCCGGCGCACCATGCCCAGGCGCGAGACGACCGTGTCGTCGCCCTTGGTGTCGACACCCGCCTTGACGAGCAGGACGCTCTGCCCGCGCTCCTCGTAGTTGTAGGCGGTCTGCAGCAGGCCGGTGGTCTTGCCTGAGTTCATCGCGCCGTAGCGGAAGTAGAGCTTGGCCATCGTGCGCGCCTCTCCTCGGGGACCGGGCGGCCCCGCGGCAGGGCACCCTCCGGGATGCTACCGGTCTCCGTTACCGTCTCCCTCATGCCCGTCACGCCCTCGACATCCGCCGACCCCCATCCGAGCCACCGGCTCGTGCCCACGATCCTGGTGGCAGGGGCCATCGGGTTGGCGCTGTTCGCCGCGATCGCCGCCCAGGTGGTCACGGGCAGCGCGCTGACGCTCCTTGACCCGACGGCGACGGCGCACGCCGTGAGCCTGCGACGTCCGTGGCTCACGCAGGTCGCCTGGGTGGCAACGCACCTGGGTGGGACGACGGGCCTGACGCTGCTTGCCCTTCTGGCCTGCGCAGTGCTGGCGGTGCACGGTCGCCGACTCCAGGCGGGTGTGCTGGCGGTGATGATGGCGGGCTCGGCCGCGCTCACCGTGCTGCTCAAGCTCGCCTTCGGCCGTGAGCGCCCCTCGGTCGCCCTGCTGCTCGGGGAGCCGTCCTCCTCCTTCGCCTTTCCCTCAGGCCACTCCTTCAACACCGCGGTGCTGGTCGGGGCCCTGGCTGGGGTCGTGCTGCTGTCCGGCGCACCTCGGGCCCGCAAGGCGGTGGCGGTCCTGGGGGCCGTGGTGGCCTCCCTCCTCGTGGGGCTGTCACGGGTCTATCTGGCGTACCACTGGATGACGGACGTGCTTGCCGGCTGGTCACTGGCCGTGGCGTGGCTGTCGCTGGTGGCGGCGACGGTGCTGCTGCTGCGCGGGCACCGCCCGTGGGGGCTCCGGAGCGAGCCGGGGCCGGCTCAGGAGTAGATGCCTTCGAGCCACCAGCCTGAGCGGCGCACGAGCAGCAGGGCGGGCCCGTCCTGCGGGACGAGCTGCAGGTAGGCGCGTCGCAAGGCCCCTGTGGGCCGCCACCACCCCTCGTCCACGGGCCACGGGCCGGCCCAGGACCGCACCCGTTGCCGTCCGTCGGGCGCGGACCCTGCGTCCACCAGGTCCGTCAGGTCCACCAGGACCTCCCAGGGCGCGCATGTGAGCTGTCCCTGGGCGTCGACAAGAACCTCTCGCCCCTGGGCGTCGAGCAGGACCGTCGGCGCGGGCTCAGCCAGGACACGTGAGGGTGACGGCGAGGGCAGGGACCCCACCCAGGTCGCCCGACCGTCGTCGGAGGCCGCGCCCCGTCCCGGCTTTGCACGGACAGGACTATCCGGACCGTGCTGTCCCCAGGGCACGAGCCGTGCCCGTGAGCGCGGGTCCCAGCCCTCGTCCAGGACGGGCACACTCACGCTGCCGGCGCCCAGCAGGGACTCAACGCGCTCGGCGGCGCGCGCGGCACGGCGTCGGCCCTCCTCTCCCGGGGCGGACCACAGGCCCGTCTGAGAGGTGCCGGCGGCGAAGGTCTCGCGGGCGAGCAGGCGCAGGCGGACCAGGGCTCCGGCCAGGCGCGCGCCCGGGCGTGCGGCGAGCCAGCCCTCGATCTGCCATCGCACCCTGTCGGTGAGGTCGGCGGGGCTGGGGACGGTCTCAAGGGCCCAGGAGCGCGACAGGAGGCTGCCGTCCTCGCACTCGGCCTCGACGAGGAGCCGGCCTGCGGCCAGGCCGTGTGCCACGAGAGAGGAGGAGAGCCTCTCGGCGAGGGTCCGGGAGGCGAAGGCGGCGGCGTCGGCGCGCTCGACGGGAGGGTCGAGCACGAGGGCGGCCTCAATGTCCGCGGCGGGGCGCGGGCTGGAGGGGACCTGCCACGCCTCACCTGTGGCGAGGCGGTGCGCCCGTTCACCGGCGGGGCCGAAACGGGCGGTGACGTCCGCGCGGGGCAGGGCGGCCAGGTCCCCGAGCGTGCGCACCCCGAGGCGGGCCAGTGCCTCAAGGACGGGCTCGGTCCGCGCCCGCTCCTGCTCGGTGGGCAGGGCGGCCAGGACGCGGCCGAGGTCCCAGGGCGCGAGGAAGGCGGCGGACTGTCCCTCGGGGACGAGGATCCCTCTGCGGGCGGCGAGGATGGCTGCCAGGAGGGAGTCGCCACCGCCGACCAGGCACTCGACGCCGACGTCCCGGGCGACAGCGTCGACGAGGGCGGACGCAACCTCCTCCTCACCTCCGAACCAGTGCGCGGGGCCGCGGGCGCCAGACAGGGCGAGGCCGGGGCGCGCAACGACAGGCTCGGCCAGGACGGTGCTCAGGGCATCCATGACGGGTTCGAAGGCACGGGCCTCGCGTGCGGGGTCCGGCGGCAGGACGACGAGCTCGGGACACAGGGAGCGGGCCAGGCGCAGCCTCATGCCACGGCGCACCCCGGCAGTGCGGGCGGGAGCGGAGGCGGCCCGGACGCCACGGGCACCGACGACGGCGACGGGCTCGAGGGCGGGGTTAGGCGGCGCGGTGCGCCCGGGCCGGGAGCCGGGCCCCTTGTCCGGGTGGTGGAGCCCGGGTGGGTGATGGTGCTGCTCGAGGGTGAGGGCGACGACGGGCCAGTCGGGGACCCAGATGGCGAGCAGCCGTGGCACGGCCGGGACGGGACCCGTGTCGCGGGGGCGGGCGCCGTTCTGCTCGGAGGGCTGGTGCGTCCCGCTCACGGCAGGCCTCCGGGCAGGACGGTGAGCGCGGGCTCCGGCCAGTGGGCCTGCTGCGGGGCCTGGGCCCTCAGGGTGTGCACCCCGTGGGGGCCGCAGCGCAGGAGGGTGTCGGCCCTCCCCCGCTGCGGCTCGGTGAGCGCCCAGTCGAGGTGTTGCAGGTAGCCCTCGGGCATCTCCACCGGAGCCTGCGCACGCTCCTGCCCGGGGCGCAGCGGCAGGACGCGCGCGCCCTCGACCCGCGGGACGACGGCGTCGCCCCCCTCAGCCTCCCGACCCGCGTCCGCGAGGCGGGTGCCCCCCAGGGCGCGGGCCTGCAGGAGGCGGGTCCCCTCCCAGGGCTCGTCGAGCAGGACGAGGCAACCCCGCTCGCGGGCGCGGGCGGCGATGGTCCGCTGCTGCCGCGCGGTGAGCAGCCGGGCGATCCCGTCCGTGAGCAGGACGACGTCGAGACCGTCGACCAGAGCGGCAAGGACGGCGGGCAGGGAGGCCGGAGCGAGGTCCCGGGTCGGCACGACGAGGACGCGCGAGAGGTCCAGGCCAAGCTCCGCGGCGGCGCACCAGCACAGGTCCTTCCCGCCGACGACGGCGCACCAGCCCCGGAGGCCCTGGCGGCGCGCGGCGGCCGCGAGCAGGAGGGTCATGGAGCCTGTGAGGGACAGGGAGCCGATGGTGGCGAGGCCGATGGCTTCCCAGGGCCCCACGGCCTCGGGGGCGGGCTCGGAGGGTGCGAGAGCCGGGGCAGGAAGGGCCGCGGCACGCGCGCCGGATGCGGAGGCCGAGACGCCCACCGGGGCGGCGGGCCGGGCACCAGTGGGCAGCAGGGTCCGCAGACCAGTGCGGGCCTCGGCCTGCGCGAGGGCAGTGCGGGCGGCAGCCAGACGCGACGGCGCTCCAGCGGCGGGCGCCCCAGCGGCACCCGCGCGAAGCGGTGCGGCTGCCTCGGCTGCCACGGCTGTGGTCATGTTCTGTGCCCGCATCCCTTCCCCTTCCTCACTCATCCGGCACGCACGGATCGAACAGGCGTTCGATCCGATATCAGAGTAGCGCCAGGCAGGGACACGCAACACCGCTCGACATGCCCCTCGCCCCCTGAGAGGCCCTCCCCCGCGCCCCACGGGCCTGCCACAGCCACCCACAGCCGTCTACAGTGGTGCACCTCACCAGACGAGTACCACAGGCCGCCCCGCACTCAGGAGACGAACGTGACCGCCGACGTCAGCCGCCCGCGCAGCCCCTTCCCCTACGACCTGCTCCCCCAGGTCCCCGCCTTCACACTGGCCTCCGACGACATCGCCGAGGGCGAGCGCATGGAGGACCAGTTCACCGCCGTCCACGACAACGTCTCCCCCGAGCTTCACTGGAGCGGGGCGCCACAGGGCACGCGGTCCTTCGTCGTCTCCTGCTTCGACCCCGACGCCCCGAGCCCCTCAGGCTTCTGGCACTGGACGATCCTCGATCTGGACGCCTCCGTCACCGCTCTTCCCCGTGGGGCCGGTGAGTCCGACCTGCTCCTGGAGGGCGCTGCCACGCACGTGCGCAACGACGGCGGCACGCACGCCTGGTACGGCCCCTACCCGCCCGACGGCGACGGCGAGCACCGTTACGTCTTCGCGGTACACGCCCTCGACGTCGACACCCTCGGCCTGGACGACGAGGCCTCCGCAGCCGCCGTCGCCTGCCAGGTCTCCTTCCACAGCCTGGGCCGTGCCCTGCTCACCGCCGCGTACTCGATGCCCGGGCCACTGTCTCCGGGTGCCCGCGCAGCGCTCGACCCGGCCACCGGTACGGGCGGGCAGTAGCCGCCCCGCACCAAGATCACTGCGACCACTGCGACCACTGCGACCACTGCGACCACTGAGTCCGCTGTGGGCCCCTCCGCCGCAGTCAGCGCCCACCCGGGAAGCCGAGGCTGTGCCAGGCCTGGTACAGGCCGATGGCGGCGGAGTTGGCGAGGTTGAGAGAGCGGTTGCCCTCGACCATGGGGATGCGCACGAGTGCGTCCACACGCGGGTGCTCCATGATCTCCTGCGGTAGTCCCGTGGGTTCCGGGCCGAAGAGGAGGGCGTCATCGTCATGCCAGTCGACGTCGGTGTAGAGCGTGTCCGTGTGCGCTGTGAAGGCGAAGATCCTGCCCGGCACCTGCTCCAGACACTCCTGCCAGGTCGCGTGCACCCGGGTCAGGGCGAGGTCGTGGTAGTCCAGGCCCGCCCGGCGCAGCCTCGCGTCGTCCATCTCGAAGAGCGGGTCCACCAGGTGCAGCATCGAGCCCGTGTTGGCCGACAGGCGGATCGCCGCCCCGGAGTTGCCGGGGATCCGGGGCTCGAAGAAGATCACGTGCAGCACGGCGCACATCCTGCCACGGCGCAGTCCGTCCACGTCTCGACAAGCCCGCACGGGGATTCCTAGCATCGGCCCATGAGCACTCCCCCTCTGCCTCCCTCCCCCCATCAGCCCCAGACGGGCCCTGACCCCGACCTCTTGGCTGCGTTGTCTCCCAGCACGCCCCCCTCGGAGCAGCAGCGCATTGCCGGCGAGCGCCCGGATCTGCACGCCGTCCTGGCCGCCAACCCGGGTACCTACCCCGAGTTGCTGGAGTGGCTGCGCGAGTCCCATGACCCAGCAGTCCAGGCCGCCCTCCTCAACCGCAGCGACGCCCAGCCTGACGCCGCGGCCCCGGCTCCACTCCCACCGACGGGCCTCACCACGGGCTCGGCTCCCGTAGCGACCTCGGCTCCGGTGGTCAGCTCCGCTCCCGTGGTCGGCTCGCCCCCCTCGGCGGGCTACCCGCAGTACAACGCTCCGATATTGGGCAGTTACCCCCAGGTTCCCTCGGCCGGAGCCCCGGGCCTCCCGGCCGCGCCACGCCGCCGCAGGCACGCACCGCTGCTCATTGGCGCCGCCGTCGTGGTCCTGGCTCTGGTCGGCGCAGGATGGGGAGTGTGGGCACTGCTGGGACGGGGCGGCGCCTCCTCTTCGGCGGCAGAGACCCTCCAAGACGTCTCCTCCGACTGGACTGAGGGCAGCCACAAGATCTGGAAGCTCGACGTCGACGACGCAGCGATCGCCGTCAACGGGAACCAGATGATCGTCGGCTCGTACAACCGCAGCCACAATCTCACACGCGTGACCGCCTACGACATCTCCGGCTCCGAGCCCGAGGAGCAGTGGGAGGTCAAGGTCGACCAGGAGTACGGAAACCTCAGTTACTGGGGCGACTGGATCCGCGTCGGTGACAACCAGCTGCTCAAGGCCTCTGACGGCACCTCCGTTGAGGCCGACTGGGACGAGGACGACCACCTCTCCTTCATCGGCACTTACGCCTGGCACTGCGACACACGCGACCACTGCACCGGATGGTCCGCCTCCGACCCCACCACGCCACTGTGGGAGCAGGAGGTCGACGGCTCCGCCGACTGGGGGTATGGAGACGTCGCCTACTACGGCTGGGCCGTGCATGACGGCGCCCTGGTCACCCTCGTCGCCAAGGACACTGCCATCCGGCTCGAGGACGGCACGCTCACCGAGCTCGACATCGACAACGATGAGCAGGTTGTCCCTCTGGCTGATGGATGGCTCGTCATCGATAACGACGATGAGGAGATGCGGGTCCTGAGCCCCTCGGGAGAGCAGATCGACGCCTTCGAGGGCACCTTCCCCGACTTCGATGAGGAGCGGTACGCGACCACCTTCGACTCTCCCCGGATAACCGTCGCACAGGCTCGTGCCTACGTCGTCGACAAGGACCTCTCGTCGTCGGCCATAACGTCCCGGTACGACCCGGACAAGGACAAGAGGGACGACGGTTGCGCCATCACCCTGACCATCGGTGAGCGCACGATCGTTCCCTCCCTGGAGGACGGCGAATGCGTCTCCGCTGAAAACTCCTGGTACAGCCTCTCCTCCGACGACTCCCTGCTCATGGCCGTGACTGGTCACCCCGCCCAGACGAACGTGTCGATGGGGCTGGTCGGGATGTGGTCCATGGCGGACGGCAAGCCCGTGCACTTCGCAGGGTCCGACCTGGGCGAGCAACTCATGTGGCTGGCGACGCCCTCGCTCGTCATCGCCTACGACGACGGGCAGGTCACCGCCTACGCCCCCGGCAAGAAGTGACAGACGGGTGGCCCGAGGACGCATCCCCGGGCCACCCGGACTCACGCGGTACTTCCGTTCACTCGCCTCGTGCGAGGTGACGCAGCACGTACTGCAGGATGCCCCCGTGACGGAAGTAGTCCGCCTCCCCGGGGGTGTCGATGCGAACCACGGCGTCGAAGACCACCTGGCCGCCGTCGTCCTTGACCGCGGTGACCCGCACCGTGGACGGCGTGACACCCTCGTTGAGGGCCGTCAGCCCCTCGATGGAGAAGGTCTCCGTACCGTCCAGGCCCAGGCTCGCCGTCGTCTGCCCCGCGGGCAGCTGGAGCGGGACCACGCCCATGCCGATGAGGTTGGAGCGGTGAATGCGCTCGAAGGACTCACAAATAACGGCCTTGACACCCAGCAGCGCCGTGCCCTTGGCCGCCCAGTCGCGTGAGGAGCCCGAGCCGTACTCCTTGCCACCCAGCACCACGAGCGGCACACCGGCCGCCTGGTAGGCCTGGGAGGCGTCGAAGATCGTCTCCTGCTCACCGGTGAGGAAGTTCCTGGTGTAGCCGCCCTCAACACCGTCGAGCAGCTGGTTGCGCAGGCGGATGTTGGCGAAGGTCCCACGGATCATCACCTCATGGTTGCCGCGCCTGGACCCGTAGGAGTTGAAGTCCTTGCGCTCCACACCGCGCTCGGCCAGGTAGCGGCCCGCCGGGGAGTCCGCCTTGATGGCACCCGCCGGGGAGATGTGGTCCGTGGTCACTGAGTCGCCCAGCAGCGCGAGCACACGGGCACCGGTGATGTCCTCGACCGGGGTCAAAGCCATCGTCAGCCCCTCGAAGAAGGGGGCCTTGCGCACGTAGGTGGAGTCCTCGTCCCAGGCGAAGGTCTCGCCCTCGGGCGTGTCCAGGCCCCGCCAGCGCTCATCACCGGCGAAGACGTCGGCGTAGCCGGAGGCGTACATCTCGCGGTCGATGGTGGCATCGATGGTGGCCTGCACCTCGGCCGGGTCCGGCCAGATGTCGGCGAGGAAGACGTCCTTGCCGTCCGGCTCCTGGCCCAGCGGCTCGGTGGCGAAGTCGAAGTCCATCGTGCCGGCCAGCGCGTATGCGATGACCAGCGGCGGGGACGCCAGGTAGTTCATCTTGACGTCGGGGTTGATGCGGCCCTCGAAGTTGCGGTTGCCGGAGAGCACGGAGACGACGGCGAGGTCCGCATCGTTGACGGCCGCCGAGACCTCGGCGGGCAGGGGCCCGGAGTTGCCGATGCAGGTGGCGCAGCCGTAGCCGACGACGTTGAATCCCAGCTCGTTGAGGGCGGGCCACAGGCCGGCCTTCTCGTAGTACTCGGTGACGACCTGGCTGCCGGGAGCCGTCGAGGTCTTGACCCACGGCTTGGACGTCAGGCCCCGGGCGACGGCGTTGCGGGCCAGCAGGCCGGCCGCGACCATGACCGAGGGGTTGGAGGTGTTCGTGCAGGAGGTGATCGAGGCGATGGCGACGTGCCCGTGGTCGAGCTCCGTGACGGTGCCGTTGGCCAGTGTCACCGGGGTCGGCTTGGACGTCTGCGAGGCGTAGGCCGGCAGTGCCTGGCGGAAGGCCTCCTTGGCCCGGCTGAGCACGATGCGGTCCTGGGGGCGCTTGGGACCCGCGATGGAGGGCACAACCGTGGACAGGTCGAGCTCGAGGTACTCGGAGTAGGCGGGCTCGCGCGAGGGGTCGTGCCACAGGCCCTGGGTGCGGGCGTAGGCCTCGACCAGGCGGATGGACTGCTCGCTGCGGCCGGTCAGGCGCAGGTAGTCCAGAGTGACGTCGTCGATGGGGAAGATCGCGGCGGTGGAGCCGAACTCGGGGCTCATGTTGCCGATGGTGGCGCGGTTGGCGAGCGGCACGGCGGCGACGCCCTCGCCGTAGAACTCGACGAACTTGCCGACAACCCCGTGGCGGCGCAGCATCTCGGTGATGGTGAGCACGACGTCGGTGGCGGTGGCACCGGCGGGGATCGCGCCGGTCAGGCGGAACCCGACGACGCGCGGGATGAGCATGGACACCGGCTGGCCGAGCATGGCGGCCTCGGCCTCGATGCCGCCGACGCCCCAACCGAGCACACCCAGGCCGTTGACCATCGTCGTGTGGGAGTCCGTGCCCACGCAGGTGTCCGGGTACGCCTGGGTCACCGTCTCGCCGTCGGCTCCGGCCACCGGCCGGGTGACGACGGTGCGGGCGAGGTACTCGATGTTGACCTGGTGGACGATGCCGGTGCCCGGCGGCACGACGCGGAAGTTGTCCAGCGCCCCCTGGCCCCAGCGCAGGAACTGGTAGCGCTCGGCGTTGCGCTCGTACTCGCGCTCCTTGTTGGTCTCCAGCGAGCTGGCCAGGCCGAAGGAGTCGATCTGGACGGAGTGGTCGATGACCATCTCGGCGGGGGCGAGCGGGTTGATGACCTTGGGGTCACCGCCGAGCTCCGCGACGGCCTCGCGCATGGTGGCGAGGTCGACGATGCAGGGCACGCCGGTGAAGTCCTGCATGACGACGCGCGCGGGGGTGAACTGGATCTCCGTGTCCGGCTCGGCCGCGGGGTCCCACTGGGCGAGGGCGCGCACGTGGTCCGCGGTGACGTTGGCGCCGTCCTCGGTGCGCAGCAGGTTCTCGGCGAGAACCTTGAGGGCGTAGGGCAGGCGCTCCAGGCCCTCGACGGCGTCGAGGCGGAAGATCTCGTAGGCGGTGCCCTCCACGTCGAGCGTGGCGCGGGAGTGGAAGGTGTCGAGGCTGGTCAACGTCGCTCCTAGCGGTCAGAAGTCGTGAGTGCTCAGTCACACCGTAGACGACACTGCGTCACAAGGCGGGATGAAGACGGCAATAGCCCGCATTTGCCGACGAGCGGCCCCGCGTTTACGTCACACCCGCTTTACCCAACGGCGTCGGGCTCAGTGTTCGGTCGGCTCAGTGTCGGTCGAGGACCACGACCGTCTCGAAGTGGTGGGTGTGCGGGAACATGTCGAGCGCACGCACCCCGCGGACCGTGTATCCCGAGTGCAGCAGGGAGCCCAGGTCCCGGGCGAGGGCCGCCGGGTCGCAGGCCACGAGCACCACCCGGCGCGGGCCGAGGGCTGCGACGGCCTCGATGACCTCCCGGCCGGCACCCTGGCGCGGCGGGTCGAGGACGACGACATCGGCCGGCGTGCCATCGAGCCGGCCGAGCTCGTCCACCGCCCGGGCACTCGCACGCCCGGTGTGCAGGCTCACCGTGTCGTAGCCGTGCAGGGTGCGCCGGGCGTCGCCGACGGCCTGTGCGGAGCCCTCCAGGCTGACGACGCGGGCCCCGGCGGCGGCCAGCGGCAGGGTGAACAGTCCGGCACCGGAGTACAGCTCGAGGACACTGGTCCCAGCCACCCGGTCCGCGACCAAGGAGGCCCCGCCGCCCGAGGGCGAGCCGGTGACGACGGCCCGCACGACGGCGTCGACCAGGGCGGCCGGAGCGTCCTTGTGGACCTGCCAGAAGCCGTCGGCGTGCACGCTGTAGCGCAGCTCGCCCAGGCCCAGGCCGGAGGCGTCCACCACCTCGCCGACGCGCCGACGGCTGGCGGCGCGGCCCTCAGCGGTGAGCACCCGACCGTCGATGAGGACCAGCGGCTCGCCGACGGAGGGGGCCACGGCCTCCAGGCGGCTGCCGGGACGGGCATGCCTGCGCCACAGGGCGCGCTCGGTCAGGCCCAGGTCGGCGATGGCCGCCACCGCCAGCGGCAGGCGGCCGGGGTCCAGGACGGTGGAGGAGCGGAAGGCGTGCATACCGAAACGGCCCCGCTCATCGGCCGTCAGGGCCAGGCGGGTGCGGGTGCCGGTCCCGGCCAGGGCGCGGGTGCGGGCATCCTCAGAGGCCTCCGCGCGCACCTCGGAGGGCAGGGGCTCGACGCTGACCGCGGTGCCCCCGGCGGCCTCGGTGACGGCCTGGGCGACGTCCGGGCCACCGATGCGGCGCAGGCAGTCGGCGAGCACCCACCGCTTCCAGGTGCGTTGGGCACCCAGCGCCACGTGGGAGAGCTCTCCCCCGCCCACTCCACCAGGACCGGCCTGGGGCCACACGGGCTCGACCCGGTCCGGGGAGGCGCTGAGGATCTCGATGGCGTCGGCGCGCCAGATCTTGGAGGTCTTCTGGGTCATGACCGCACGGACCCGCTCGCCGGGCAGGGCGTGGCGCACGAAGATCACACGTCCGTCAGGGTCGTCGGTGGTGCGGGCGACGCAGTGCCCGCCGTGGGCGGGGGCGCCGACGTCGAGAAGGACCTCCTCGCGCGCGGCGGGGCGGGTGGTCTCGGGGCGGGGGCTCCTGCGTGCGGGGCGGGTGGTCATCGGGTCTCCTGGCTGTGCTGGCTGTGCTCGCCGTGCTGGCCGTGCTGGCCGTGCAGGTTGTGCTGGCGGTCGGCCGCGGCGTCGCGCATGGCCTGGTCGGCGTCGATGATGCCGGTCGGGGAGGTCTGACGCACCCCGTGGTGGATGAGCCGGTCGCCCGGCAGGCCAAGCTGCCAGGGCACGGAGGCCACGACGACGCCGGGGGTGAACAGTAGCGCCGTCTTGAGCCGCAGAGCGGTCTGGTTGTGCAGGGCCTGCTGCCACCAGTGGCGCACGAGGTACTCGGGCAGGAAGACGACGACGAGGTCGCGGGGGGACTCGCGGCGCACACTGCGCACGTAGGAGATGATCGGCCGGGTGATGTCGCGGAAGGGCGAGTCCAGGACCGTCAGCGCCACGGGCAGCTCGGCGTCGTCCCAGGCCTCCAGAAGCGCCTCTGCGCCGCCGTCGCCGGTGTCGACGGTGACGGCCTCGATGGAGGTCGGGTGCGTGGACTGGGCGTAGGTCAGGGCCCGCAGGGTTGCCTGGTGCAGGCGCGAGGCCAGGACGATGGCGTGTACGTGGGCGGGCAGGACACGCGCGTCGTGCAGGTCCTTGATGGCGATCTCCTGGGAGACTCGCCGGTAGTGGCGGCGCACGGCGGTCATGACGAGGTAGATCAGGGCCATGATCGTCAGCGTGATCCAGGCGCCACGCGTGAGCTTGGTGGCGAGCACGATGAGCAGGACGAGGCCGGTGCCGACCATGCCGACGAGGTTGACCGCGCGCGAGCGCTGCATGCGCGAGCGCTCGCGCGCGTCGGTGGCGGTGGCCAGCGCACGGGTCCAGTGGCGCACCATCCCCACCTGGGACAGCGTGAAGGAGATGAACACGCCGACGATGTAGAGCTGGATGAGGCGGTTGGTGCTGGCGCCGAAGCCGATGATGAAGGCGGTAGCGCCCAGCCACAGGACGAGGATGCCGTTGGAGTAGGCCAGCCGGTCTCCGCGCTGGGAGAGCTGGCGGGGAAGGAACTCGTCGCGGGCCAGGACGCTGGCGAGCACCGGGAAGCCGTTGAAGGCCGTGTTGGCCGCCAGGACGAGGATGAGTCCGGTGACGGCGGTGACGAGGTAGAACATCGGGGCGAAGCCGGTGAAGACGGTGGCGGCGATCTGACCGATGACGGGGTCCTGGTGGTAGCTCTCGCCCAGTGGGGCGCCGTGGTCGAGCAGCTGCGTGGCAGGGTCCTCCACCATGCGCACGCCGGTGGCTCCGGCCAGGTGGATGATGCTCATGAGCATGGCGGCGGCGATGGCGCCCAGGAGCAGCAGTGTGGTGGCCGCGTTCTTGGACTTGGGCCGCCGGAAGGAGGGCACGCCGTTGGAGATGGCCTCGACGCCGGTCAGTGCGGCGCAGCCGGAGGAGAAGGCCCGCAGGACGAGGAAGGCACCGGCCAGGCCGGTCAGCCCCTGTTCCCAGCCTCCCTGGGCGACCACCTCGTAGGCGGCACTGGGCGCCTGGCCCAGGGTGCCGGTGACCTCCTGGACGAGACCGGCCACGGCCATGGCCCCGATCGCCGCCATGTACAGGTAGGTGGGGATGGCGAAGGCGCTGCCCGACTGGCGTGAGCCGCGCAGGTTGAGCAGCGCCAGGACGGTGACGATGCCGACGGCGACCTCCACCTTGTAGGGGGCCACGGCGGGCACGGCGGTCGCGAGGTAGCCCGCGCCGGAGGAGACGGACACGGCGACGGTCAGGATGTAGTCCACGAACAGGGAGGAGGCCACGAGCAGCCCGGCCCGGGGACCAAGATTGGTGGTGACCACCTCGTAGTCGCCACCGCCGGAGGGGTAGGCGTAGACGGTCTGGCGGTAGGAGGCGACGACGACGACGAGGACGGCGACGACGGCCAGGGCGATCCATGGAGACAGGGCCGTGGCGGCCACGCCTGCGACGGCGAGGGTGACGAGCACCTCGTCGGGGGCGTAGCCGACTGAGGACAGGGCGTCGGAGGCGAACACCGGCAGGGCGATCCGCTTGGGCAGAAGTGTCCCGCCAAGAGCCTTGCTGGGCACCGGGCGCCCGACAAGGACACGCTTGAGGCGGTCTGCGAAGTCACGCATGGTGCAGGAGCCTACGTCCGCTTCCCGGCGAGGGCCACACGAGGGGTACCGTTCGGCTCGTGCACTTCGTCATCATGGGCTGCGGCCGCGTGGGATCCACCATGGCCTCCCAGCTGGACAGCAGGGGTCACTCGGTGGCCGTCATCGATCAGAACCCGGAGGCCTTCAGGCGCCTGTCCTCGGGTTTCCAGGGCCGTAAGGTCAAGGGCGTCGGCTTCGACCGTGACGCTCTGGAGCAGGCCGGCATCGACGAGGCCTACGCCTTCGCCGCCGTGTCCTCGGGAGACAACTCGAACATCTTGGCGGCTCGTGTGGCCCGCGAGACCTTCGGCGTGGAGCACGTCGTCGCGCGTATCTACGACGCGCGCCGTGCGGACGTCTATGAGCGGTTGGGCATCCCCACGGTCGCGACTGTGCGTGAGACGGCTGAGCAGATGATGCGCCGGGTCCTGCCCGGTGTGATCACGAGGGAGGCGGAGGACCCGTCGGGCGCCGTCGCCCTGGTGCAGCCGGACGTGTCGGAGGCCTGGGTGGGAACGAGCGTCGCGGTCCTGGAGGAGCGCCTCCAGGTGCGTGTGGCCTGGCTCTCGCGCGCCTCCTCCGCGATCGTGCCGACGGCGTCGACGATCCTGCAGGAGCACGACCGTCTCCACGTGGCAGTGCCCACGGACCGTCTGCCCGCGGTGCAGCGCGCCTTGTCCCGTCCCCCCGTGAAGGAGGCCTGAGCCATGAAGGTCCTGATCGCCGGTGCCGGCTCCGTCGGCCGCTCCATCGCTCGCGAGCTCATCTCCCACGGCCATGAGGTCACGCTCGTGGACCGCTCCCCCGAGGCCATGCGCGTCGCCTCCGTGGCAGACGCCGACTGGCTGCTGGCCGACGCCTGCGACGTCGACTCCCTGGCGCAGGCCGGCGCGGGTGATGCCGACGTCGTGGTCTCCGCCACCGGTGATGACAAGGCGAACCTCGTTGTCTCGCTCCTGTCCAAGACGGAGTACGGCGTGCCGCGCACCGTGGCGCGCGTGAACAACCCGAAGAACGAGTGGCTGTTCGACGAGACCTGGGGCGTGGACGTGTCCGTGTCCACCCCGCGCATCATGACGGCCCTGGTGGAGGAGGCCGTGAGCGTCGGCTCGCTCGTGCCGGTCTTCCGCTTCCACCAGTCGGGCGCGCACATGCACGAGCTGACCCTGCCGGACGACTCACCCGTCATCGGTCAGCTGGTCAGCCAGGTGGAGCTGCCCCCGCACACGGTGCTCTCGGCGATCCTGCGCGACTACCGGCCGATCACGCCGGACACGGATGAGCGTTTCGAGCGCGGTGACGAGCTGCTGTTCCTCACGGCGAAGGAGGGTGAGAGCGCCCTGGAGGAGATCCCGGTGATCTTCACCGCCCAGGACGAGCCGGTCCCCCGGGACGATGAGGCGCCGATGCTTGGCTGAGGGTGGCCCCGCCGGGGCGCCTCAGGGCCGGTGGGCGGGCCGCACGAGCAGCCAGACGAACCACAGGACGACGGCGAACAGCGGCACCCCCAGGACCAGGCGCGCCACGCCCAGGGCGCTGATGGTCTCCTGGCCCGCGAGGTAGAGCGGCACCTCCACCACCAGGCGCAGGGCGAACATCGCGGCGAGCACGACGGTGCCCAGCACGTAGCGGCGGCGGTCGGCGGCACGCTCGGGGTCGGTGCGCCAGGAGGAGCGGCCGGGTGAGGCGGTGCCGTCCGCCGTCTCCTGGCCGGGCTGCTGGGCACTGGCGCGCCACAGCTCCATGAGCACGCCCACCAGCGGCCAGCGCGCCGCGAGGGACACGAGGCAGGCGGTGAGCCACACGGCGTTGATGATGAGGCCGGTGGCGTAGAAGTTCGACGCCTGGCCACTGCGCCAGGCCCACACGGCGCTCACAAGGGCGAGGGCCGCACCGCCCAGGGCCTGGGTGAGCGGCTGGCGCTGGGCCAGGCGCGCCGCCGTGGCCAGGGCGCTCAGGGCGAGGGAGGCCGCCACGGCCGCCACGAGCGCCGTCGGGCGCAGCGCCATGACGACGACGAAGACGAGTGTCGGCAGGACGGACTCCGCCGCCCCCCGCCAGCCGCCCACTGCGGCGGCGGCGTCGAAACGCTCACCACTGATCGCACCGAGGCCGGTGCGCGGACCGGCGGGGACCTGAGCGGCGGAGGCCTGGGCCGTGGGGTCCTGGGCGCTGTGGGCGACGGCGGCGTCGCTCACGCCGTCGCGAACGGGCTGGGTCACTGGTCCTCCCCCAGGAGCTCGTAGGCGGGGTTGGACATCGTGGGGCGCGTGCGGCCGGCGGCCACCACGCCCTCAGCGCGCAGGTGCACGCCCGGGCGGATGCCGGCGATCGAGCGGCGTCCGATCCACACCAGGTCGATACTGCCGGTGCCGTCGTAGAGCTGGCCCGTGAGCACGGGCTTGGCGGTCACGGGGCCGTAGGTGACGGCCCTGAGGACCCCGGAGACGGTGGCGCGGGTGCGGGGGACGACCTCACCGACCGGCGTCGTGCCCCGGCGGGCGGCGATGCGGGCCTCGTCATCGGCGTCGATCTGCTCGCGGCTGATGCGCAGGTCGGCAACCGCATGGGACATCCGTGACCACAGGCTCATCGGACTTCGGCAATGGTCGGGCCGGGCTCGAGGGGGGCCAGGCCGGGCAGGTTCTCCACGACGGGCGCCGGGGCCGCACCGGGTACGTGCAGAGGCAGGACCTCGCGGGGCGGGCGGGCCTGGCTGTCACGGACGACGACGACGTCGTCGAACACCTCGCGCAGGGCCGCGGCGGCCTCGTCATCCGTGGCGGCACGCCCCTGCAGGACGCCGCGCAGGAACCAGCGGGGGCCGTCGACGCCGATGAAGCGGGCGGGGACGCTGGACCTGTCCCCCTCGGGGCTGCGCACAGGGACCTGGGCCAGCAGCTCGGTGCCGTGGGGCCCCTGGAGCACCTTGAGGCTCGCGTGGGCGCGGGTGAGCTCGGCGGTGATGTCGGCGCGCAGCTCCTCCCAGATGCCGTCGCTGCGGGGGGCGGCGAAGGCGCGCAGCTCAAGGGTGGAGCCGCCCAGGGCGAGGACGAGCGCGACGGGCGATCCCCCTTCGCGGGGCTGATCCAGGCGCATCTGCATGCCGTCGACGGCGGGCACACGCAGGGAGCCGAGGTCGATGCGGGGTGTGTCGGGCGCGGCGGCGGCATCCCACGGACCGGTGGCACTGGCCGCCCCGGTGCCGGCCCCGGCGGCAGCGTCGGTCCCCGCCGGGGTCGTCTCCTCATCTGTGTCGACGGCGCGAGCCTCGTCGCGTCGGCGGGAGAACAGGCCCATGGGAGCTCCTCTGATGGGGACGGTGCGGGCGACCCCAGGTTCTGTCGTTGTCAGGGTGCGGCGGGTGGTGGTCCCGCCGACGTGGTCGCGCGACGGTCTCAGCCGGCGCAGTCGGTGCACACGGGCAGGCCCGTGGCGTCGTCGACGTAGGCGAGCTGGCTGCGGTGGTGAACGAGGAAGCACTCAGAGCAGGTGAACTCGTCCTCAAGCTGAGGCACCACGTGGACGCTCAGCTCCTCACGGGACAGGTCCGCGCCCGGGAGCTCGAAGCCCTCGGCGACCTCGTTCTCGTCCTCCTCGATGGCCTCCGAGGAGTGGTCCTTCTGCCGGGCGGTGAGCTCCTCAATAGAGTCGGCCTCGGGCTCGTCGTCATTCTTGCGCGGGGCGTCGTAGTCAGTGGCCATGGCTCGTCACTCTCTCCTCATGGACGGCGGTCGCTGTGGCTTGAGCGGTACCGGGGGTTCCATCCCGCCCGTAGGACGAGCCGGAACGCCCCTGTGGGCAGGGCACGCGCACCATAGCACCACCGCACCGGTGTCGGTACACCATGTGTCACACAGTCGTGAGCGGTCTCGCGCACTGCCTGCACGGCTCACCGGGCCCGCCTCCCGGGGGGTCGGTCCTGAAGGTGGCAGTCTGGGTCCCGCAGGGCGCCGGTGGCACCCGGAACCTGCGGGACCGCTGAAGGGTACTGAGGAGGCCGACCCCATGATCGAGCTTGAGCTGCTGGGCGCCGACGGCGACCGCGTCGTCATGACGGACCGGGACGGACAGCGGTACGCCATCGTCGTCGACGCCGCCCTGCGCGCCGCCGTGCGCCGGGCCCGGCCAGCGGCGCTCGTCCCCGCACCTGAGCCTCCCGCGCCCGGCGCGGTGGTGCGCCCGCGAGACCTTCAGGCCCTCATGCGTGCGGGCGCCTCCGCGGAGGAGGTCGCCCAGGCCGCCGGGATGGACGTCGCGCACGTGCGCCGCTTCGAGGGCCCGGTGACCGCCGAACGTGCCTGGGCGGTGTCCCAGGCGCAGGCCTGCCGCATCGGCTGGGAGAAGGACTCCCCCGTGCTGGGCGAGCTCGTCGTCGACCGTCTGGCCACGCGGGGTGTGGAGCCCTCCAGCCTGCAGTGGGACGCGCTGCGCGAGGGCCGTGAGCCGTGGCAGGTGGTCCTCACCTTCGTGCAGGGCGCGGAGAACAAGCAGGCCCGCTGGGAGCTCGACCTCGCCGCCCACTCGGTGTCCGCGATGGACGAGGAGTCCCGTTGGCTGACCGAGGCGGCGGCCGCCCCGCGGATGGCGGAGGTCTTCGACCAGGACTCCTCAGCCGTGCGGGCCTCCTCCCGCCCGCAGGGGACGACCCCCGCGCCTGAGGCCCCCCACGGCCATGACCGTGCCGTCCAGGAGGCCGGCCCCGAGCCGGGCGCCGCGGAGTCAGCCGGTGGGTCGGCAGATGCTGCGGCCTCTCCGACGGAGGCGCTGCTGGCGGACCTCGCCTCCAACCGTGGCCGACGCACCGAGGTCGTCTCACCTGTTGACGACGAGGAGGGCGCCGAGGCGCAAGGCCCCGTCACCTCGCCCTATGGCAACGCCCAGGTGGTCTCCATGCAGGAGCGCCGCCGGGCCCTGACCGGTAGCCATCCGGCAGGATCACGCCTGCCCCATGGGCGATCCGCTGCTTCCACGCCGGTGTCGGCACCCTCACCCGGATCCGCGGCCGCAGAGCCCGAGGCCGCCTCGCAGGCCTCCGGGGAGGGGACCACGCAGGACACCCTGCCGGACATGCCTGCGGCGCCAGAGCCCAAGCCGAAGCGGCGGGCGCGCCGCTCGGTGCCCTCCTGGGACGAGATCGTCTTCGGCTCCAAGCCGGAGTGAGGCGTCCTGCCCGCTGAGCGCCGACGTCACGGCGCCCTCAGGCTCGGGTCAGAAGCAGGGGGATGGTCGTCTCCTGCACGGTGAGCGAACCGTGTACCCCGGGCATGGCGATGGCCTCGGGCGAGTGCACACGCGGGTCCACGAGCACCCAGGCGTCAGCCATTGCCACGACGACGTCGCCCACGACTGAGCGGGCACGCTCGCTCAGCGGCCCGAGCAGCGTGTGGGCCTCGTCGCGTGTACCCACCCACAGCGCCCTGTCCCCCAGCCTCTCGCGCCACCGTGCGGCGGTCTCGGCGGCGACCTCGGGGTCTGATCCGGTGACGTACAGGTGGGTGAACCGCGGCTCCCCGGCGACGGCGACGACGTCGCGCGCCAGCACCGGGTCCGCCGACAGGTCCACACGGTGAGCGGCCTCGGTGTCCACCATGCCGTGGTCGGCGGTGAGCAGGATCCGGGTGCCGCGCGGGACGCGGCGGGCGAGCTCGGCAAGCATGCCGTCCAGGCGCTCGAGCTGGGTGAGCCACTGGGCTGAGCGCCAGCCGTGGGCGTGTCCAGCGTGGTCGAGCTCGCCGACATACAGGTAGACCAGCGCCACGCCCTGGGCGAGGGCGCGGGCGGCGAGGGCGGGGCGGTCCTCCATGCGGTCGGCCCCCCGGTGCGCGGCGCCGCGTAGGCCGGCCAGGGTGAGCCCGGAGCCGGCGAAGCGCGCGGGGCCAATGGAGACGGCGAGCGGCGCGCTCTGACCGTCGGTGCGATGGGACCTGCCGGGGTCGCGCTCGAGGCGTTCGAAGATGGTGGGCACGTCCTGCCAGGCGCGGGGGTCGAGGTTGTGGCCCTCCCAGCTGATGAGGCTCAGCTGGTCCTCACGGGAGGGCTCACGCCCGGCCAGGCGTTCACGTGACAGCAGGGGGTTGAGGACGCTGTAGCCGACCATGCCGGTGGTGCCCGGAAGAGCACCGGTGCCCAGCGTGGTCAGGGCCGCGGCGGTGGTCGACGGCAGGCAGGTGCGGGCCTCGGGGCCGGGGGCGTTGGCCTCGGCGCTGGACAGCCAGGAGCGCAGTGTGGGGGCGTGGCCCTTGCGGGCCCGCAGGTTCTCCAGCCCAAGGCCATCAACGAGGACGACGACGGTGCCGCCGCCCGCGCGGGGGCCGCGGTCGCCGTCGGGACGAATCCCCCAGGATGTGGCGGCGGCGAGGGCCTCCTCCTGGCTCAGGGTGGCCGGGACGATGGACTCGCGCAGGCGCAGGCCGGCGCTGACGGCGGCCGCACCCAGGACCTGACGCAGGTGGGGTGCGCGGGTACCACCCGGGCTGGTCCCTGCGGTGCTCACACCAGGCCCTGGGCGTGCAGGGAGGAACGTGCGGTGGCGCGTGAGAGCGCCATGGCGAAGGCCTCAGCGCGGGCCAGTGCCGTGTCCCCCTCGACCCCAAGGGCGACGCGCACGACGATGTCGTCGGGCACGGACACGCCGGTCAGGCCGTGATCGGCCTGGCAGTCGGGGTCCGGGCAGCTGGCCGGCTCCAGGTCGATGCGACGCACGGCGCCCCAGGACAGCGCGATGGTCATCTCGGTCAGTCGGCCGCCACCGGCCGCGGGCATGCTCACGCCGTGGGTAAGGGCCACGGAGGAGATGCGTCCCACGGGGACGGCTTCGCTCGTGGCGACGGCCGCGGGCGTGCCGTCCTCACGCAGGGCGTCGTCGACGTGGACGATGACGAGGCGGCTGGGCGTGAGCGCCAGGACGGTGAGGTGGCGGTGGACGGCCTCGTCGAAGGTGGTCTCCGCCTGGACGAGGCTCGCAACGGGCTCCTCCCCGGCGAGGGCAGTGCGCAGCGTGCCGAGCACGAGCTCGGGGTAGTAGCCGGCGCGAGTGACCTCGTCCGTCAGGGTTGTCATCTCGGGCTGGGTCATGGGAGCGATCATGCCATCCGCCCCCGACACGAACGAGCGCACGAGCCCCGACGACGGGGGCGACACACGCCTGCCGACGACGACAGGTCGCTGGTCACCGGCAGCGGGGTTAAGCCTCCTCACCCCAGGCGGCGAGGGCCCGCCTGACGTGCGCGATACGAGTCTCGTCCGGGTAAGGCCGGCGTCGTCCTCATCACGCCCGGGTGTCGCTGTCGCGGCAGCCGCACCCGGCCGGGACAATGCGCACATGCCGACGCCTACCAAGACCCCTTCCCCGGTTGACGGCGAGATCGTGGAGATGGACCTCTCCACGGAGATGAAGACGTCCTTCCTCGAGTACGCCTACTCCGTCATCTACGCGCGCGCCCTACCGGACGCCCGCGATGGCCTCAAACCCGTCCAGCGCCGCATCCTGTTCCAGATGGACCGCATGGGCCTGCGCCCGGACCGCCCGCACGTGAAGTCCTCGCGCGTCGTCGGTGACGTCATGGGCCGTCTGCACCCCCACGGCGACGTCGCCATCTACGAGGCCCTGGTGCGCCTGGCCCAGCCCTTCACCATGCGTCTGCCGCTGGTCGACGGTCACGGCAACTTCGGCTCCCTCGACGACGGCCCCGCCGCACCCCGCTACACCGAGGCCCGCCTGGCCTCCCCCGCCCTGGCGCTGACCGCGGACATCGACGAGGACACGGTCGACTTCACCCCCAACTACGACTACACCCTCACTGAGCCCGAGGTCCTGCCCGCAGCCTTCCCGAACCTCCTGGTCAACGGCACCTCCGGCATCGCCGTCGGCATGGCGACGAACATGGCGCCGCACAACCTCATCGAGGTTGTCGCCGCGGCCCGGCACCTGCTTGAGCACCCCGACGCCAGCCTCAAGGACCTCATGGCCTTCGTGCCCGGGCCGGACCTGCCCACCGGCGGCATGATCGTGGGCCTGGACGGCATCCGCGAGGCCTACCGCACGGGGCGAGGCAAGTTCCTCACCCGCGCCACCGCGCGCATCGAGAACATCACGCCGCGCAAGAAGGGCATCGTCGTCACCGAGCTGCCCTACCTCGTGGGTCCGGAGAAGGTCATCGCGCGCATCAAGGAGACGGTCGCCTCCAAGAAGCTCCAGGGCATCACCGACGTCGCGGACCTCACCGACCGCAAGAACGGCACACGCCTGGTCATCAGCGTCAAGAACGGTTACAACCCGGAGGCCGTCCTCGCCCAGCTGTACAAGCACACGCCGCTGGAGGACTCCTTCGGCATCAACAACGTGTGCCTCGTGGACGGCCAGCCGCGCACCCTGGGCCTGCGCGAGCTGCTCGAGGTCTTCGTGCGCCACCGCCTGACCGTGGTCGAGCGGCGCACGCGCTTCCGCCTGGCCCGGCGACGCGAGCGCCAGCACCTGGTCGAGGGCCTGCTCATCGCCATCCTCGACATCGACGAGGTCATCCAGGTGGTCCGCTCCAGCGAGGACGCGGCCACCGCCCGCACCCGGCTCATGCAGGTCTTCGACCTGTCCGAGGCACAGGCCTCCTACATCCTCGAGCTGCAGCTGCGGCGCCTGACGAAGTTCTCGGTCATCGAGCTGGAGAAGGAGCGCGACGCGCTCGCCCAGGAGATCGCCGAGCTGGAGGCGATCCTGGCCGATGAGGTCCTGCTGCGCAGGGTGGTCTCGCGCGAGCTGGCCCAGGTCGCCGAGCAGTACGGCACACCCAGGCGCACCGTGCTGCTCGAGGCCGCGGGTGCCGGTGCCGGGGCCCTCACCGGCGGCAGCGGCGCGCCCGGCGGGGCGGGGGCCGGGGCCTCCAACGCCATGACCGCGGCGATCGCCGCCAGCGTCATGGCGGGCGCCGGCGACGTGCCCTTGACCGTCCCCGACGACCCCTGCCGGGTGCTGCTGTCTGCCACGGGGCTGGTGGCCCGTGTCAGCGGTCCGGAGCCGGTCTCCCGCGCGGGCGCCCGCCAGCGCCACGACGCGCTCACGAGCCAGGTGCCGACGACGGCGCGCGGCCAGGTCGGTGCGGTCACGGACACCGGCCGACTCGTCCTCATGGACGTGCTCGCCACCCCCGAGGTGCCGCGCCTGGAGGGCGCGCCCTCCCTCGCTGGAGGTCAGCCCGCCCACCTGCTCGTGGACCTCGAGCCCTCAGAGCGGGTCGTGGGGCTCGTGCCCGTGGGCAGCGGCGCCTCGACACCGCTCGTGCTGGCCACGGCCCAGGGCGTCATCAAGCGCGTCAAGCCCGGTGACGAGCCGGTGCGCGGCTCCTCCTGGGAGGTCATCAGCCTGTCCGAGGGCGACCGGATCGTCTTCGCCGGAACGGCCGCGGACACCGACGTGCTCGTGCTCGTCACCTCCGACGCCCAGCTGCTGCGTTTCGAGGCGGTGAAGGTGCGCCCGCAGGGGCGCGCTGCCGGCGGCATGGTGGGCGTCAGCCTGCGTGAGGGGGCGACGGTCCTGTCCGGGGCCGCGGTACCGGAGGCGTTGCTCGCCGAGGCCGTCGTCGTCACGGTCGCGGACTCCGAGGAGGCGCTGCCGGGGATGGGCTCCGGTTCGGTCAAGGTCACGCCCCTGGACCGCTACCCCGCCAAGGGGCGTGCCACCGGTGGTGTGCGCGCCCAGCGCTTCTTGCGCGGTGAGAGCCAGTTGGTGCTCGCCTGGGTGGGGGTCGGCCCGGCGCGTGCGGTCGGCTCCGGTGGTCAGGACGTGGTGCTGCCCGAGGTGGACGAGCGCCGTGACGCCTCCGGCACGCCGCTGGCCGCGCCGATCACCGGCATCGGCTGACGTCCCCAGGTGCGCACTGCCCTCGTGGTGTGCGCACCGCGTGGAGACGCCTCGTTGAGGCGGACAGCAGGCTCTGTGACAGGGCCGACCGGCTCCGCAGCGGGCGGGCCCGGACGTGGGAGTTACACCTGCAGGGAGTACAGCACCGAGCCGCGCGTGGGGGTGTAGCCGAGCTCGTGGTACAGGTCCAGCGCCCCCGTCGGGTTGTCCGAGTCCACGCCCGTGGCCGCGAACTGCATGCCGTCACGCGCGTAGGCCCGCATGGCGGCCGTCAGCAGGGCCTCGCCCACCTGCCGGCCGCGGTACTCGGCCCTGACGCCGAGCATGTCCGTGTAGCCCTCGCGCCAGCCCAGTGCCTCCCAGTCCTGCTCGTAACGCCCCGAACGCAGATAGCCGGCCACCCGGGCCCGGTCTCCCGAGCGGTCCACCGCCATGAAGCTCCAGGCAGGCGCGAAGTAGGCGCGCCCGGACGCCCATTCCTCCACACTCATGGGCGCCTGGCCAGTGGAGTCCGACAGCAGGGCCTCGTTGTGGGCGCGGCGGGCCGCGTCGTCCAGCTCCTCACTCCACGGCTCAACCGAGAGGAACCCGTCGAGGTCGACGTCGGGCACCGGCACGGACAGGTCACGGCGCAGCTCGCGGTACCAGCGTCGCGGCTCGAAGTTGAGCTCGGCCAGGTGCTGCATCATCCGCTCATCACCCTCGAGGACGGTCGTCACCACATGCGCGGGGGCCTCGGCACGCGGCGTACCCACCGCCGCGGCGCGCTCGACGCCGATGAGGTGGCGAGCCCGCTCGACCTGCCAGTGCAGCAGGGCCCCGCCGATGCCACGGCGGCGCCACAGCGGGTCCACGATGCCGATGATGGAGGCGTACACCTTCTCCGCCGGGCGCAGCCGCACGAGCCCGAAGGCACGCATGACACCCTCGGCGTCACGACCGGCAACACCCGAGTAGGTCGGGTCGATGAAGTACTCGGCCGTCTCCTGCGCCGTCGTGCGGTAGGGAGGGTCGTCCACCACCTCCGCCCGGTGCAGCAGGTGCGCCAGGTCCTGGTTGTCGGCGGGACCGAGCGGCAGCCAGGCGAGGTCCCGGGGCAGCGCCGAGCGCGGACCGGGGCGCATCATGCCCCACAGCTCGTTCTCGCCGGGGTGGCGGGTGCATCCGTAGACGGCCACTGGTCCCTCCTGTCTCAGGCGTCGATGCGCTCGCGGTCGATGTCGTGCGCCCCCTCAATGATGAAGTCGCGCCGGGGCTCGACACTCTGACCCATGAGGAGCTCGAAGACAGCCTCCGCCGCCAGCAGCTCCGCCTCATCACCCAGGGTGATACGACGCAGGGTACGGTGCTCGGGCTCCATCGTCGTCTCCGCCAGCTGGTGGGCATCCATCTCCCCCAGGCCCTTGTAGCGCTGGGGCTCCTTGAAGGAGCGGCCCTGCTTCTCGAGCGTGCGCAGGGTGCGCACCAGCTCGTCGTCGGAGTAGGTGTAGACGATCTCCTTCTTGCGTCGCCCCTGCGCCGAGACCTCGATGCGGTGCAGCGGCGGGACGGCCGCGTAGACCCTGCCGGCCTCGATCATGGGGCGCATGTAGCGGAAGAAGAGCGTGAGCAGGAGCGTGCGGATGTGGGCGCCGTCGACGTCGGCATCCGTCATGAGGATGACCTTGCCGTAGCGCGCCGCGTCCAGGTCGAAGGTGCGCCCGGAGCCGGCACCGACCACCTGGATGATGGCGGAGCACTCAACGTTGCGCAGCATGTCCGCCTGGGAGGCCTTCTGGACGTTGAGGATCTTGCCGCGGATGGGCAGCAGCGCCTGGAACTCGGAGTTGCGGGCATTCTTGGCGGTGCCCAGTGCCGAGTCACCCTCGACGATGAACAGCTCGGAGGACGTCACGTCGTCGCTGCGACAGTCGGCGAGCTTGGCGGGCAGGGTGGAGGTCTCCAGGGCTGTCTTGCGGCGTGTGAGCTCCTTGTGCATGCGGGCGCTGACACGCGCGCGCATCTCCCCCACGATCTTCTCCTGCAGGGCCCGCGACTGGGTCTTGAGGTCTCGCTTGGAGGAGGTCAGCAGGGCGGCCAGCTCGGTCTCAACCACCTTCGCGACGATCTGGCGCACGGGTGCGGTGCCCAGCACCTCCTTGGTCTGCCCCTCGAACTGCGGCTCAGGCACACGCACCGTCACCACGGCGGTCAGGCCCGCGAGGATGTCGTCCTTCTCAATACGTGCGTCGCGGGCGGTGACCTTCAGTGCCCGGGCGTTGGTCTCGATCTGCTTGCGCAGGACCTTGGTGACCGCCTGCTCGAAGCCCGTCAGGTGCGTGCCGCCCATGGGGGTGGCGATGATGTTGACGAAGGAGCGCTCCAGCGTGTCGTAGCCGATGCCCCAGCGCAGGGCGACGTCGACCTGACAGGTGCGCTCAACCTCAACGGGACGCAGGTGTCCCGAACGCTTGTCGAGCTGCTGGACGGTCTCGCTGTAGGTGCCCTGGCCGGTGAGGTGGAAGGTGTCGGTGACGGAGGCGTCGGTGGCCAGGAAGTCGACGAAGTCGCAGGTGCCGCCCTTGGCGAGGAAGGTCTCGACGCCGTCGTCCCCGCTGGTGTCGAACAGGTCCCCGGCCCCCACAGTGACGTTGCGGACACCGGCAAGCTGCGTGGCCTCCGGGTCCGACGACGGCCGGCGCTCGGCCCGGGCGGCCTCCTCTGCGGGGCGCTCGTCGGCCAGGGTCAGGGTCAGGCCCGGCACGAGGAAGCTGGTCTGGCGCAGGCGGGCGCGCAGGGCGGAGGCGTCGTACTCGGTGGGGCGGGGAAAGATCTGGGGGTCGGCCCAGTAGCGCACCCGGGTGCCGGAGACACCGCGGCGGACCTTGCCGACGACGCGCAGCCCGGAGGCCTCAGTGAACTCGGTGAAGGGGGCGTCGGGCGTAGGGGCCTTACCGCCGTCGTCGAAGACGCCGGGCACACCGCGGTGGAAGCTCATGGCGTAGGTGCTGCCGCCCCGGTCCACCTCGACGTCCATGCGCACGCTCAGGGCGTTGACGACACTGGCGCCCACACCGTGCAGGCCGCCTGCGGCGCCATAGGAGCCGCCGCCGAACTTCCCGCCCGCGTGGAGCTTGGTGTAGACGAGCTCGACGCCGGTCAGGCCCGAGGCGGGCTCGACGTCGACGGGCACGCCGCGGCCGGTGTCGCGGACCTCGACGGAGCCGTCGGCGTGGACGACGACGTCGATGGAGGTGCCGTGGCCCTCCAGGGCCTCATCGACGGCGTTGTCCACGATCTCCCAGACGCAGTGCATGAGCCCACGCTGGTCGGTCGAGCCGATGTACATGCCGGGCCGCTTGCGCACGGCCTCAAGCCCCTCGAGGACGGAGAGGTGGCGGGCTGAGTAGGAGGTCGAGCTCTCGGACACGCACGCAACCTATCGGACAGATGTTCGCCGACCGTTCTCCCGCGCGGCCTGAGCGATGTGGTGTTCCTCCACCTTCCCGGGTTCGCCCACGGCTCAGCGGCTGCGCCCGGGGCGGAAAGCGGCCCCTCCGGTGCCTGCGAAGACCGCAGGATGGGGTCATGAGTCAGATAAGCGCCCCAGACATCGCCGCCGAGGCGACTGTCCCTGCCGAGTCCGAGGTCACCGTTGCGGGCACCATCGAGCGCCCGTTGACAACCGCTGACCGTTGCGACGCCTGCGGCGCGCAGGCCTTCGTCCGCGCAGTCCTGACCTCGGGCCAGCTGCTGCTGTGCGGACACCACGCCCGCGCACACATGCCGGCCCTCAAGCGTCAGGCCCTGTACATCCAGGACGAGACCGCGACCCTGTCCCCCGCCCAGTGAGCAGACGCCCGCTGGGTGCACTGGCAGCGGGAGACCTTCGCCGAACCGCGTGACGCCGCGCACCACACGCGTGGGGGCCCGGACCACCTCATGGTGGTCCGGGCCCCCAGGCGTTGAGGCGACGGTCAGTCGAGGTAGTCGCGCAGGACCTGGCTGCGCGAGGGGTGGCGCAACTTGCTCATCGTCTTGGACTCGATCTGACGGATCCGCTCGCGCGTGACACCGTAGACCTTGCCGATCTCGTCCAGCGTCTTGGGCTGGCCGTCGGTCAGGCCGAAGCGCATGGACACCACGCCCGCCTCACGCTCAGAGAGCGTGTCAAGCACCGCGTGCAGCTGCTCCTGCAAAAGCGTGAAGCTCACCGCGTCCGCCGGGACCACGGCCTCGGAGTCCTCGATGAGGTCGCCGAACTCGCTGTCGCCGTCCTCGCCCAGGGGCGTGTGCAGGCTGATGGGCTCGCGCCCGTACTTCTGGACCTCAATGACCTTCTCAGGGGTCATGTCGAGCTCGACGGCCAGCTCCTCCGGGGTGGGTTCACGGCCCAGGTCCTGGAGCATCTGGCGCTGGACGCGGGCCAGCTTGTTGATGACCTCGACCATGTGGACGGGGATGCGGATCGTGCGGGCCTGGTCCGCCATGGCGCGGGTGATGGCCTGGCGGATCCACCAGGTCGCGTAGGTGGAGAACTTGAAGCCCTTGGTGTAGTCGAACTTCTCCACGGCGCGGATGAGACCGAGATTGCCCTCCTGGATGAGGTCGAGGAAGAGCATGCCGCGGCCCGTGTAGCGCTTGGCCAGGGAGACGACCAGTCGCAGGTTCGCCTCGAGCAGGTGGTTCTTGGCCCGCTGGCCGTCGTTGGAGATCCACAGGAGCTCACGGCGGTACTTGGCCTCGAGCTCACCGTTGTCGGTGCTGAGCAGGTACTCGGCGTACATGCCGGCCTCGATGCGCTTGGCGAGCTCAACCTCCTGCTCGGCGTTGAGGAGCGCGACCTTACCGATCTGCTTGAGGTAGTCCTTGACCGGGTCCGCGGTGGCGCCTGCGGTGACGACCTTCTGGGCGGGCTCGTCGGCCTCGTCGGAGTCCGAGACCGTGTAGGAGCCGTCCTTGTCCTTGGACGAGCGCGAGCGCTTGCCCGCCTTCTTGGCGGCGGCCTTCTCCGCCTCCTCGCGGCGGATGCGCTCGAGCTCACCGGTGAGGGCGGCGATGGAGGGCTCCATCTTGATGCCCTTGATGATCCAGCCGCGGAAGATGAAGCCGTTGCGGGTGAGGAAGTCGCGGGCGACGACGGGCTCCTCCTCGTCGGGCAGCACGAAGCGCGGCACGGGGCCGTGGCCGTAGGGGGCCAGGGTGATGGGGTTCTCGAGCGTGCCGTTACCAGCGATCTCCAAGCCCTCGACCACGGTGCGCGAGCGCACGAAGAGGGTGGCGCCGGGGGCCAGTCGCACGCCCTTGAGGGAGGCCGGGGAGTTGAAGGGGGCGCGCTTGGTGCCGTCGCCGTCCTTCTCCAGGCTCACGTCGAGGTAGTAGTCGCGCAGCTCCGGGGCGGGCTCATCGTCCTCGCTGTCCTGGCTCGGGGCGTCGGCGTCGCCCGCCTCGTCGTCAGAGTCATCCGAGTCATCCGAGTCCTCCGAGGCCTTGTCATCCTCCTCGTCCCCGGAGTCGAACTCGTCGTCGGAGTCATCCGAGTCCTCGTCATCCTCGTCCGAGTCGTCGAGGTCGAAGTCCTCGACCTCCTCGACCTCCTCGATGTCGTCCTTGCGCGAGGAGGCGCGCTTGCGCGAGGCTGTGGAAGTGGCCACGGATGTCCTTTCACGTGGGGTGACGTCTCCGGCGGCGGTGCGCGCAGGGCGCACGCAGCCACCGACGCAGCAGGCAACCGCGCCATTGTAGCGTTTATTCCCGCGTGCCCTTGCGCGCCCATAGCCGCGGCCGATCACCCCCGGGTCCGCACACCCCGCCCGCTACGCTGCGCCCATGAGCGCACCCGCCACCAGCTCGACCACCTCCCCCCATCCTCAGCCGGACGGCGCCTACGCGCCCGCCCTGCCGGGTACCGGTGAGCGCGTGGGTGCCGCCGTCGACGCCCGCCTCATCCAGGTCCTGCAGGACTACCGTCGGCGCTGGCGCGGACTCGTGCCCGCCAGTGACGAGCTCCTCGACGCCGCCGCCCAGCTGCTCAGCGGCGGCAAGCGCACCCGCGCCCTGCTCAGCGCGCTCGGTGCCACCCTCCTGCTCGACGGCGACCAGAGGGAGCTCACGCTCGCCTCCCCCGTGGTCGCACGCACCGGCGCGGCTCTTGAGCTCTACCAGGCCAGCGCCCTCGTGCACGACGACATCATTGACTCGGCGCACACCCGCCGCGGCATGCCGGCCGCGCACCGGCGTTTGGAGGTCCTGCACCGAGACTCCGGCTGGCTCGGGGACTCAGAGACCTTCGGGCGTCACGGCGCCCTCCTCCTGGGCGACGTGCTGCTGTCCCTGGCGGCCGAGGAGATGAGCGGCCTGGCCGCCGACCGACTCGTCGGACCCGGCCCGGACGCCGCCCGTCGCGCCCTGGCGCGCAGCGCCTTCGACTCCATGACGGCGGAGGTCGCCGTCGGCCAGTACCTCGACATCCGCAGCGAGGTCACTGCCCTGTCCGCCCCGGGGGACGACCCGCTCGCCTGCGCACAGGACATGCACGAGCACGCCCTGGCCGTCGTGCGCCACAAGTCCGCGCGCTACTCCGTCATGCACCCGCTGCTCATCGGCGCGCTCCTGGGAGGCGTCGAGCCCGGCACCGCCCTGTACAAGGCCCTGGCAGTCTTCGGCGAGGAGGTCGGCACCGCCTTCCAGCTGCGCGACGACGACCTCGGGGTCTTCGGCGACCCGCGGGTCACCGGCAAGCCCGCGGGCGACGACCTGCGCGAGGGCAAGCGGACCGTCCTGCTGTCCCTGGCCTGGCGCCTGACCGACGACGACGGCCGCCACGCCCTGCGCGCCGTCCTGGCCCAGCCCGGGGCCACGGAGGCCGATCTGGCGTCCGCGGCCCGGGTCATCGAGGACTGCGGTGCGCGCGAGGCCCACGAGGCCGAGGTTGAGGCCCACCTGACGGCCGGCCTGGCGGCTCTGCACGGCCTGGAGGCGGGCACGATGCCCGAGGTCTCCTCACGCACCCTTGAGGAGGCGGCCCACGCCCTCACGCGCCGCCGCGCCTGAGCGGCCGGGCGCGTTGGTTCCGGTGCGGGACCCGGCCACCCGTAGACTGCCCGCGTGGTCACGGATCCCCTCATCGGACGTCTCGTCGACTCTCGCTACGAGATCGTCGACCGGGTGGCCCGTGGCGGCATGGCCACGGTCTACAAGGCGCATGACCGCAGGCTCGAGCGCCGTGTGGCCCTCAAGCTCATGCACCCGCACCTGGCGGACTCACCCGACTTCGTCTCCCGCTTCCGCCGTGAGGCGCGCGCCGCGGCCCGCCTGAGCAACCCCGGCGTCGTCGCCGTCTACGACCAGGGCAGTCTCGACGGCGTCGCCTACCTCGTCATGGAGCTCGTCGAGGGCCCCAACCTGCGTGACCTCATCGCCACCGGCCCGCTGAGCGTCAAGGAGGCGCTGGGTCTCATCGCCCAGGTGCTGCGGCCGCTGGGCGCTGCGCACCGTGCCGGCCTCGTCCACCGCGACGTCAAGCCGGAGAACGTGCTCCTTCCCTCTGACGGCTCAGTCGCCAAGGTTGCTGACTTCGGGCTGGCGCGCGCCGTCACCGAGTCCGCGCAGACCACCACCGGCAACGTGCTCGGCACCGTCGCCTACCTCGCCCCCGAGCTCATCACCGCAGGCGTCTCCTCGCCGCGCGCCGACGTCTTCTCCGCCGGCGTCATCCTCTACGAGCTGCTCACCGGTGAGCAGCCCTTAGCGGCGGACACCCCCATCCAGATCGCCTTCCGTAACGTCCACGAGGATGTGCCCCTGGTCTCCACGCTCGTGCCGCAAACGCCCGCGCCCGTGGACGCCCTGGTCACCGCCATGACCCGTCGCGAGCCGAATGAGCGCCTGGCCGACGCCGACGAGGCCCTGGCCCGGCTGCGCGCCGTCGTCGCCGAGCTGTCCCCCAGTGAGATGAGCGTCAAGCGCGGGGGCGCCACCGGCTCCCTGCGCACGCAGGAGGTGCTGGCCGCCAACGCGGAGGCGGCCCGCCAGGCCGTGCGCCAAGAACCCGAGGCCGACGACGAGGACGTGACCCCGGCCGCCGGATTCAGGACCGTCTCCCTGCCCATCGGGTCCATCGGCACCGACGCCGCGGGGGCCACGCGTTCCCTGGACCGCTCGGGGCTCGCCACCTCCAGCCAGGCGACAACGTCGCTGGCCCGCCCGCGCCACGGGCGGGTGCGCCGTCGTGCCGTCGTCATGGGGGCCCTCGCCGTCCTCGGCGTGGGCGGGGCCGGAGCGGGCTGGTGGTACACGCAGGAGGGGCCGGGACGCCACGTCGACGTCCCCCAGGTCGTCGGGCTTACTCAGCAGGAGGCACAGGCCGCCGTCCAAGCCGCCGGCCTCGTCTGGGCGGCCCCCACTCGCGCCTTCTCCGACACGGTCGCCCTGGATTGCGTCATCTCCTGCGACCCGGAGCCGGGCTCCTCGGTGCGGCTGGGGGCGGCCGTCACAGCGGTCATCTCGCGCGGCATCGAGCAGAAGCAGGTGCCCGACGTCCTCGGGCGCACCCGGGAGGAGGCCACGACGGCGATCACGGAGGCGGGCCTGGCCGTCGGCGCCGTCACCCAGTCCTTCTCCGACTCCGTGCCCGCGGGGCAGGTGGTCTCCACCAGCCCGGCCGCCGGTGAGCTGGCCGACCACTCCTCCGCCGTCGCCGTCGTCATCTCCAAGGGCCGCCAGCCCGCGACCGTGCCCACGCTGGCCGGGCTGAGCCAGCAGGAGGCCACCACGGCGCTTGGGAACGCGGGCCTGACCCTGGGCGAGGTGACGACCTCCTACCACGACACGGTGGAGGAAGGACGCGTCATCTCCTCCAGCCCCGCGACTGGTGCCGCCAACGTGCACGTCGGGGACGGCGTCGACCTCGTGGTCTCACTCGGTCCCGAGATGGTCACCGTCCCGGAGGTCACCGGCAAGAGTGAGTCGGAGGCGGTCAGCGCCCTGGAGGCGGCCGGTCTGGTCGTCACGGTCTCCTACGTGTGGGGCGGCCTGTTCGGCACGGCCCGCTCAACGGACCCGGCGGGCGGCCAGAGCGTGCGCAAGGGCTCGACGGTGACGCTGTACGTCGTCTAAGAGCTGTACGTGGTCTGAGACGAGCCCGCAGCGGGCCCTCAGCCGCGCAGCATCTCGGCGACCTCGAAGGCAATCTCGAGGGACTGCTGGTGGTTCAGGCGCGGGTCCACAAGCGTCTCGTAGCGCTCGGCCAGGCGCTCGACGTCGATGTGCTCGCCACCGCCCAGAACCTCGGTGACGTCGTCGCCCGTGAGTTCGACGTGGATACCGCCGGGGACCGTGCCCAGGCAGCGGTGGACCTCGAAGAAGCCGCGGACCTCATCCATGATCGTGTCGAACTCGCGGGTCTTGTAGCCGGTTTCGGCCGTGATCGTGTTGCCGTGCATGGGGTCCGCCACCCAGGTCAGCGGGCGGCCGTCCGCCCTGACCGCCTCGATGAGGACCGGCAGGACGTCGCGGATGCGCTCGGCACCCATGCGGGTGATGACCGTAAGCCTGCCGGCCTCGCCATGTGGGTTGAGGTGGTCGATGAGGCTGAGGAGCTCCTCGGGCGTCGTCGTCGGACCGACCTTGACGCCCACCGGGTTGTGCACGCCCGCGAGCAGGGCCACGTGCGCGTCCTCGGCCCCGCGGGTGCGCTCACCGATCCACAGCATGTGGGCGCTGGTGTCGTACAGGCGCCCGGAGCGCGAGTCCTCGCGCGTCATGGCGTCCTCGTACTCCAGCAGCAGGGCCTCGTGGGAGGCGTAGAAGTCGACCTGGCGCAGGGCGTCGAAGTCGACGCCGGCCGCGGCCATGAAGCGCATGGCCCGGTCGATCTCCTCGGCGAAGGACTCGAAGCGCTTGTAGGCGGGGTTGGCGGTGAAGCCGCGGTTCCAGGAGTGGACCTCGCGCAGGTCCGCGTAGCCACCCATGGTGAAGGAGCGGATGAGGTTGAGCGTGGTGCCGGCCCGCAGGTAGGCGTCGAGCATGCGCTGGGGGTCGGGCACGCGCGCCTCGGGGGTGAAGGGGTGGCCGTTGACCGAGTCGCCCCGGTAGGACGGCAGGGTGATGCCGTCGCGGGTCTCGGTGTCCGCGCTGCGGGGCTTGGCGTACTGGCCGGCCATGCGGCCGATCTTGACCACCGGGGTGGAGGCGCCGTAGGTGAGCACCGCGGCCATCTGGAGGATGGTCTGGAGCTTGAGACGGATGTTCGTGGCCGTGTTGTCCCGGAAGGACTCGGCGCAGTCACCGCCCATGAGGACGAAGGCGTCGCCGCGCTCAGCCTTGGCCATCTGCTGGCGCAGGGAGTCGACCTCACCGGCGAAGACGAGCGGGGGCCGGGAGCGCAGGTCCGCGGCGACCTCGGCAAGACGGTCGGCGTCCGGGTACGAGGGCTGCTGGGCGGCGGGGCGGTCGCGCCAGCTGGCGGGGGTCCGGGGGGCGTCGAGCTCGTTCATCACAGCAGCATCATACGGAGGGGTTGCGACGGCCCCCGTGCCCACCACCAGGCGGGACACGGGGGCCGTCGTCGTCAGTCGTCGTCAGGACGGGGCTCAGTGCTCCGCTGCGACCTCAGTTGGCCTCAGCGGGCTCGACACCCTGACCGAGCTCGGCCATGAGCTCGGTGAACCAGGGCTGGGTGATGTCGAAGGCCTTGTGGCCGGCGATGCGCGGGAAGGCGATGAGGCTCAGCTCGTCGTTGTTCTCCTCGTCGTTGCCGATCACGCCGGACTCGCCCTTGAGGGCGCACTCGACGGCCAGGTCGCACATGGACGTGATGAGGTCCAGGTCCTCGGCGTTGGCGTTGGTGGCGCGCGAGTAGTAGCCGGACTTCTGAACCATGACCTTCTCGGCGCCGATGAGGCTCGCGAACTGCTTGGCGAACCACTGGCCGGGGTTGATGGTGTCGAGCTTGACGTGGCCGAAGGGATCGCGCTGGACCTCCTCGCCACGGGCCTGCATCTCCGCGATGATCTCGGGCACGCCGGCGCCCTCGGACAGGAAGATGTTGACGTTGCCCTGCTCATCCATGAGGGCCTTGAGCCGCTCGGCCTCGGCCTCAAGGTTGAGCGTCATCTCGGGCAGGAAGACGGCGTGGACGTCCCAGCGCTCGCGGGACAGGCCCAGCGACGGCGCCCAGCGCTTGGTCTTGAGCAACTCGTGGTAGCGCTTGGCGGTCTCGGCGGTGAGGTAGCCGCAGTTGCGGCCCATGCACTCGTGGATGATGAGCATGCGCGGGTTGGAGCGGTGCTCACCGATGACGTTGAAGGCGAAGCCGGCGCCCTCCTCGGCGGCGGACCAGGCGCCCAGGGACTGGCGGATGGGCACGATGTCATTGTCAATGGTCTTGGGCAGCCCGACGACGGTGAGGTCGTAGTCGTGCTCCTTGAGGTAGGCGGCCAGGTCCGCGGCGGTGGTGTTGGTGTCGTCGCCACCGATGGTGTGCAGGACGTCGACGCCGTCCTTGCGCAGTTGCTCAGCCGCGAACTCGAGGGGGTTGACGCCCTCGGCGACGAGGCCGCGCTCGACGAGGTTCTTGGCGTTGGTGAGCTTGACGCGGGAGTTGCCGATCGGGGATCCGCCGAACTCGCGCAGGATGCCGGCGTTCTTGCGGCCCTCGTCGTCGATGACGATGTAGTTGCCGGTGAGCAGGCCGTGGTAGCCGTACTGGTAGGCGATGATCTCAACCTCGGGAGCGACCTCGGTGTAGCGCTCGATAAGGTCGCCGACGGCGGCGGACAGGCAGGGGGCGAAACCACCCGCGGTGAGCAGGGCGACGCGACGGATCGACATCGAGAACCTTTCAGGTTGGGAGCTTGCAGCCCGGTGCCGGGGCGAGAGCACCGCGGACCGGGGCGGGGGCGGCACGTGCCGCGCCTCGACGCGCAGTCTACCCGCCGCCGCAGGGGCCGATCAGAGCCCGTTCGTCCTCCGGCCCTGAGCGGTCCGTCCTGTCCGGTCTGCCCGCTCAGGCCTCGTCGTCGGTGCCCGTCTGCCGGGGGCCCTCGCTGCCGGGGTCCTGGGGCTCGGCAGCCTCCTCGGGCTCCTCAGGCGGCTCGGGCACGCTGGTCTCGGGCGCTGGGCGGCCACCGGGGGCTTGCACGGGCGCGGCAGCCGGGCGGCGCACGGCCCGCGCCTGGAGCATCTCGGAGACGACCTCGTCAGCGCTCTTCTTCTCGGCGTCCATGGCCTTCTTGACCTCGGCCGCGTAGAGGTCGACGTACTCCTGGCCGGACAGCGCCATGAGGGAGTACATGATCTCGTCGGTGATCGAGCGCAGGACGAAGCGGTCGTTCTCCAGGCCCTTGTAGCGCGAGAAGTCCAGCGGCTCACCGACGACGATGCCCACGCGGTGGCGGGTAGAGGGCACCACCTGGCCGATGGGCTGGGCGAGGTCCGAGCCGATCATCGCCACGGGGATGACGGGGGCACCCGTGGCCAGGGCGATGCGGGCCACGCCCGTCTTGCCGCGGTACAGACGCCCGTCGGGGCTGCGCGTGCCCTCCGGGTAGATCCCGAAGAGCTCGCCCGCACGCAGGCGGTCAATGCCGGCCTGCAGGGCCGCCTGGGAGGCTCGCCCGCCGGAGCGGTCCACAGGGATCGTGCCGACGGCGGTCATGAAGTTCTTCACGGCCCACCCCTTGACGCCCTTGCCGGTGAAGTAGTCCGACTTGCCGATGAAGGCGACCTCGCGCTCGATGAGCAGCGGCAGGAAGAAGGAGTCGATGACGGCCAGGTGGTTGGAGGCGAGGATGGCGGCCCCCTCGGCGGGGATGTTCTCCTCCCCACGGATCCAGGGCTGGTAGAGCATCTCAAAAGCGGGGCCGACGGCCGTCTTGATACCTCGGTATCCCACGGGGACCTCCTGCGCCTGGGTTGAGCTCGTCTGGAGTCGGCGTGCTGGTGTACGCGGCCGCTGCCCGGAGTCTAGCCTCAACGTGTGCCCTTCCACGTCTCCCTCCGCCCCGCGGAATCGGCGCGTGAGCAGGCGGTGCAGCCCGCCTTCGAGCAGATGGGGCTGGCGCTGAGCGAGGCGGTCTTCGTCGTCGTCGACCTGGAGACCACCGGCGGCGCCCCGGGAGCCCACGCCATCACGGAGATCGGGGCGGTGCGGGTGCGCGGCGGGCAGGTCGACTCCGACATGAGCACGCTCGTCAACCCCGGCGCTGTCATCCCCGCCCAGATCACCGTGCTCACGGGCATCACGAACGCAATGGTCGCCGGCGCGCCCGTCGTCACTGAGGCGCTCGAGCGCTTCCTCGCCTGGGCCCGCCTGGATGAGCCGGGAACTGTGCTGGTCGCGCACAACGCCCGTTTCGACGTCGGCCACCTCACCGCCGCCGCCCGCACCCTGGGGCTGGACTGGCCGGAGCCGGTCGTGCTGGACACGCTGGCCCTGGCACGACGGGCCTGGAGCCGCACGGATGTGCCCAACCACACGCTCGCCACCCTCGCCTCCTTCGTCGGCTCCCCCACGCGCCCCACCCACCGGGCCCTGGACGACGCGCGCGCCACGGTGGATGTGCTGCACGCCGCCCTGGAGGCGCTGGCCCCCCTGGGCGTCACCCACGTTGAGGATCTGGCGACGGCAACCGACCCGGTCCCGCCCAGGCGGCGGGCCAAGAGCCGCCTGGCCCAGGGCCTGCCCTCAACCCCGGGCGTCTACGAGTTCCTGTCCGCCACCGGCGAGGTGCTCTATGTGGGCTCGGCCGTGGACCTGCGTCGGCGGGTGCGTTCCTACTTCACGGCGGCCGAGAAGCGCTCGCGGGTGGCGCAGATGCTTGACACCACCGTGGACGTGCGTGTCATCCCGACGCCGACGCAGATCGAGGCCCGGGTGCGCGAGCTGCGCCTCATCGCTGAGCTCGACCCTCCGGTCAACCGCCGCTCGCGCAGCCCGCAGCGCCGGCCGTGGTTGCGTCTGGCGGCCGGGGCCGAGCCGCACCTGGCGTCCACCACGAGGCTGCCGACTGAGGAGGTGGGCTGCGCGGTGGGGCCCTTCTCCTCGCGCAGTGCGCTGCTCGACGCCCAGCGTGCGGCGGAGTCGGTGCTACGCCTGCGCTCCTGGGACGGTCACGGCGCCGCCGACCCGGCCCCACAGGGCGATCAGCGGGTGGCGCTGGCCCGCCGGGCCCTGTCTGGCGAGTGCGATGTTGTGGCGGTGCCGCTGCTGGAGCGGGTGGCGTCGCTGGCGGCCGCCGAGCGCTTCGAGGAGGCGGGCCTGTGGACGACACGGCTGCGCTCCTTCCTGGCGGCCTCGCGGCGCGCGGAGGCGGCGCGCCCACTACTGGCCTGTCCGCACCTCGTGGCCGCTCGGCGTCGTGAGGGCGGCGGCTGGGAGCTCGTGGTGGTGCGCTGGGGGCGCCTGGCGGGCAGTGCGGTGACGCCGCCGGGCGCAGACCCCCGCCCGGCCGTGGAGGCGCTGCGGGCGACGGCGCAGGTGGTCGGGCGCCCCGACAGGGTCGGGGAGACGACGAGTACCGAGGAGACGCTACTGCTGGCCGAGTGGGTGCTGGAGACCGGGGCGAGGATCGTGGAGGTCGGCGCTGCCGACGGCGGGGCGCTAGGCGAGGTGTACGCGGCCCTCACCTGGCCGGTGGGGGCGGCGGCGCGCCACCAGCGGGTGCTGCGAGCCGAGGGCTGAGTGGGCTCGGGGTGGTCAGCCGACGGCGACGACAGCGCCGCGGCGGGCGCTCAGCGCGGAGGTGACGGCCTCCTGCAGGGCCATGGGGTCCAGGGGGCGCGGGACGATGGTCTGCGCCTTGGCCCAGGCGGACAGCCAGGCGTCCTGGGGGCGGGCGGTCAGCAGCACCACCGGGGGACGCTGGTCGAGCTCGACCAGGAGCTCGTGGGCCAGCCCCATTCCGCCCAGCCCCTTGACCTCGGCGTCGAAGATGAGGACGTCGAAGGGGGCGCGTCCCTCGGCCGCACGGTCCTTGAGGGCCAGGCGCACGCCCTCGGCGGTGGCGCACTCGGTCCAGCGCACAAGGGGCAGTCCCTTGGCGGGGCGTCGTCCGACGCCGGTGATGACCTCCTGGCGCACGTTGGCGTCGTCGGAGAAGACAAGGAGGTCGAGGCGGGAGCTGGCGGCCTGGTCAGTCATGGATCCTCCGTGCGATCGGACGTGCGTGGCAGGGCCGGTTGTTGTCCGGGCACGTCGGGGAACGGCACGGTTGGCGCTGCGCCGTCAGTGTAATCACAGCCGCTGTGTTGGCGAAGCCTTCAATCGGCGGATACGATAAATGACGTCCAGGACCTCGGTTCACGCTATGAGCCGGAGTCGACGCGCCGGGGCATCCCGGCCCGCACGAAAGGCACCCGCACATGGCCGTGTACACGCTCCCCGAGCTGCCCTACGACTACGCCGCTCTCGAGCCCCACATCTCCGCCAAGATCATGGAGCTCCACCACGACAAGCACCACGCTGCCTATGTCGCCGGTGCCAACGCCGCCCTCGAGCAGCTTAAGGCCGCCCGCGAGTCCGGTGACCACGCCGCCATCAACCTCCTGGAGAAGAACCTCGCCTTCAACCTCGGCGGCCACATCAACCACTCGATCTTCTGGAAGAACCTCTCCCCCAACGGCGGCGGCCGCCCCGAGGGCGAGCTCGCCGCGGCCATCGACGACTCCTTCGGCTCCTTCGAGAAGTTCCAGGCCCAGTTCACCGCCAACGCGCTGGGCATCCAGGGCTCCGGCTGGGCCGTCCTGGCCTGGGACTCCGTCTCCGGCACGCTCGTGACCTTCCAGCTCTTCGACCAGCAGGGCAACGTCCCGGTCGGCACCATCCCGCTGTTCCAGGTCGACATGTGGGAGCACGCCTTCTACCTCGACTACCTCAACGTCAAGGCCGACTACGTCAAGGCCATCTGGAACATCGCCAACTGGCAGGACGTCTCCGAGCGCCTGGCCGCCGCGACCACCCAGGCCCCGGGCCTCATCGTCCGCTGAGCACTACGGGCTGCCCGCCCCATCTCGACACAGCGTCCCGGCCACCCCTCATGGGTGGCCGGGACGCTGCCTCCTCAGGACGACCGGAGCCGCCGGAGGCTCACATGTCAAAGAATCGCGGCGATGTCCAGGACGTAAGCCATGGCCGGGAGGGCCTCACCCGAGGAGGAGTCCGTGCCCGCGGGCATGAGGACAACCACCCGGGAGCCCACCGGCACGCCGATGAGCCCGGTCAGGCCCGGCGCCTGAGCCATCGTCACGCGCTGCGGGCTCGCCTGCTCCCAGGAGGACTGGTTGACCGTTCCGTCCCAGGAGGTGAAGGCCATGTGCAGGCCGATCGTGTCCTCGGCGGTGATGGCGGCGCCCGTTCCGCGGGCCAGGACGATGACCTCCGTCTGCGTGGGCTCGACGGCGTCCGGGCTCACACTGATCGACGCGGCGGAGCCGAGATCGCCGGTCACCGTGATGCCACGGTCGGCCAGGGCCTGCTCGCCCTCGACCGTCGCGTCGGCGGTGCTGCCGACGGCCTTGATCTCGACGACGAAGACGAGCGGGCCGGTCGGGGCACCACCACCGGTCGCGACGTCGCCGTAGGCGTACTGGGAGGGCACGCTCATGAGTACCCTCTCACCCACCTTGTGCCCGGCAAGACCGCAGCGCCAGCCGGTGATGACGCCCTGGAGGCTGAAGGTCGTCGGCGCAGCGCGGTCGTAGGAGGAGTCGAAGGTCGCGTTGTCATCCCACTTCCAGCCCGCGTAGGACACGGTGATGAAGTCGGCCTCCGTCACCGTCGGGCCGTCGCCCTCCTCCAGGGTGGCGACCGTGAGGTTGGCGGGGGCCGCCTCACCCGTCCACGTGGGCGTCGGGGTGGTGTCGGCCTCACCGGCGAGCGACGGCAGCGCGGCGGAGGAGTCGTCGATGGTGAGGTCGGAGCAGACCACGTTGGTGGCCACGCCCGAGGTCGCGGCGCTCGCCGTCGCCGTCGCGGAGGCCGTCGCATCGCTCCCCCCAGAGGAGGAGCCGCAGGCGGCGAGGACGAGGCTGGACGTGAGCGCGAGGGCGCTCAGGACGAGGTGGGGGCGGCGCAACATGGTCTCCTTGGCGGGCAGTCTGTGTGGCGGTGAGGCGTGAGACGGTCGGCGTGCGCGTGGGCACAGCGGCCGTGGTGCGGTCCGGGCGGGCCGGACCGTGCACCCCTCAGTGGAAGGACTCGCCACAGGCGCAGGAGCCGGAGGCGTTCGGGTTGTCGATGGTGAAGCCCTGCTTCTCGATGGAGTCGGCGAAGTCGATGGTCGCACCGGACAGGTAGGGCACGCTCATGCGGTCGACGACGACCTCGACGGTGGACATCTCGTCAAAGCCCGTCTCGAAGGAGCGCACGGCGTCACCGTCGAGCAGACGCTCGTCGAAGTAGAGCTGGTAGACCAGGCCGGAGCAGCCGCCGGGCTGGACCGCCACGCGCAGACGCAGGTCGTCGCGGCCCTCCTGAGTCAGCAGTGCAGCGACCTTGGCAGCGGCGGCCTCGGTGAGAAGCACCTCGTGCTCGGGCACGGCCGTCGTCTGGTCAGTCAGGGTGGTCTGAGACATGTGAGTCTCCTCGTTCGTGGGTCCGTCGGGCCCGGGGTACGGTTGCGCGGGCTCCAACACCCAGGTCGGGCAGGTTCTTCCCCGTCAGCCTACGTCCATCCCCGTCCAGAACCGCTGTGGCGGCACTCACCGCGCCGGGCCCAGCGCGATCATAAGCCCGGCAGCACAGCTGGGCAGGCGAGGGTCAGGCCAGGGTGACGAGCTCGAGGTACTCCTCGCCCCACAGGTCCTCGTCGCCGTCGGGAAGGAGCAGGACCCGGTCCGGCTCAAGGGCCTCGACCGCTCCCTCGTCGTGGGTGACGAGGACGACGGCGCCCTCGAAGGTGCCCAGCGCGCGCAGGATCTCCTCGCGGCTGGCCGGGTCGAGGTTGTTCGTCGGCTCGTCCAGCAGCAGGACGTTGGCGCTGGAGACCACGAGGATGGCGAGCGCCAGGCGGGTCTTCTCCCCACCGGAGAGCACGCGGGCGGGCTTGTCCGCGTCGGCGCCGGAGAACAGGAAGGAGCCCAGCACGCTGCGCACCTGAGTGTCGTCCATGTCCGGGGCGGCACTGCGCAGGTTCTCCACCACCGTGCGGTCGGTGTCGATGGTCTCGTGCTCCTGGGCGTAGTAGCCGATCTTGAGCCCGTGACCGGGCACCACCTCACCGGAGTCCGGGGTCTCGACGCCGGCGAGGATGCGCAGCATCGTCGTCTTGCCCGCACCGTTGAGACCCAGGATGACGACGCGGCTGCCGCGGTCAATGGCCAGGTCCACGCCGGAGAACACCTCGAGGGAGCCGTAGGCCTTGCTCAGGCGCGAGGCCCTCAGGGGGGTCTTGCCGCAGGGGGCGGGGTCGGGGAAGCGCAGGTGGGCGACCTTCTCGGCTGCACGCTGCTCGTCCAGGCCCTCGAGAAGGCGCTCGGCGCGGCGCAACATCTGCTGCGCGGCAACGGCCTTGGTGGCCTTGGCCCGCATCTTCTCCCCCTGGGCGCGCAGCGCGGCCGCCTTCTTCTCGGCGTTGGCGCGCTCCTTGCGACGGCGCGCCTCATCCTCGGCGCGCTGACGCAGGTACGCGTCCCAGCCCAGGTGGTAGACGTCCAGGACACCCCGGTTGGCGTCGAGGTACATGATCTGGTTGACCGTGTCGCGCAGGAGCTCGACGTCGTGGGAGATGACGATGAAGCCGCCGGCGTAGGTGCGCAGGTGGTCGCGCAGCCACAGCACGGAGTCGTGGTCGAGGTGGTTGGTGGGCTCATCGAGCAGGAGGGTGTCCGGCTGCTGGAAGAGCACGCGCGCCAGCTCGACGCGTCGGCGCTGGCCACCCGACAGGGTGCCGACCGGCTGGTCGAGCACGCGGTCGGGCAGGCCGAGGGCGGCCGCGATGCGGGCGGCCTCGCTGGCGGCCGCGTATCCCCCGGCCATGGTGAACTCGTGGTCCAGGCGGGTGTAGCGGTCCAGGGCCTTGGCCATGGCGTCGCCCTCGGTGGTGGCGATGCGCTCCTCGGCCTTGCGGATGCGGGCCAGCAGCGCGTCGATGCCGCGGGCGGACAGGATGCGGTCGCGGGCGATCTCCTCCAGGTCGCCGACCTTCGTGTCCTGGGGCAGGTAGCCGACCGAGCCGTTGCAGTTGATGGTGCCCTCGTACTCCACGGCCTGCAGGCCGTGGGTCTCGTCGGCGTCGGCCACCGCCTGGCTCGCGCCCTGGGCGACGGACTGGGCGGCCAGAAGCTTGGTCATGGTCGTCTTGCCTGCGCCGTTGCGCCCGACCAGACCGATGCGCATGCCCTTGTCAACGCGGTAGCTCGCACCGGCGACAAGCTGGCGGGCGCCGATACGCATGGTGAGGTCCTGGACGTTGATCACGCCCGTCATGCTACGGGCCCGCTGCCGCCGGCCTGCTCAGGGCCTGCCGTCCGGCCACCAGGCATCGGTCACACCGCGCTCAGTCCCACCAGAGCCAGGTGCCCGTCTGTCCACGGGTCCACCGCCGTCGGCACACCCGTATCTCGTCGGGCACGCACTGGGCGTCCAGGTCATAGCGCTGGCGCACCAGGTCCCACACCTCGCGGCAGTGGCAGCCGTCGTCGTGCGTCTCAAGGAGCTCGAGGTCGAGAAGGTCCGGGTCCTGGACCCACAGGGCCTCGACCGTCACCCTCTCGTCAGGCCGCTGCGGCCCGATCCCGTAGCCGGAGAGCCTGATGCGGCCCTGCGAGCGCGCACAGGCCCGCAACAGGGAGCCGAGGGTCGGCGAGAGGTTCTGGCGGTCCTCGAGCTGGGCCGCGGGCAGGATCTCCAGCAGACGGCGGGCCTGGCTCGGGCCCAAGTCGTGGAAGGGTGTGTAGTCGTCCACGGGCTCACCGTCCTCGATGATGCCGCGGGGCTTCAACCCGAAAGCGGCAGGCACCGTGGCCGAACGCATCTCGTCGTGACAGGTATCCAGGACGTCCCAGACACCCACTCTCACGCTCCAGCCGCGGGGCCCGTACAGGCCACGCTCGTAGCCCTCCTCCCCGCCGTCGTCTGCCACAGCGGTGCTCGGGGTCGTCGTCGTGCTCACAACAGGTCCTCCTCCATAGATGACGGGCAGTCGTGTCGTCCACCCGCCATCACCTTCCCCTGTGCTCACAAGGCTTTCCCCAGGCACCCGCCCACCCCCTGCCGCCGAGACCGTCTGTGGAGCCCCGGCCGTGGGCTACCCTCTTTGGACCGTCAGCGCGCTGACGGTGACCCCCACCTCCTGCGCGTCCTTGGCTGCCCGCGGCACCCCGCCGCGTCGGCGCCACCGCACGCAGGCCTGCGAAAGGTTCATCATGACGACAACCACGTCAGTACCAGAAGCAATCCTGGAGGCCGTCGGCGGCCCCGGGAACATCTCCAGCCTCACCCATTGCGCCACCCGCCTGCGCTTCGAGCTCCACGACGCCTCCGTGGTCGACAAGGCCGCCGTCGAGGCCATCCCCGGAGTCATGGGTGCCGTCCCCCAGTCCGGGGACCGCTACCAGATCATCATCGGCGGGGCCGTGCAGAGCGTCTACGAGCAGATCACCTCCCTGCCCGCCATGAAGGGCGGGGCCGCCGCCCCCAGCGACGCCGAGGTCAAGGCCGCCGCACGCGCCCGGGCCCGCGGCAAGAACGCCTGGGTGGACGCCTTCTTCGAGTACCTGTCCGACTCCTTCAGACCCCTGCTGCCGGTGCTGCTGGGCACCTCGATCATCATCGCCCTCGAGGCCGTCTTCGAGGCCCTGGGCTACATCGACACGCGCGCCCCCATCAAGCCTGCCTGGCTCGTCTTCACCGACGCGATGTTCCGCTCGGTCTTCTACTTCCTGCCGATCATGGTGGCCTACAACGCCTCCAAGAAGCTCAAGATCGACCCGTGGGTGGGCACCGCCGTCATGGCCACCTTCCTCACGCCGAACTTCATCGCTCTGGCGGATCCGAGCACCACCACCGGCGTGACCTGCACCACCAACGAGGTCCTGGACACCCAGTCCTGCACCGCAAGCGTCTTCGGGATCCCGATGCAGTTGGCCGACTACGGCGGCCAGGTCTTCGTGCCGCTCATGATGGTGGCGATCCTCGCCCCCATCTACAAGGCACTGACCAAGATCATCCCGGCCAACCTCCAGATGGTCTTCGTGCCCTTCCTGTCCTTCCTCATCATGATGCCGGTCACCGGCTTCCTCATCGGCCCCCTGGGCATCTGGGTCGGCTCCGCCCTCGGCTCGGCGCTCGCCTGGCTCAACACCACCGCGCCCATCATCTTCGCGATCCTCATCCCGATCATCTACCCCTTCCTCGTGCCGCTGGGCCTGCACTGGCCGCTCAACGCCCTCATGCTGGCCAACATCGACACCCTGGGCTACGACTTCATCCAGGGCCCCATGGGTGCCTGGAACTTCGCCTGCTTCGGGGCCACCGCCGCGGTCCTCGTCATCGCGATCCGCAACCGCAACTCCGCCATGAGGCAGACCGCCTCCGGCGCCCTGTTCGCCGGCCTGTTCGGCGGCATCTCCGAGCCGAGCCTGTACGGCATCCACCTGCGTTACAAGCGCATCTACCCGCGCATGCTCGTCGGATGCGTCGTCGGCGGCCTCGTCGTCGGCATCGGCGGCGGTGTCAACGCCTCCACCTTTGCCTTTACCTCTTTGCTGACCATCCCGGTCTTCTCCCCCATGGGGCTGTACGCCCTGGCCGTGCTCGCGGCCTTCATGACGTCCTTCCTCATCATCCTTGTCACGGACTACCGCACCGAGGAGGACAAGGCTCAGGATGCTGCCGCCCTGGCCGCCGCCGGTGGCGTCGCGGGTGGCGCGGTCCAGGCGGACCCGGCCGAGACCGCCGCGGACCTGGCCGCCCAGTCCGCCTCCACCACCGCCACCGCGGTGCAGGACGGCGGCCCCGCGCCCGCTGCGGTGCCGGCTGCCCCGCCGACCGCGGGTAGCGTCACCGACGTCGTCGCCCCGCTGGCCGGCCGCGTCCTGGCCCTGGCCGACGTCGAGGACCAGGTCTTCGCCTCCGGCGCCCTTGGCAACGGCGCAGCCATCGAGCCCGTGGGCGAGACCATCGTCGTCACGGCTCCGGCCGCCGGCACGGTGGTTGTCGCGCCCTCCTCGGGTCACGCCTACGGGCTGACCCTCGACAACGGAATCGAGGTCCTCATCCACGTGGGCATCGACACCGTCAACCTTGGCGGCACGGGCTTCGACATCAAGGTCGCCCAGGGTGACCGGGTCGAGGACGGGCAGGAGCTCGTCCGCGTGGACCGCGCCACCGTCGAGGCGGCCGGCTACGCGCTGACCACCCCGGTGCTCGTGACCAACACGGCGACCTTCGCCTCGGTGGATGCCGCCGCCGAGGGCGAGGTCGCCGCCGGCGACCTGCTCCTGCGCGTCACCGCGTGAGCACACGAATGGGGGCGGGCCCGGCACTGCCGGGCCCGCCCCCATTCGTTCAGTTCCGACGACGACGTCCCAGTGCCGACGACTCGTCCGGCGCCGTCGGCACCACCTCAGTTGCGCACCCGCAGCTCCCAGAAGGCGACGGCGGCCGCCGCGGCCACGTTGAGGGAGTCCACTCCCCCGGCCATGGGGATGCGCACCACGACGTCGGCAGCCGCCACCGTCCGGGCCCTGAGCCCATCGCCCTCCGTGCCCAGCACCACGGCGACCTTGGAGTCCGGGGCGGTGCAGGCGGGCGAGGCCGAGAACTCCTCCAGGCTCACCGCACCCTCGCTCAGCGCCATGGCCGCCACCGTCCAACCGGCGGCGTGAAGCTCGTCCAGCGCGGGCCAGCGCTCGATACGCGTCCACGGCACCTGGAACACCGTGCCCATCGACACGCGCACGCTGCGCCGGTAGAGCGGGTCCGCGCACTGCGGGGTCACGAGCACGGCGTCAACGCCCAGGGCGGCAGCGCTGCGGACAGCGGCACCGACGTTCGTGTGGTCCACCAGGTCCTCCAGGACCGCCACCCGACGCGCCCCCAGCCCGCCGCGTGCCGAGGACAGCAGCTCGGTCACGCCCGCCAGCACCGGCCGGTTCATGGCCGCCATGGCGCCGCGGTGCAGGTGGAAGCCCGTGAGCCGCTCCAGCACCTCCTCAGGGGCGAGGATGACGGGCACGTCGCCGCCGTCGTCCCTGCCACCGGTGCCCGCAGCCGCGGCGATGAGGTCGCGCAGCGGCTCGTGCCAGCGCTCGGCCATGAGGAAGGAGCGCGGCTCGTGACCGGCCCGCACGGCCCGCTCAATCACCTTGGAGGACTCGGCCATGTACAGGCCGCGCTCGGTCTCCAGACGACGGCGCAGGGCGATGTCGGTCAGGCCCGTGTAGTCGGCCAGCAGGTGACCCAGGGCAGGGTCGTCGAGCTCTTCGAGGGCGTGGATGCGGATGATCACGAGTAGTGCCGCTCCGTGCGGCCCAAGGCCTTGAGCAGCGGGTCGGCGACGACGGCGGGCTCGTCCTGACCGGCCGGGCCGCTGAACTGGCTCTGGTAGAGCCGGTAGTAGGCTCCCCGGGCGGCGATGAGCTCGTCATGCCCACCCTGCTCGACAATGTCACCGTGCTCCATCACGAGGATGATATCCGCGTCACGGATGGTGGACAGTCGGTGGGCGATGACGAAGGACGTGCGCCCCTGGCGCAGACCCACCATCGCCTTCTGAACCAGCAGCTCGGTGCGGGTGTCCACCGAGCTCGTCGCCTCGTCCAGGACGAGGATCTGGCGGTCGGCCAGGAAGGCGCGGGCAATCGTGATGAGCTGCTTCTCACCGGCGGACACGCCGGAACCGGAGTCGTCGATGACCGTGTCGTAGCCCTTGGGCAGGGCCTGGACGATGTGGTCGACGTTGGCGGCGCGGGCGGCGGCCAGCACCTGCTCCTCGCTCGCCCCGGCGGCGCCGAAGGCGATGTTGTCGCGGATCGTGCCCTCGAACAGCCACGTGTCCTGTAGGACCATGCCGATCTGCTCGCGCAGACGGTCGCGGCTGAGCTCGCGCGTGTCGACGCCGTCGAGCGTGATCCTGCCGGCCTGGGGGTCGTAGAAGCGCAGCAGGAGGTTGACCAGGGTCGTCTTGCCGGCCCCGGTGGGGCCGACGATGGCGACCGTCTGGCCGGGCTCCACGGTGAGGCTGAGGTCCGTGATGAGCTCGGTGTCGGGGCTGTAGGAGAAGCGCACGTGGTCGAAGACGACCCTGCCGGCCACGCGCTCGGCCAGGTGCGCGGGGGCGTCCGCCTGCTCCTCCTCGGGCGCGTCCATGATGCCGAACAGGCGCTCGGCGCTGGCGGCGCCGGACTGCAGGAGGTTCGCCATGGAGGCGAGCTGGGTGATGGGCTGGGTGAACTGCTGCGTGTACTGGATGAAGGCCTGGACGTCACCCAGGGTCATCGTCCCGCTGGTCACGCGCACGCCACCGATGACGGCGACGATGACGAAGCTGAGGTTGGAGACCAGTCGCATTGCGGGCTGGATGGTGCCGGAGATCCACTGGGCCTTGTAGGACCCCTCGTACAGACGCGTGTTCTCCTCGTCGAACAGGCGGGCGAACTCCTCCTCCGAGCCGAACAGCACGACGGTCTCGTGACCGGTGAAGGCCTCCTCGACCACGCCGGTCACCTTGCCGGTGGCGTCCCACTGCTGGGTGAAGTGGGGCTGGGCACGGCGGGCGATGAGCACGGTGATGATCACGGCCACGGGCACCATCGCCACGGTGACGAGCGAGAGCTGCACGGAGATCGTCACCATCATGGCCAGGACACCGACGACGGAGATGATGGAGTTCAGCGCCTGGGAGAGGGTCTGCTGGAGCGTCTGGGTGATGTTGTCGACGTCGTTGGTCACGCGCGAGAGGATGTCGCCGCGCGAACCCGAGTCGAGGTAGGACAGGGGCACGCGGCCCAGCTTGGCCTCGACCTCGGCGCGCATGCGCCGGCCGGTGCGCTGGACGACCCCGGCGAGGATGTAGCCCTGTACCCACATGAACAGGGCGGACAGCAGGTAGACGGCCAGGACCTGGCCGAGGACGACAAGCAGGGCGTGGGTGTCGATGCCCTGGCCGACGACGACGTTGTAGGCGCCGACCATGTCCGCGTACTCGCTCATGCCGCCGACATTCAGCGCCTGGGCCAGCGCGTCGCCGCTGAGGCCGGCGGGCAGGCCCGCGTTGGACAGGACGGTGCCGATGATCCCCTCGAAGAGGATGTTCATCGCGTGGGCGAGGATCTTGGGGGCGACGACGGTGAGGACGACCGCGATGGTGGTCAGGGCGATGACGAGGGCGATCCGGGCGCGCTCGGGGCGCAGCTCGCCGAGCAGGCGCCTCCACGTGCCGCGGAAGTCGGCGGCCTTCTGCTGGGGGCCGCGGGGGCCGGGTCCGTGGCTCATGCCGCCTCCTGCTCGCTGATCTGGGACAGGACGATCTCGGAGTAGGTGGGGCAGGTGCTCATGAGCTCCTCGTGGGTGCCGGTGCCGACGACGCGCCCCTCGTCAAGGACGACGATCTGCTCGGCGTGACGGATGGAGGCGACTCGCTGGGCGACGACGACGAGCGTGGCGCCGTCGGTGGCGGCGGGCAGGCCGGCGCGCAGGCGCGCGTCGGTGGCGTAGTCGAGAGCGGAGAAGGAGTCGTCGAAGATGTAGACGCCGGCGTCGCGCACGAGGGCACGGGCGATGGCCAGGCGCTGGCGTTGGCCGCCGGAGAAGTTGACACCGCCCTGGTCGACGTCGTGGTCCAAGCCGTCGTCGAGGTCCTGGACGAAGCCCGCGGCCTGAGCGGCCTCGAGGGCGTCCCAGATCTCGGCGTCGTCGGCGTCCTTCTTGCCGTGCCTCAGGGTACTGCGGATGGTGCCGGAGAAGAGGAAGGCCTTCTGCGGGACGGTGGCCACCGCGCTGCGCAGCTCGTGGGGGTCCAGGTCGCGCACGTCGACGCCGTCGATGGTCACACGGCCCTCGGTGACGTCCAGCAGGCGAGGGATGAGGTTGACGAGGGTGGTCTTGCCGGAGCCGGTGGAGCCGATGAAGGCGGTGGTACGGCCAGGGCGCATGACGAGGTCGACGTCGCTGAGGACCGCGGCCTCGGCCCCGGGGTAGCGGAAGGTCACGTGCTCGAAGCGCACCTCACGGCCCCTGGGCCCGGCGGGCGATCCGGTCGGGGCGGGCAGGTGCACCGGCGTGGCGGGCGCGGTGATGGCGGGCTCGACGGCCATGACCTCCTGGTAGCGCTCGGCGGCCACCTGGGCGCGCGGCAGCTGCACCACCAGCATGATGGCGATCATGACGGAGAAGAGGATCTGCATGATGTAGTTGACGAAGGCCGTCAGGTCCCCGATCTCCATGCCGCCGCTGATGACGCGCTGGCTGCCGAACCAGTACACGCCGATGACGGACAGGTTCATGATGACCTGGACGGCGGGCATGAGCAGCGCGAAGAGCCGCCCGATGGACAGCGAGGTGGCGGTCAGGGCGTCGTTGGCCTCGTCGAAGACGCGTCGGCGCTCGTCCTGGCGCACGAAGGCACGGATCACGCGCACACCCTGAATCTGCTCGCGCATCACGAGGTTGACACGGTCAATGCGTGACTGCATCACCTTGAAGTGCGGCAGCAGGCGGGTGGTCAGCGCCCCGACGACGACGAGCAGCAGCGGGATGAGAACGAGCAGGAGGCCGGACAGGGGCACGTCCACGCTCAGCGCCATGATGGTGCCGCCCACGAGCATGATCGGCGCCATGAGCATCATGGCGCAGACCATGAACACGAGCATCTGAATCTGCTGGATGTCGTTGGTCGAGCGGGTGATGAGGGAGGGCGCCCCGAAGCGGGAGACCTCCTCGAGGTTGAGGCGCTGGACGTGGGTGAAGATGTCGCGGCGCATCTGGCGGCCCAGCCCCATGGAGGCCTTGGCGGCGAGGTAGGTGGCCACGACGGCGGCGATGCCCTGGACGACGGTGACGGCGAGCATGAGGCCGCCCAGGCTCCAGATCCGGTCCGTGTCCCCGGCGACAACGCCCTCGTTGATGATGGAGGCGTTGAGGGTCGGCAGGGTCAGGACGGCGATCGTCTCAGCCACCTTGAGGACGAGGACCGCGAGCAGTGGGAAGCGGTAAGGCCTCAGGTAATGACGCAGGGTCGTGAACAGCACGGCGGGGAGACTAGGACCGTTTGCTGAACGGTTCCTGTGTCTCCCCGCCGTCTGGAGGGTTCTGGGACACGTCTCACATGCCCCGACAGGCCGGTCAGGTGCCGGCCGGAGGCACCACCGGGGGCAGCCCGTCGTCCGAGGGGGCCGGGGCGGCGTGCGTGCCGCGGGCGGGCAGCGTCGTCGTGGCGTCCGAGGCGTTCTGCTCGGCGACGCTCGAGGCGGTCTCGGCCTCGCCCTTGGCCTCAGCCAGGGCCTCCTCGGGGGCGGCCAGGTTGGTGGAGGCGAGCTCGGAGGTCAGGGACAGGTCGCCCAGGCCGGACATGTCCACCTTCACGGGCTCATCGGAGTCCGCGGAGAAGGCGCCCGAGCCGGGGGCCGGGGAGCCCTTGCCGCCCAGCGCCCCCGCGATGCCATCAAGGGCGGCGGTGAACTCGGTGGGCACGATCCACATCTTGGAGGAGCTGCCGTTGGCGATCTTCGGCAGGGTCTGCAGGTACTGGTAGGCCAGCAGCTTCGGGTCGGCGTTGCCGCGGTGGATGGCGTCGAAGACCTGGAGGATGGCGCGGGACTCGCCCTGGGCCTTGAGGATCGCGGACTGGGCCTGACCCTCGGCGCGCAGAATGGCGGACTGCTTGTCACCCTCGGCCGTGAGGATCTGGGACTGCTTGACACCCTCAGCGGTCAGGATGGCGGCACGGCGGTCACGCTCGGCACGCATCTGCTGCTCCATGGCGCCCTGGATGGAGGCCGGCGGGTCGATGGACTTGAGCTCGACGTTGCTCACGCGGATGCCCCAGCGGCCGGTGGCCTGGTCGAGGACGCCACGCAGCTGGCCGTTGATCTGGTCACGGCTCGTGAGCGTCTGCTCCAGGTCCATGGCGCCGATGACGTTACGCAGCGTGGTGACGGTCAGCTGCTCGATGGCCTGGAGGTAGTTGGCGATCTCGTAGGTGGCGCGCTTGGGGTCGGTCACCTGGTAGTAGATGACGGAGTCGATGGACACCACGAGGTTGTCGGAGGTGATCACCGGCTGGGGCGGGAAGGAGACGACCTGCTCGCGCAGGTCCACCATGGTGCGCACCCGGTCGATGAAGGGCACGAGGAAGTGCATGCCGGCGCCGTACTCGGCCTGGAACTTGCCCAGGCGCTCGACGATGATCGCGTAGGACTGCGGGACGATCCGCACAGCCTTGAAGATCGCGACGACGGCGAGCAGCGCGACGAGGATGAGGACGATGAGGGTGGCCATTCCAAGGCCCGTTGCGGTGTCCATCGGGCTCCTTTCGGGTGGGTGGTGTGGTGGTTCAGCGGGGGTGGGGGCGGCGCCGGGTCACTCGGATCGCACGACGGCGACCGCGCCGTCGACCGAGATGACACGCACGTGGGCGCCGGCCGGGATGACCGGGGGCGCGGGGTGGTCGGCCTGCGGGTCGGCGAGACGGGCGCTCCACTCCTCCCCGGCCAGGAGCACACGGCCGCCGTGAATGTCGACGGCGGTCAGGGCGGTGGCCTCACGGCCGATCTTGGCCTCGACGTTGGTGAGCATGTGGGGCGTGCGCCTGGCGAGCTGGGCCTTGGCCCAGGGCCGCACAAGGAAGAGCAGGAGAACGGAGACGACGCAGAAGACGATGACCTGAACGGTCAGGTTCGCGCCGAGTCCGGCGGCGGCCGCACCGCCCAGGGCTCCCCCGGCGATCATGATGAAGGTGAGGTCCGCGCTGAGCGTCTCGACGACGGCGAGGACGAGGGCTCCTCCGAGCCACCAGAGCCATACCATGGGTGTTCTCCTGTCTGAGGGTGCGGGGTCAGGTGGCCACAGCGGCCGGGAACGCGCCTCGTGCGCTGTAGCGGCCGCGTTCGAGGGTGATCTCCAGCGGCAGGCCAAAGGTGGTGGACATCGTCGGGCCGTTGAGGACCTCGGTAAGCGTCCCACTGCCCTGGACGCGTCCGTCGCGCAGGGCCAGGGCGTGGGTGAAGCCCACGGGGATCTCCTCAAGGTGGTGGGTGACGAGCAGCATCGACGGCGAGCCGGGGGCGGCGATGATCTCGCTCAGAGCCGCCAGCAGGAGCTCGCGCCCGGCGACGTCGAGGCCGGAGGCGGGCTCGTCGAGGACGAGCAGCTCCGGGTCGGGCATGAGGGCGCGGGCGATCTCGACGCGCTTGCGCTCCCCCGAGGACAGGCTCCCCCAGGCGCGCTCGACCAGGGCGCCGGCCCCCAGGGCCCCGAGCAGGGCGCGGGCGCGCTCGACGTCGAAGTCGTCGTACTCCTCGCGCCAGACCCCGATGTGCCCGTAGGAGGCGGACAGGACGATGCTCAGGACCGTTTCGGAGGCCGGCACGTTCTGGGCCAGGGCGAAGGAGCACAGGCCGATGCGCGGGCGGAGCTCGGAGACGTCGACGCGGCCCATGCGCTCGCCGAGGACGTCGACCGTCCCGGAGGAGGGGAAGAGCCGGGCCGAGGCGAGGCGCGAGACGGTGGTCTTACCGGCGCCATTGGGTCCAAGGACGACCCAGTGCTGGCCCTCGTCGACGCGCCAGCTCACGTGGGAGAGGATCTGCTTGGTCCCCCGGTGCAGGGAGACGTCGTCGAGGCGCAGCACGCTGGTCATAGCGTTACCTTAGCGTGCCTCAGTGACCTGAGTCCTATGTCCACGCCGTGGCGCAACGGGCAGCGCTACCCGTGCCCGGCCGGGCCGGTAGGGTCCGTCCATGCCCATCCTCGATGCGCCGGTCGGCGTCCTGCTCGCACTGTGGGCGCCCGTGCCCTCCTCCGTCGGGACCGCCCTCGTGCAAGGTCCCGACGGCGTCCACGACGTCGTCGCCGCCGCCACGGGACCCGCGGCCTCCGGCTGGGACGGGTCCGGGGCCGCCGGGTGGGACGCGCACAAAGCCCCCGGTCGTGTCACGACGGCGGTGGACCTGGCGTCCTGGTTGGAGGCGGCGCGCCCGTTTCGCCGGTGCGCGGCCGTGCTGCCCTCGCCCGCGGACCCGGTGCCGGGTCTGGCGCTGGCACTCGATGAGGGGCAGGCGGTCCTGCTCGAGGGCGGTGCGGGCTCGTCCCTCGAGGGCCTCAGCGTCCTGCTGGTGCCCCGAGCCTCAGGCACGAGCGTCACCTGGGCGGCGCACGTGCTGTCCGCCTCCCCCGCCCCCTTCGACGCCTCGCAGGCGCGCCGCGACGTGCACCGCGCCACCGAGGAGGCCATTGAGGCGCTGGTGGCGCTGGACCTGGCTCGTGAGCGCCCTCAGATGGCCGAGGCGCTGACGGATCTGGTGACGGCCGTCTTGGACCCGAGGCTCCTGCCGCCCTCGCTACCGGCGCGTCAGCGCGACCTGCTGGAGCGCTCGCTGCGCCTGCTGGGCATCTGCGAGCTGGCGCTTGAGGACGATGGGGCTGCGGCCACCGCCTCCCAGGGCCTGGCACGCAGCCGGGTGCTGCGCCGGCTCGGCGCGGTGGCGCGCCACGGGGTGGCGGCCGCCACGGAGACCTGGGGCGCGCACCAGGGGTGAGCGCGGCCGGCTCACGGCTGCCGAGAACACGGGCGCCGCCGCCCCTCCACGGGACGGCGGCGCCACGTCACACAGTCCTCAGCGCGGGTTGTCCAAGGCCCACCGGTAGACCTCCATGGTCCGCTCGGCGATCGCGGCCCACGAGAAGTGCTCCTCCACGCGGGCGCGGGCAGCCGCCCCCATCCGCTTGGCCCTGCCCTCGTCGGTCACGAGGTCGGTCAGGCGCGCAGCCAGGTCGGAGGCGAAGACCTCGGGGTGGATCGGGGTACCGGTGCCGTCCTGCAGCTGCTCGAGGGGGACAAGGTAGCCGGTCTCGCCGTCGACAATGACGTCCGGGATGCCCCCGGTGGCCGAGCCGACGACGGGAAGCCCCATGGCCATCGCCTCGAGGTTGACGATGCCCAGCGGCTCGTAGACCGACGGGCACACGAAGACGTCCGAGGAGGCCAGCACCGCCTGGAGCTCGCGGTGCGGAAGCATCTCCTCGATGAGGACCACGCCCGTGCGCTGCGCCTGGAGCGCTGCGACGGCGGCGTCCACCTCGGCCTTGATCTCCTTGGTGTCCGGGGCGCCGGCGCACAGGATGACCTGCACCTCAGCGGGCAGCATCTCAACCGCGCGCAGTAGGTGCGGCAGGCCCTTCTGACGGGTGACGCGACCGACGAAGACGACCGTCGGCCGCGTGGGGTCAATGGCGAAGCGCTCACGCACCTGCACGCTCAGGGCCTCGAACTCAGCATCCTCGGGGCGCGCCCAGTCCTCCAGGTCGATGCCGTTGTGGACCACCTTGACGCGCCCGGGGTCGACAGCCGGGTAGGAGCGCAGGATGTCCGCACGCATCCCGTTCGACACCGCGATGATCGCGGAGGCCCCCTCATAGGCCTGCCGCTCGGCCCAGGAGGACAGGGCGTAGCCACCACCGAGCTGCTCCGCCTTCCAGGGGCGCATGGGCTCCAGCGAGTGGGCGGAGACGACGTGCGGGATGGAGTGCAGGAGCCCGGCGAGGTGGCCGGCCATGTTCGCGTACCAGGTGTGGGAGTGGACGATGTCCGCCCCGGCGACGCCGGGCACCATCTGGAGATCCACGCCGAGGGTCTGCAGGGCGGCGTTGGTGCCCGCCAGCTCGGGCAGGTCCGAGTACCCGGTCACGCCCTCCTCAGCGCCCTCACGAGGGCCGCCGAAGGCGTGGACGCGCACGTCGGCATGGGCTCTGAGGACCTTCGCCAGCTCGTTGACATGTACTCCGGCACCGCCGTAGATGAACGGCGGATACTCCTTGGTCAGCAGGTCAACCCTCATAGTCTGGTGCTCCTCGCTCGAAGGTACCGGCTCCGGCGGGCTCCGGTCCGGGTCGGCCGCTGGGGTGGCGCACCCGCGGCCAGTGCTGACGCTATCGGTTCCCCACGCGCACGGGGGAGGATTCCGGCGCCCCAGCCCTCCGGCGTCACCGACACCACCGCATCTGTTCACACGGTTTACTCCCGCACCGGGGGCGGCTCACCTAACCTGTGCCTATGGCATCCCCTCGCGTCCTCGCAATCATCCTCGCCGGTGGCGAAGGCAAGCGCCTCATGCCGCTGACGGTCGACCGTGCTAAGCCCGCCGTCCCCTTCGGAGGCATCTACCGGCTCATCGACTTCTCGCTGTCGAACATGATCAACTCGGGCTTCCTCAAGGTGGTCGTGCTCACCCAGTACAAGTCTCACTCCTTGGACCGCCACATCGCCAAGACCTGGCGCATGTCCGACATGCTCGGCAACTACATCGCCCCCGTACCCGCGCAGCAGCGCGTCGGCAAGCACTGGTTCCTGGGCTCGGCGGACGCGATCTACCAGTCCCTCAACCTCCTGGACGACGAGCGTCCGGACTACGTCGTCATCACCGGTGCGGACAACATCTACCGCATGGACTTCTCGCAGATGCTGGAGCACCACATCGCCTCCGGCCTGCCGCTGACGGTCGCCGGCATCCGCCAGCCGCGCTCCCTCGCGGACCAGTTCGGCGTCATCGAGACGGACCCGACCGACCCCGGCCGGATCAAGGCCTTCGTCGAGAAGCCGCAGGAGACGCCCGGCCTGCCGGACTCCCCCGACGAGATCCTGGCCTCGATGGGCAACTACATCATGGACGCCGACGCCCTGCTCGAGGCCGTGACGGTCGACGCCGCGGACGAGACCTCCAAGCACGACATGGGCGGCAACATCGTCCCCTGGTTCGTGGCCAAGGGTGCCGCCGGCGTCTACGACTTCAAGGACAACGATGTCCCGGGCGCCACCGACCGCGACCGCGACTACTGGCGTGACGTGGGTACGGTCGACGCCTTTTACGAGGCCCACCAGGACCTCATCAGCGTCAACCCCGTCTTCAACCTGTACAACGAGCGCTGGCCGCTGTTCGCCGGGTACACCAACGCCATGCCCCCGGCGAAGTTCGTCTATGGCTACCACGAGCGTTTGGGCCACGCCGTGGACTCCATCGTCTCCCCGGGTGTCATCGTCTCCGGTGGTGAGGTCATCTCCTCGGTGCTCTCGCCCGGCGTGCGCGTCAACTCCTGGTCCAGCGTGCGTGAGTCGGTCCTCATGGACGGGGCCAACGTCGGCCGCAACACGGTGGTCTCGCGCGCGATCCTCGACAAGTACGTCGTCGTCGAGGAGGGCGCCATGGTGGGCCTCGACCACGAGCACGACCGCGAGCGTGGCTTCACGGTGACCGAGTCCGGCATCACCGTCGTCGCCAAGGGGCAGGTCGTCACCCGCTGACACCACCCCGGCGCCCGAGGGGGCCGCCACGAGGACATGGGCCCCGGGACCGCCGTTGTGAGCGGGTCCCGGGGCCCCTCGCGTGCTGCCGATACGATCCGTGCCATGAGTGACGCCTTGAGCCCCACCGCCCTGCCCCGGGTCAGCGGTGCCCGGGCCACGGGGGCCCTGGCCGCCCAGGGCCCGGGCCTGCTGGTGATGGACGTGGACTCCACGCTCATCGAGCAGGAGGTCATCGAGCTCATCGCTGAGCGTGCGGGGACCCGCGAGCGGGTCGCCGAGGTGACGGCGCGCGCCATGCGCGGTGAGCTCGACTTCGTCCAGTCATTGCACGAGCGGGTGGCGACCCTGGCCGGTGTGCCGGAGCAGGTCGTCGCCGAGGTGCTGGCCGAGGTCCGCGTGACCCGTGGGGCCCGTGAGCTCATCGACGCGCTGCACGCGCGCGGCTGCCGGGTCGGCGTGGTCTCGGGCGGCTTCGAGGAGGTCGTCGTGCCGCTGGCGGAGAGCTTGGGGATCGATCACGTGGCGGCCAACCGCCTGGGGGTGGCCGACGGCGTGCTCACCGGCAGGGTGCTGGGGCGCGTGGTGGACCGCGACGAGAAGGTGCGCTGCCTGCGTGCCTGGGCCGAGGCCGACGCCGTGCCGATCGAGCGCACCGTGGCGGTGGGCGACGGTGCCAACGACCTGGGGATGATCTCGGTGGCGGGCCTGGGCGTGGCCTTCTGCGCCAAGCCCGTGGTGGTGGAGCAGGCTCCGGCCGCGGTGCACGTGCGTGACCTGCGGGCCGTGCTCGACCTGCTCGGCTAACCGGTGTCGCGCCCGGCGGCCACGCCGACGAGTGTGCGCCTCAGCGGGCGGCGGTCAGGACGCGCCCCAGGTGGGCGGTGCGCGGGCCGAGCTCCGCCCAGGAGGTCGACACCTGAAGGATGAGGGCCGTGGCCGTGGGCACGCCGAAGGACACCTGCGAGGCCAGGGCGTCATCGGCGTCGTGAAGCATGTGGGCCAGCACCGAGACCGTCGGCTCGTGGCCCACGACGACGACGGTGCGGACCTCGTCGTCGAGGGCGGTGACGAGGTCGAGGATCCCGGAGGGCCCCTCGTGGTAGATCGCGGGCTCCACCCGAACCTCGGCGGGGCTCAGGCGCTGCTCGACCGGCTGGGCGCTCTGGCGAGCACGGGCGGCGGGCGACACGAGCAGCAGGTCCGCGTCCCCGACGGCGAGGTGGAGGTCGCGGGCGAGGTCGTCGGCCATGTCCCAGCCCCGGGAGGTCAGGGGCCGCTCAAGGTCGGTCAGAGCGTTATGAGAGGCCTTGGAGTGCCTGACGAGCACAAGGGTGCGCGTGACAGGGCCAACGGGAGCGGGTGTCGTCACGGCGGCCACCATACGGCACGCGGGTCAACAGGCCGCGCCCTGGCGCCCACGGGGCCTCAGACGCCCAGGAGGCCCATTCCTCCGTCGGCGCGCACCACCTGGCCGGTGGTGGCGGGCAGCCAATCAGACAGGAGTGAGACCACTGTTCGGGCCACCGGCGCAGCGTCGTCGGCCTCCCAGCCGAGAGGCGCCCGCTCCTGCCAGGTGGCGGCGAGCGCCTCGAGCCCGGGCACGGCGCCGGCGGCGGGTGTGCGCAGGGGGCCGGAGCAGACCGCGTTGACGCGCACCCCAGCGGGCCCGAGCTCGACGGCGAGCCCGCGCACGCTGGCCTCCAGGGCGGCCTTGATCGGCCCCATCCAGCCGTAGCCGGGCATCACCCTCTCGGAGGTGAAGGTCAGGGTGACGACGCTCGAGCCCGCACCGAGCATCGGGGCCAGGACGCCGACGAGCGCGGCGAGCGAGGCGGCGCTGACGGTGCCGGCCGCGGCGAGGGCGTCGAGGCGGCGGGAGAGCACATCCGCGCAAGCCGACCCGGCGGTGGGGCCGGAGGCGTCGGCCGGATGGGCCGTGAGCGATCCGGCGAGTGCATCGCCGAGCAGGTCGCGCCCGGTGTGGGCGACGGCGTGGACGAGGCCGTCCAGACGCTCGACTCCCATGTGCGCCAGCCGCCCGGGCAGCGCGTCCAGGGAGGCGGCGTCGGCCACGTCCAGGGGCAGGACCGGGTCGGTGACCCCCAGGCCGGCCGCCAGGTGCTGCGTCAGGCGCAGGGTGCGCGGATGGCCGGTGAGCAGGACGCGCGCCCCCTGCTCGCTCGCGGTGCGGGCGACGGCGGCCGCGATCGAGCGTGGGCGCAGCACCCCGGTGACCAGGATGGTGCGGTGCGTCAGCAGGCCCGCGGGCGCGCTCACCGTCCCATCCCCATTCCGCCGTCGACGGCCAGGACCGTGCCGGTGACGTAGGAGGCCCCGGGCGAGGCGAGGAAGACGACGGGGTCGACGACCTCCTCGACCGTGGCGAAGCGTCCGGCCGGGATCGCGGCGAGGTAGGAGGCGCGGGCCCGCTCACCCAGCGAGGCGGTCATGTCCGTGGCGACGAGGCCCGGGGCGACGGCGTTGACCGTCACCCCCCGCCCGGCGACCTCGCGCGCCAGGCTGCGGGTCAGGCCCTCCACACCGCCCTTGGAGGCGCCGTAGGCCGCCAGCCCCGTCCCGCCGCGCGCGGCGATGACGGAGGAGACGAGGACGATGCGGCCTCGGCGCGCGCGCAGCATCCCGGGCAGGACGGCGCGGGCCGCGTGGAAGGAGCCGGTGAGGTTGGTGCGCAGCACCTCGTCCCAGGCGGCGTCGGACGTGCGCATGGCCAGGGCGTCGACGTGTGTGCCCGCGGCGGCCACGAGGACGTCCACGACTGCGGAGCCGGTCTCGACCAGGGCGGTGGCGACGGCGCGCTCGACGGCCTGCGGGTCGGTGACGTCGGCGACCATGCCGAGCACCCCGTCGGGGGCGGTGCCGGTGCGCGAGAGGCCAACGACGCGGTCTCCACGTCGGGCCAGGGCCGTGGCGACGGCGGCACCGATGCCCCGGGAGGCGCCGGTGACGACGACGGTGCGCGCCGGGACGCCGCCGGCATCGCCGTCGTGCCGGGCGTCGTCGTGCACGGCGGTCTCGCTGGTCATGGGCTCAGGGTACGTGGCCGGGCCCTGGCCGTCGGACAACCACGACGGCTGCGCCCCAGCGACGGGGGTGTGCGAGAGTGTCCGGGTGACTCAGGCTCCCGCGACGACCGACGTGCCCGCTAAACTCATGCCCCCGCTGCGCATCGGTCCCATCGAGGTGACCACCCCGGTCGAGCTCGCGCCGATGGCGGGGGTGACGAACGCGTCCTTCAGGCGCCTGTGCCGCCTGTATGGCGAGAGTGCGCTGCCCGAGGCGCTGCGTCCCGACGGCGAGGGGCCCGTCCCGCTGCCCGGTGGGCGGCTGTCCGCCCCGGCCGGGCTGTACGTCACCGAGATGGTGACGACCCGCGCGCTGGTGGAGCGCAACGACAAGACGCTGGCGATGGTGCGCACGGACCCCGGCGAGAGGGTGCGCTCGATCCAGCTGTACGGGGTGGACCCGTCCGTCGCCGGCACGGCGGTGCGCATCCTCGTCGAGGAGGACCTGGCGGACCACATCGACCTCAACTTCGGCTGCCCGGTGCCCAAGGTGACGCGCAAGGGTGGCGGCGCGGCCCTGCCGTGGAAGCGTGACCTCATGGCGGCGATCCTGCGTGAGACGGTGCGGGCCTCGGAGGCGGCGTCGGCGGCGGCGGGCCGTGACCACCCGGTGCCGGTGACGGTCAAGACGCGTGTCGGCGTGGACGAGGAGCACGAGACCTTCCTGGACGTGGCGCATGCGGCCGCCAACGCGGGTGTGGCGGCGATCGCGCTGCACGGGCGCACGGCCCGACAGCACTACGCGGGGCACGCCAGCTGGGAGGCGATCGCTCGTCTGAAGGAGGCGACGAGCCTGCCGGTGCTCGGCAACGGGGACCTGTGGACGGGTGACGACGCGCTGCGGATGATGCGCGAGACGGGCTGCGACGGCGTCGTCGTGGGACGCGGCTGCCAGGGGCGCCCGTGGCTCTTCGCGGACATCGTCAGCGCCCTGCACGGCTCTGAGGTGCGCACGCACCCGGACCTGGACCGTGTCATCGAGGTCATCGAGGAGCACGGGCGGCTGCTGGCGCAGGAGATGGGCGAGCGGCGCGGTGTGCGCGACCTGCGCAAGCATGTGGGCTGGTACCTCAAGGGCTACCCGGTGGGCGGGGCGGCGCGCGACGCGCTCATGCATGTGGACACGCTCGAGGAGCTGCACGAGGCGCTGGCGGCCATGCGCGCGCGCCTGCCTGAGGTGGTGCCCTACCCGGGCGAGACGGTGGAGGGGCCACGTGGGCGGGCCGGGAGGCCCAAGCGCCCGCACCTGCCTGACGGCTGGCTGGACTCGCCGTACCTCACTGAGGAGCAGAAGGTGCTGCTGCTCGACGCCGAGTCCGACGTCTCCGGCGGATGACCCTGGCCCGCACGTCCTCGGCTTGCCCCGTCGCTGACGCCTGAGCGTTCATGCTGAGCCCTGATACCCCGGGTCAGGGCTCAGCGTGTGGGGTGCGCTCAGTGGGCTCAGCGTGCTCAGGACGCTCGGTGCGGCACAGGAGGGCGGCGATGAGCGTCGTCGCGGGGATGGCCAGGACCAGACCGATGGAGGACACGAGCGTGCGCACAAGCTCCTCGGCGATCTCGCCCGACAGGACCGTGTCGATAACCGCCCGGTCGATGAGCGAGGCCGACAGGATGAGCGGCAGGGCGGTTCCGGCGTAGGCGAAGGCGAGGGTGTAGACGGTCGAGGCGATGTGGTCGCGCCCGATGCGCATCCCGCCGGTGAACAGGCGCCCGCGCCCGAGCGCAGGGTTCGCGGCGTGCAGCTCCCAGACGGCGGAGGCCTGGGTGATGGTGACGTCGTTGAGAACTCCGAGCCCCGCGATGACCATGCCGCAGGTCAGCAGGGAGCGCAGGTCCAGGCCGGGCACGCGGGTGGTGAGGGTGAGGGCGTCGTCGCCCACCGCGCCGGTGAGGTTCGCCGCGCCCACGCCCCACAGGGCGAGCATCACGGTGATGACGACGCCTGCGAGGGTCCCCAGCAGGGCGGTGGTGGTACGCACGCTCACCCCGTGGGCGACGTAGACGGCCAGCAGCATCATGGCGACCGAGCCGGTGAGCGTCACCGCCATGGGCGAGCCGCCCTCGAGCAGGGCCGGGATCATGAACAGCAGGAGCACACCGGAGGACAGCAGGAGGCCGACGACGCTGAGCACCCCCTTGCGGCCTGCCACAGCGACGACGACGACGGCGTAGACCAGGGCGAGCGCCCCGACGGGCAGCTGCCGCTGGTAGTCGACGAAGATGAAGGGGGTACCTCCCACGAGCGCGTCGGCCGTGTAGATGACGTTGAGGCGGTCGCCGACATCCGCGGCGGGCAGGGACTCGGCGGGCACGTGCACGGGCATGATGGCACCGGCCGCCGCGCCCGTGGTGATCTCGGCGCAGACGGCCGAGTCCAGGAGCGAGCCGTCGCTCACAGCACCGAGCGGCGCGGCGGCCTGGGCGCAGTCGGCGACGTCGAGGCTGGTGACGGTGGCGGACTCGGTGCTCGTGCCCTGGGCGTTGAAGGACTGGGAGCCGACGAGGTCGGAGCGCCCCGGCCACAGCACCGCCAGGCCGACGAGGGTAGCCACGACGAGCGGGACGACGAGGGCGGCCAGGACGGTGACGACCCGGCGGTGCTCGTTCTGGCTCAGGTGCAGGGGGCCCGAGTGCGAGTGGCCGTGCGCGGGGGCGTCGGTGTCGGCGTGCGGCGCGGAGGGGGTGCTGGGTCCTGCTGCGTGTGTCACCCGGTCATCATGCCCGACGCCACTGCCCCCGCTCGCGAGGCGGTGAGTTGGCGTGGAGTGCGGCGGCCACGTCTGCGCATCGGGCAGACGGCCGTGCCGCACGGGCGTGCCAGGCCCACATGCCCCCGGTGCTCAACCACGCGATCGCGAAGGGGAACCAGGGCAGCGTCAGCACGGCAGTGCGGACGCAAGGCGTGACCATCCGTGGCCGCAGGGCCTCGACGCAGTGCCCGACCAGGTGCAGTGCGTGGGGATCGTCCCGGTGACGCTCGAGCCACGGTCCGTGAGCTCCGACGGCGATGGGCGGCTCACGGGCGTCAGATGAGGACGTCCCGCCGTCGGTCCTCAATCCGACGGCGGGGCGTTGGGTCACACCGGACTCAGCAGCCGACGAGGCGCTCGGCCAGGTAGCGCTCAAGGCCCTCGAGCGGCACGCGCTCCTGGGCCATCGTGTCGCGCTCACGCACGGTGACGGCGCCGTCCTCGGGCGACTCGAAGTCGTAGGTGACGCAGTAGGGGGTGCCGATCTCGTCCTGACGGCGGTAGCGGCGGCCGACGGCGCCGGCGTCGTCGTACTCGACGTTCCAGATCTGGCGCAGGCGGGCGGCGACCTCGCGGGCGGGGCCGGTGAGCTCCTCCTTGCGGCTCAGGGGCAGGACGGCGGCCTTGACGGGGGCCAGGCGCGGGTCCAGGCGCAGCAGCACGCGGGTGTCGGTGCCGCCCTTGGTGTTGGGGGCCTCGTCCTCGGTGTAGGCCTCGACGAGGAAGGCCATGAGGGAGCGGGTCAGGCCTGCGGAGGGCTCGATGACGTAGGGGGTCCAGCGCTCGTTCTTCGTCTGGTCGAAGTAGGACAGGTCCTTGCCCGAGTGCTCGGCGTGGGTGGACAGGTCGAAGTCGGTGCGGTTGGCAATGCCCTCGAGCTCGCCCCACTCAGAGCCCTGGAAGCCGAAGCGGTACTCCAGGTCAACAGTGCGCTTGGAGTAGTGGGAGAGCTTCTCGGCGGGGTGCTCGTACTCGCGCAGGTTGGCGGGGTCGATGCCCAGGCCCACGTACCAGGCCTTGCGGTAGTCGATCCAGTACTGGTGCCACTGCTCGTCCGTACCGGGCTCGCAGAAGAACTCCAGCTCCATCTGCTCGAACTCGCGGGTGCGGAAGATGAAGTTGCCGGGGGTGATCTCGTTGCGGAAGGACTTGCCGACCTGGCCGATGCCGAAGGGCGGCTTCTTGCGGGCCGCGCTCATGACATTGGCGAAGTTGATGAAGATGCCCTGGGCCGTCTCGGGGCGCAGGTAGTGCAGGCCCGCCTCGTCATCCACGGGGCCGAGGAAGGTCTTGAGCAGGCCGGAGAACTCGCGCGGCTCGGTCCAGGAGCCGGGCTGTCCGGTGACGGGGTCCGGCACCATGTCGAGGGTGACGGTCTCGGGGTCGAGGCCCTTGCGCTCGGCGTACTCCTCGATGAGCTGGTCGGCACGGTAGCGCTTGTGGGTGTGCAGGGACTCCACGAGCGGGTCGGTGAAGGCACCGACGTGGCCGGAGGCGACCCAGGTCTCGCGCGGCAGGATGACGGAGGAGTCCAGCCCGACGACGTCGTCGCGTGAGCGGACCATGTACTGCCACCACTGGCGCTTGATGTTCTCCTTGAACTCGACGCCCAGCGGGCCGTAGTCCCACGCGGAGCGGGTACCGCCGTAGATCTCTCCGCAGGGGAAGACGAATCCGCGGCGCTTGGCCAGGTTGATGACGTTGTCAAGGGTGGAGGGGGTCTTGGCCACCGTGGGTCTCCTGATGTCGTCGTTGTCCGCACCTGGATGGTGGGAACGAGGTGGGCACAGTGTACGGAGTGTTCGGGGAGCCTCAGCGCGGGGCCGATGCCGGGTCGATGCGCGAGGCCCGGCGGGACGACCCACTCATGCAGACTCTGTGGCGGGGATGGTGACGGTGTGAAGGCTGGGGTTGGCGCCGTCGTCGATCATGATCGTCATGAGGTTAGGATGCTGATGAGGTGGAAGAAGCCGGATGAGGGCTCGTCCTGCGGTGGCGGTCTGGAGCGCGGCGGCGGCATGCTCGATGGCAGTGCGCTGAGCGGCGGTGTCCAGTAGGACAGGGCTGTGGTCATCCAGGAGGGTGACGTCGACACCTCGCTCACGGGCGGCTCGGGCCGCGGTGGTGACGGGTGTGCGGGTGAAGGCGGGGGCGCGTAGCTCATCGCGTAACTCGGCCTCCAGCAGACGGGCACGGGTGCGCAGGTCCTCACTCAGCGCTCCACCGACGGCGATGGCAGCGAGAACAGGGGTGACGCGGCTGCGTACGGCGTCGAGGTGGGCGCGCATCGTGTTGCGTCTGATCTCCTGGGCGTGCTGACGGGCGATGATCTCCGCGCTGACGGCCTGAGCCCGAGCGGTGCGGGCCGTGAGGCTCGCAGACAGGCGCGCCATGAGGTGCCAGATGGCAAGGGACACGATGTGCCCCACAGATATTCCGACTGCGACCCACAGGCTACGACCCGTCGAGACGGTCCAGACGGTGGTCGTCACGGTGACGAGGGTGAGCAACGCCCAGGAGGAGCCCGGTCGGCTGCGCACCAGCAGAGCACAGGACAGGGCGGTGCTCGCTCCGACCGACCAGCTGGTGTATCCAGGATGTCCGTCCAGGGCGATCTGGCTCATGGTGAGCGCGTTGGCGCTCGCGGCCATGACGACGACCGCGAGGCTCGCCCAGCCCGGCAGGCGGTGCCCAGGCCAGGACCACACGAGCATGAGGGCTGCGGCAGCATCAATGTCCACCGCCAGCAGCACAGCCTGCCCACTGGCATAGGAGCCAACGCTGACCTCCCGGCATGCGATGACGATGTAGGCCAGGAAGATCAACCCGCTCAACAGCCGCGCAGTGGGAGACTCCATACAGGACACGAGGGCGAGCGGGGCCGTGCGCGCGCCGGGAACCGGCCGCTCGGCATCCGCCCGGTCACGGCGCCAGGACAGTGTGACAGCGGTTCCCCGGCCGGGCTGGGAATCGATCTCTGCGCACCCGCCCACACCGTCCATGGCGGCGATGACGGACTCGCGCAAGCCGAAGCGGTCTCGTGGCGCATTCGTGGGGTCGAAGCCGCAGCCGTCGTCGGCCACCCTCAGCGTGACGGTGTCGGCAGTGGCCTTGAGCGTGATGCTGCGTGCGACCGGCCCCCGGCCGGCGTGGATGATCGAGTTGCGAAGTGCCTCCCCTCCAGCCTCGCGCAAGGCGTGGGCGACGTCAGACGGCAGTGGCAGGTCAGCGGCCAGGCTCGTGGTCAGATCGACGTCGCTGCCGAACCTGCTCGCGTCGTGGGCGAGCGCCTCGGCGAGCTCGCTGGGGCGTGAGGGTACCGGCCTGCGGGCCTCGTGGAGCGACGCCAGGGTCTCGCGGGCGGCGGCGCGGAGGTCCGGGGCACGTCCCGACAGCATGGGCACGGCCCTGAGGACGGACAGGATGTGGTCGTGGATGAAGCTGTTGGACTCCTGGCGGCTGCGCGTGAGCGACGCTTGGGTCGCCAGCTCGAGACGAAGGGCGCGTTCCCTGGCGTCCTCCTCATCAAACTGCTCGGCCTGGATGAGCAGCCAGGCGAGGATGCTCAGGTCTTCGAGGGCTGCGGTGAGGTAGATGAGAATCTCCACCGTCCTGGCACCCCACGCCACGGCGACCGGGTAGGAGGCGCTGATGGCGGCGCCGAGAGTGAGAAGGTACGCGACTGCTGCGCGAGGTCGCAGAGCGGCGACAGCTGCGACAGCCACGACGATGAGGTAGGTGACCAGGACATGAGAGCGTGAAGCACCCGCCTCTGCCCAGTCGTCTGAGGGGATGAGGAGGTGGAGGCCCGCGGTCAGGCACAGGAGGGCGAAGAGCGTGAGGGTGGCCAGCAGCGACCAGCGCGCCCAGGCGCCCGCACGGCGCGAGTCGAGCCTTCTGGCCATCCGGCCCGCGATGCCCGCCACTACCGGTGGGACGACAAGGACCGGGAGAACCAGCCAGTACCACTGCTGGCCGCTCGCTGACGTCATGGCCCGCACGTCCACGGCGAGGAAGGGGGTGACGGAGCAGGCCGCGAGGGCCACGAGGGTGGTCACGAGCCGCCGCAGGTTGCGCGTCTGCGGGCCGACGTCGTCAACCGGGCGCAGCAGGAACAACTCGGGCCACAAGACCTGGGAGCGTGCAGTGGGGCTGCGCGATGTCATGAGTGAGGATCCCTAGCCGACATGGCACGGATGTCAGTGATTCCGGAACCGGGGATGTTCATGAGATACCACCATCAGTGAATGGGCGTGGCCCAGGTGCGCAAGGCCACACAACACAGCCCTCAGATACACGGTCATCCCCTGGTCAGCGGGCCGTCAAGATACCAGTTCCGATAGTTGAGCCTTTCCTATGAGCGACAGGCGCCTCGACGAATCAACGGGGATCAGTCAGGAAGGATCCCGTCGTGGACAGCCTCTCGGAAAAGGGTCACCCGGTCCCCCTGTGACAGGCGGCCCACCTTGCGGTACTCGTCCTTGATCTCGGAGACGTACTTGTTGACTGTGTTGAGAGCAAGGTCGAGACGGTGAGCCACCTGCTTGGCGGACAGGCCCCCCGCATACAGGCGCAGGACCTCGAGCTTGCTTACCGTCAGGCGCTTGGTGAAGTCCTCGTCCTCATCCAGGGCCGTGGCCCAGTCGAAGCTGCCGGTCGCCCGGCCCTCCAGGGCGCTGTCGACGGCCTCGATGAGGACCGAGATCTCCTCCTTCTTGTTGACGATGGCCAAGGCGCCCGCCTCAATCGCCTGTCGCAGGAGGTATCGCTTCTCGCCCGAGGTGTAGACGACGACCGGGACGCCACGGCCCTCAAGGTCGGCGATGTTCTTCGCGGGGTCCGTCCTGTCCGCGAGCCGCAGGTCCAACAGGGCGACGACGCGTTCACTGACCGGCCAGACGATATCGGCCAGGCGGGGGTACCAGGAGACGATCCATGGCAGGCCGACCCGAGTGAACTCGGCCTGACAGCCGGAGGCGACGATCTTGTGGTCATCGACGCAGATGATATGGACGCTGGTGCTCATGCTGGGCCTGTGCGGGGTCGGGGATACTCGCCGTGGGGACCGGGCGTTGGGCCGGTGAGGCCTGGCCGCAGGCTAGCGCATCCGATCCCAGGCTGCACGTCGTACCACGTAGGCGGCAGACCCCCGATTCCTGGTCAAGGTGCATTTTTTGTATACGAGTAATGGACCTGGATGGCCCTCGCCGGGACGCTTAGCGTCAGGACCGCCGCGACGACGCGCTCGCGGGGACAGCGAGACAGGCTGAACAGGAAGAGCTGTAGCGGACATGTTAGGTACAATCATCTTCATTGCCATCTTCGGCGGCGGCTTCGTCATTTTCAGTGTCTACACCAAGTTCCTCACGCAGGGAATGGCGACCCGGGTCGTGGTGACCACGCTGCCGGCGGACAGGGTGCGCGAGGTCTTCGTCCAGAAGGTCGCGGGGAGCACGTGGAAGATCACCGACGACGGTAACCCCATGATCGCCCAGAGTCCGCTCATCACGGGGATCCGTCAGCAGATCGCCCTGGAGACCGACCAGGACGCGGGACGGTGCCGGGCAACGGTCGAGGTCATCCGGTGGAGCGAGAAGTACGGCGCGCCCAACAAGGCCTACACCCTGCGGATGCGGCTGGACGCCTTCGTCAAGGAGATCCAGCTCCTCGATCCCAGCGCTCAGGTGACGACCCGCCCCCTGGACGACTGACATGACCACCCTGCTCATTGTCCTGGGCATCGGCGTCGGGGCGCTGCAGGCCTACGTGACCTTCCGGGGATTCGGGCCGCCCGCAGACCTCACGCAGTTCGAGCCGGACCACCGGGACCAGCGGATCATGCTCGCCCCGCCCGACAGCGTCCTGGACGCCTACCGGCGAGGCGCCGAGGCGACACCCGGTATGCAGGTCGTCAGCGTCAAGAACAACCATCTTGTCATTGACGCCAGGCCCAGCGTCCTCGTGATGGACGGCGACTACGGCTCCACGGTGTGCGTGTCAGTGCAGGCCGCGGCCAGTGGGAACGGCGGCGAGGCGGCGGCGGTGGGCGAGGGCCCCAGGACCGTCGTCACCGTCGAGTCCATGCCCAAGACGGCGTGGGTCGGGCGCGTTGCGCTGGCGGGCTCCGCTTTCGTGGCCAAGGAACGCGCACTGAGAATGGCTGCCAAACGACTCGGCGGCATCAACGAAGAGCTGTGAGCTCCGCGTCACCGGACCAATGACAAGAACCCACACCACGACACAGGAGACGCCATGACCGTGTCCACGTCCACTCGTTCCCGCCGCCTCGCCGCCTGTCTCATGCTGGCGGTCGGCGTCCTGCCACTGGCAGGGTGCTCAAGCGCAGGAGACACCACCTGCTCGGAATTCTATGACATGAACAGCGACGAGCGGATCGACGTGCTGAAAGACCTGTTGCGCGAGCACGATCTGGTGGTTTACGACCCTGTTAACCTCTCGGGGGTCACAAAGGCCGTGCTCGGGTACTGCACCTCCAACCCGGGCAGCGCGACCCTGGAGGACGCCGTCGACTGGGACTCGTCATACTGGTGAGACCCGGATGCGGCAGTCCAAGGACTTCTCGCGTATTTCGATGTGCATAAGCGACCAAACAGATGGTCGTCGCAGCGACTAGCTGAAAGAAGGAGTAGAAAATGTCATTTTCGCAGGGCGACAAGGTTGAGGCTGTCGTCGACATTAGAGGTGGGATCTTCTCACAGGACGTGCCCGCAGGATCGAAAGGCGTCGTCCTGAGTTCGAGCTGGACCAGCTCGAGCTGCCGCGTCCACTTCACCCTCGAAGGCATGTTCGGCAACACGGAGGTCGATGTCGACGTCGATCCGAGCTACCTCAAGAAGCGGTGGTAGTCGCATGAGGGTCTTGCTCTTGGCCCTGTCGGGATGGCGGTAGGCGGCGACCATCTTCTGGTACACGTCCCAGGTCGCCTTGACCTGGGTGTGGTCGTCGTCTTTGAACAGCTCCTTGGTGGCGGTCCTGGTACCCCGTGAAGCTGTCCATGGCGACCACCTCGATGCCCTGTCTCATGCTGGCGGTCGGCGTCCTGCCACCGGCAGGGTGCCCAAGCGCAGGAAGCACCACCTGCTCGGAGTTCTATGACATGAACGGCGACGAGCAGCAAGACGTGCTGAAAGACCTGTTGCGCGAGCACGATCTGAGGGTTTACGACACCGGTAATATAGTGGAGGTCACAAAGGCCGCCGTCGACTGGGACTCGTCATACTGGTGAGGCCCGGATGTGGCAGTCCAAGGACTTCGATGGTTTGCGTGAGGGGCTCTTCACACCCGAAGGTGTATCGGTGATACCACTCTCAAGGGCACTACACCTAGCCTCAGCGAAGGGCCGACGCCGGGTCGATGCGCGAGGCCCGGCGGGAGGCGCCCAGCGACCCGACGGCGCCGGCAACCAGCCCGCCCAGGACGCCGATCGGCAGCGACCAGGGGTCGATGACGGGCTGCCAGCGCTGAGCAATGGTGACGACGAGGACGGTCAGGACGGAGGCGACGGCGCCGAGCAGTCCTCCCACAAGACCGATGGCCGCGGCCTCGTAGCCGATGAGGGAGCGCAGGTGGACGCGTCTGGCCCCCATCGCTCGGCGCAGCGCCAACTCGCCGGTGCGGGCGGCAACCGACGTCGACATCGCATTGGACAGGCTGATGAGCGCGGCGGCCGCGGACACGACGGACAGGGTGAGCAGGATCGCCCTGACGCTGGACTCGATCGTCTCGCGCATCGAGGTCGGGTCCGGCGGGGCCGCGACGACGAGGAAGTCGGCGTACTGCGGTGCCCAGGCGAGCGGCGCGGCGCGGGCCACCTGTGCCCCGGCACCGGGCACCACGCGGATCTCGAGCGACATCGACTCGGTCGCGGTCAGGCGCGAGGCCTCGCTCAGGGAGGCGATGACCCCGGTCTCGACCTCGGTTCTCAGCCCGGCGGAGGTCACGATTCCCACGACCTCGTAGGGCTGGCCGGCGAGCCACACGGTCGGGGAGGTCTCCAGCGGCCCGATGCCGAGCCGGCTGGCGGCCGAGGCTCCGAGAAGGACCTGGTTGTCCTTCAGGGTCGTGCCCGCCTCGACGCCCGTGACCACCAGGAGGGAGGTGTTGGCGGGCACGGCGTCGATGCCGAACAGCCTCTCCTTGTTCGTGAGGTCTCCCGGCTGGGCAGAGGCCGGGACCTGGATGTGGGTGGACAGCGCGAGGACCTCCTCCACCCCGGGTACGGAGCGCACGCGGCGCAGCGACTCGGGGTCCGTCGCGGTCAGGACGTCGATTGCCGGGACGGCTCCGCCCAGGGTGGAGCCGACGGCGACGCGCCGGTTGCGCTGCGCGTCGAAGGCGTCGGAGACTTGGCTGCGGGCGCTCTGGGAGAGTCTGAGGGTGGTCAGGGCGAGCGTGACGGACAGCACGACGACCCCGATGAGTCGGGCGGTGCGCCGCCTGTCGGAGCGCAGCGAGGCGGCGGCGTCGGTCAGCATGGCGCGCCAGGTGACCCGTGAGGATGCCCGCGAGGCGGCTCGTGGGGCTGTGCGGTCGTTCCGGCGGTCGGGCTCATAACCCGGCTGCGAGGGCTGTTGCTGTACGACCTGTTGTTGGGAGGCCGACGTCCTGTCGGTGACGACTCCGTCCTCCACGTGCAGGCGTCGGGTGGTGCGGGCCGCAACACGTGGATCGTGCGTCACGATGACGACGGTGACACCCGTGCGATTGAGACGCTCCAGGACGCCGATGACGGCGTCGGAGCTGGCGGAGTCGAGGTTGCCGGTGGGCTCGTCCGCCAGGATGACGGGCGCGTCCGCGACGATGGCCCGCGCGATGGCAACGCGCTGCTTCTCCCCTCCGGAGAGGAGTTCCGAGCGGAATCCGGCGCGCTCGGCGAGGCCGACGAACTGAAGCGCGTTGCGGGCCCGGTCCAGGGCCGGCTGGGGGTCCAGGCCGTGGTAGGCGGCGCCCAGGGCGACGTTCTCCTCGGCGGTGCGCGAGGTCAGGAGGTGGAAGGACTGGAAGACGAAGCCGAAGGTCTCGCAGCGCAGACGCGCCCGGGAAGCATCGTCGAGTCCTCTCGTCGAGCGCCCGCCGATGAGGTAGTCGCCGTCGGTGGGTGTGTCCAGAAGCGCGAGGAGGTTGAGGAGGGTGGACTTGCCGGCTCCCGAAGGGCCCTCGATGGCGACCATCTCACCCTGGTTGATGACGAGGTCGGCGGGCCGCAGCGCCTCGACGGGCACGGCACCGGGGTAGGTACGGGCGAGGGACCGCAGCTCGAGGACGGTCATGCGCCGTCGATCCTGAGCTCGTCGCCCTGTGCGACCTCGCCGCCCGGGTCGAGCGCGCAGGTTCCTCCGACGCAGCCCAGGACCGTGACGGCCACCGTGGTGTAGGAGCCGTCGGGCTCCTGGCGCAGCACCGAGCCGGTGTTCTCGGTCAAGCCCTGCGTGATCGCCCGCTTGGGCACGAGGAGCACGTCGGTCAGGGTTACCGTGCGCTGGATGGTCAGGAGCGTGTCAGGGGTGCCCGTCGTCGCCGACAGGGGCTCGCCGTCCACCTGGTCGAAGACAAGGTCCCAGGTCGCCGCGGGGGTGTACACGCCCTGCTGGCCGGGGGCGACCTGATGGGATGTGTCCACCGGTCGCTCGTTGAGCTCGCGCAGCCTGAGCGTGATTGTCTGCCCGTCACGCGTCGTCATGGCGGTGGCTCCGGGCGCGAGCGCGTCGGCGACCGTCGCGGGGACCTCGGCGACGACCTGGGGCTGGCCGGAGGCGAGGGTGAGGACGGCAGTATCCGCGCTGAGGACCGTGCCCTCCGCTGGAACCGCTGCCAGGGTGTGGCTGCTGGTGTCCAGTGCAGGAATGTAGACGACCTCGCTCATTGGCAGGGCGCCGAGCGTCGTCTGCTGGGCCGCCTGCCCAGCGCTCTGTCCGCCGGTTCCGCCGGGCTGGGTCCCGGTGCCGTCGGGTGCACTCGCCGCGCCGGCGTCCTCGCCTCTGGCCGATCCAGCGGCCGAGTCGGTACCCGCGGCGGAACCCTGGTCCGGCGTCGTCGGGCTCGTTCGCGTCACGGTCGCCGCGGTGCAGCCGAGCGACCGGTAGAGCCGGCTCAGCGCGTCCGCGGTGACGGGACCGAACTGCCCGTCGTCGGTGAGGGAGTAGCCCAGCGCAATGAGGGCTCGCTGGAGCTGGGCGACGTCGTCGCCGGCGTCCCCCTGGACCAGGTCCCGGTATGCGGGGAAGGTCCCGGGCAGGGCGAGGACCGGCCGACCGTTGACCCACAGCGCTGCGGCTCCCGCGGAGAGGGCCTCGCCTGCACGGACCGGGGTCCTGGTGACGACGCTGCGGCCCGAGGAGGCCAGGCTGAGGGGCACGGTGAGAGTGTGGGCCGAGGTCACCGAAGCCATCGCCGTGATCTCGTCGCTGAGGTCTCCCAGGGCGACGGTTGTGGTCACCGGCGCGGCCGACGGCGGGGCGGCGGCGGCGTCCCTCTGGGCGGGTGACTGGATCGTTCTCGCCACTGCCCAGGTTCCTGCCACCAGCCCCACGGCGACGAGGACGGCCAGGACGGCGATGAGCAGGCGGGGAACCGTGCGGCGGCGCTCAGAGCTCATCGCGGTGCTCCAGGATGTAATCCTTGAAGACCTGCTCCTGTGCGGCGATCTGCTCACGCCTGGCGGCGTACTCGGGACCGTTCTCGGCAAGGATCTGGTCCTCGGCGGCCCAGTACAGCCCGTAGCGCAGGCGGTCGTAGCCGCTGGAGGCGTTGCACTGCGCGTCCTGGACGGCGATGGTCACCTCCTCGCTGGTCAGTGAGGTCAGGTCGATGAGCGCGTTGCTGTCAGGCAGGTTGAGTTCCCACGTGCTGGCGAGTGAGGGGGCCAGGCCGGGATGGTCCTCCGGCAGGTCCGGGATGCCCAGCGGCATCATGCAGTCGCGCCACTGCTGCATGGCGTCCCTCAGGGGCCGGTTCTCCTCGATCCCGGCGATCTCAGCGTTGGTGCCAACGACGACGGTTGAGAACATATCCATCTCGCTGACGGAGTCGGCACAGGCGCCCAGCTGGGTCTGGTAAGCGGCGGGTTGGGAGGAGATGTAGTCGCCCGCCTCGCGAACCCGTGGGTCACCGTCGGAGGGCGAGAGCCGGTAGCCGTAGAGCTGCGCCTCTTCCGGGGTACGTGCTCGCCTGTAGCGCGTGGAAGGTGTCGCATCAGGTGAGTTCCAGTCGAACTCGATCACGGGGTAGTGGTACCCCTCGGTCTTCATGCACAGCGCCATGGCGACGTCGTGGGCGTAGCCCTGAAGGCGGACATCCGGTTGCACGTAGGGGTCCAGTGGCAGGGCACCCGTCTCATAGCTCATCACAATGAGGCCGTTCGCCGAGGCCGTCCCGTCAGCGGGGACATCCTCGGCCGTCATGGAGGTGACGTCTACGCTCATCGCTTCCGCGGCACCGGTCTCCGCGGCACCTGCCTCCGCGCTCCCACCGTCGCCAGCTTCACAGGAGGTAACGGTCACGCTGAGCAGGAGCGCGCCCGCGACAGCGGCCAACACCGCCACCGCGGGCGAGCCAGCCCGTCGCTTCAGCACGATGCGAACCCGTCGACGTATGCGGAGGAGATCGCGTCGTTGAGGTTCGTGCTCACGGCAAGGTTGCTGAAACTGTATCCCCTCGCCAGATGGATCCCGTACCCTCCTGCGTAGGCGTCAGGGAAGAGGCAGGTTCCTTCATAGGAACCGCGATTCTTCACCGAGCTGATGGTGTCATTGGCCCCATGCCCGTTGGTCAGATCCCATAAAGAGAGATCAGGGATGTACCTCTGGAATGAGATACCTCCCCCCTCCTGGTCGTAGTTTTGCTCCCACATGCAGGTGTATCCGCTACCGCAGTCACCCTGCGCCGCATGGGCAGTTCCCGTCATGCCCATAAGCGTCAGGGGCAGTGCAGCCAGGACGGCCACCCGCCCCCAACTTCGTCTTGTCACGACAAACCTCCTTGTTTGCCCGGTTGTCCATACTAAGGACAACCGTTTTCGGCGCTCCGTGTCGCCGAGTTGCATCATATGCGATTTACTCACATGCGACAATTCCATCACCACTGATATATCGAATTAGCGCCGGAGGTACCGCTGAGAGCGGTGCAGCCGCCGGCGCCCCCGTCGCGATCGTCTTGGCCGTGGCGCGGTCACCGTGACGATCACAGCTGTGCTTCCGGCGGACGCGGACGCTGCGCCGTGGCGACGACGACGGCGACCCGTTCCTCAGGCGGCGTGTCATGACAGGTTTGACGGCCTGACGTAAAGACATGAGAATGGTTCCCATGAACTTGTCGCGCCTGCGCCGTCCCCTCGCCGTCACCGCCGCCATCGCCCTGGCCGGCTCGCTCGCCGCCTGTGGCGGTGCCGCCTCCTCCGGCACGTCCACCGACGACGGCATCCTGGACGTCTCCGTCTCCTTCTACCCCATCCAGTACCTCGTCGAGACCATCGGCGGTGACGCCGTCAACGTCACCAGCGTCACCCCCGTCAACGTCGAGCCGCACGACTTCGAGCTCTCCCCCGCCGACGTCGCCGCCCTGGAGAAGGCCGACCTCGTCGCTTACGCCTCCGGCTTCCAGACCTCCCTGGACGAGGCCCTGGCCCAGATCGACGGCCCCACCGTCCTCGACATCTCCAACGCCGTCGACCTCGTCCACCACGAGGGCGTCGAGCACGACCACGAGCATGAGGGCGTCGAGCACGACCACGAGAGCGAGGAGGCCGGTCACGACCACGACCACGAGAGCGAGGAGGCCGGTCACGACCGCGACCACGAGAGCGAGGAGGCCGGACACGATCACGACCACGCCGATGGCGCCGACCCGCACTTCTGGCTCGACCCCGAGCGCATGATCGCCGCCGCGAACGCCATCGAGGCCACCCTGGAGAAGGCCGACCCCGACAACGCCGCCACCTACCAGGCCGGCCTGGCCGAGCTCGTCACCACTCTCAACGGCATCGACGAGGACTACACCACCGGGCTGGGCAGCTGCGAGCGCACCACCTTCGTCACCTCCCACTCCGCCTTCGGCTACCTCGCGGACCGCTACGGGCTCACCCAGGTCTCCGTCTCCGGCGTCGACCCCGAGGGCGAGCCCAGCCCCGCGGAACTCGCCGCCGTCAAGGAGGTCGTCCAGGCCACCGGCACGACGACGATCTTCACCGAGGAGCTCGTCTCCCCCGAGACGGCCCAGGCCCTCGCCGACGAGACCGGCGCCACCACCGCCGTCCTGTCCCCCATGGAGTCCCAGCCCGAAGCCGGGGACTACGCCGCGGGCATGAGCGCCAACCTCGAGGCCCTGCGCACCGCGCTCGCCTGCAAGTGAGCACCCTCACGCACCCGATCCACGCGGAAGGAGTCCGCGTCGTCCTGGGCGACAGCCTCGTCCTCGACGGCGTGGACCTTCTCGTTCGCTCCGGTGAGTCCGTCGCCCTGCTCGGGGCCAACGGTTCGGGCAAATCGACCCTCGTGCGCACCGTGCTCGGGCTGCTGCCCGTCGCCTCCGGTACCGTCACGCTCTTCGGCTCCGACGTCACCAACCGCCGCGACGTCGCCTGGCAGCGCGTGGGCTACGTCCCCCAGCGCATCGGCTCAGCCTCCGGCGTGCCCGCCACGGCCCTGGAAGTGGTGCGCTCCGGTCTGCTCGGTCCCAGGCACCTGCTTGCCGACCGCGGCCGACGCGCCCGCCAGGCCGCCATGAACGCACTCGACGCCGTCGGCCTCGCCCACCGCGCCCAGGACCATGTCCAGGTCTTCTCCGGTGGGCAGATGCAGCGCGTGCTCATCGCACGCGCCCTCGTGCGAGCGCCCGAGCTGCTGCTGCTCGACGAGCCCCTGGCCGGCATCGACCGCGCCAGCCGCGAGTCACTGGCCCAGATCCTCACCGACCTGCGCCGCAGCGGCCTGACCCTCGTCACCGTCCTGCACGAGATGGGAGAGCTCGCCCAGGTCGTCGAGCGGGCCGTCGTCCTGGACGAGGGCCGGGTCGTGCTCGACGCGCCCGTGCAGGACCTGGGCGCCGACCAGCACGACCTGCGCACCGTCCTGGCGAAGCGCGTCGAGGACGACCACGACCACCCGCACGCCGGCCCGCCCATCGCGCACCACGCCCCCGTCCTGTCCACCCGCTCCAGTCAGGACCAGCGATGACCCCGGACACCATCGCCACCATGCTCTCCAGCGCCCTCATGCAGCGCGCCCTCGTCGTCGCCGTCCTCGTGGGCCTGGCCGCCCCCGTCGTCGGCACCTACCTCGTCCAACGGGGACTGGCCCTGCTGGGCGACGGCATCGGCCACATCGCCCTGACCGGAGTCGCGCTCGGCTGGATCGCCGGAGGTGTGGCCCACCTCAGCCCCCAGGACACGCTCGCCGTGCCCTTCGCCGTCGTCATCTCCGTCCTGGGGGCCGTGCTCATTGAGCTCATCCGGGCCCGCGGGCGCACCCGCGGCGACGTCGCCCTCGCCATCCTCTTCTACGGCGGGATCGCCGGCGGTGTCCTGCTCATCAAGCTGGCGGGCGGCACCACCACCAACCTCAACTCCTACCTCTTCGGCTCCATCTCGACCGTCTCACACCAGGACGTCGCCTACACCGCCGTGCTCGCCACCGCCGTCCTGCTCGTCGGCCTCGGGCTGCGCGGCCCCCTGTTCTCCCTGTCCAACGATGAGGAGTTCGCCCGCGCCACCGGCCTGCCCACCGGCCTGCTCAACGTGACCATCGCCGTCGTGGCTGCCCTGACCGTGTCGGTGTCCATGCGGGTCGTTGGAGCGCTGCTCGTCTCCGCCGTCATGATCGTGCCGGTGGCCATCGCCCAGCTCGTCTCGCGCTCCTTCATCCGCACCATGCACCTGGCCATGGCCATCGGTGTCATCACCTGCGTCACCGGCCTGACGATCACCTACGTGGTGCCCGCCTCGCCCGGCGCCATGATCGTCGTGCTGCTGGTGGGCCTGTATGCCCTGACCGCGGTTCTCAGCGCGGCGTTGCACATCCTGCGACGCAACCGTCGCGGCCACCGTACCGATATGCTCGATGCCGTTACCACCGGTCACCAGGAGGTCTCCCCATGACGACGGCACGCTCGACCTCAGGCTCCACGTCCAGCCGGCCCCGTGCCACCTGGCAGCGGGCCGCCGTCGCTGACCTGCTCACCCGCACGGCCGAGTTCCGCTCCGCCCAGCAGATCCACGCCGCCCTCGAAGCCGAGGGCTCCAGGGTGGGGCTCGCCACCGTCTACCGCAACCTCACTGCCATGGCAGAGGCCGGTGACGTCGACCAGGTGCGCAACGCCGACGGCGAGATCCTCTACCGCGCCTGCGATGGCCTGGGCCACCACCATCACCACCTCGTGTGCCGGCGCTGCGGGCACGCCGTCGAGGTCTCCGACTCCGCCCTGGAGACCTGGGTCTCTCAGGTCTCCTCCACCCACGGCTTCACCCGCATGGAGCACACCGCCGAGTTCTTCGGCCTGTGCGCACAGTGCTCGGCCCTGGCCGACGATGAGCAGAACACGCGGTAGCCTGCGAGCGTGAGCGCCCCCTTCCTCCTCGCCGTCTGCCGCCGCCCCGGGGCCATCGCCGACGACGAGATCACCTTCCTCGACCAGCAGACGGGCCTTACGCCCGGTCGGGGGCTCGACGTCATCCGCCTGCTCGACGACGACTGCCCGGAGCCGGACACGCTCGACCTGTCGTCCTGGGCCGGCGTGCTCATCACCGGCTCGCCCCTGTCCCTCACCGGCCCCCTGTCCGCCGACCCCGCCCACGAGCGGCTGCGCGAGCGCGTCCTGGCCCTGTCCCTGCGTCTGGTCCAGGAGGACGTGCCCACCCTGGGCCTGTGCTTCGGTCTGCAGTCCATCGTCCTGGCGCTGGGCGGCAGCCTGCGCGACGACGTCGGCGAGGAGCTCCAGGCACCCGTCATGACTCTGACCGACACCGGCGCCGAGGACCCGCTCACCGCTCCCCTGGCCCCGAGCTTCAGGGCCTACGTCGGGCACTCGCACTCGGTGACCAGCCTGCCCGGCGGGGGTGTCGTCCTGGCCACGGGCGCACACTGCCCCATCCAGATGGGCCGCTGGGGACGCCATGTCTATGGCACCCAGTTCCATCCCGAGATCACCACGGCCGGGATGCGCATACGCATCGACACCTACGGCGACGCCTACTACCCCGCCCATGAGCGCGCCGCCGTCATCGAGCGCTGCGACGCCGCGGACGTGCGCCCTGCCAACCGCATCGTCAGCGGCTTCGTCCAGCGCTACCGCGAGGACACCCCATGAGTATCGTCTTCGCGCGCTCACCGCGCTCGAGCGTCGGCGTCGAGTGGGAGCTGCAGGTGGTCGACCCGGCCACCGGCCGCCTGGCCCCCCTCGGCCCCGACGTCCTCGGCGAGCTCCACGCGGCCGAGACCTCGGGCGCCGAGCGCGTCCACAAGGAGATGCACCGCTGCATGATCGAGCTTGTCTCGGCCCGGCGCACCCGGGTCCCTGACGCGCTCGGGGACCTGGCCGCCTCCCTCGAGCTCGTCACCCCCGCCTTCGCCGCCCACGGTGCCGCGCTCACCGGCGCGGGCACCCACCCCTTCGAGAACCCGGCGGAGCACGAGGTCACCTGCACGCCCCGCTACGTCGAGCTCGTCGAGCGCACGCGCTGGTGGGGGCGCCAGATGCTCATCTTCGGCACTCACGTGCACGTCGGCGTCGACGACGTCGACCGGGCCGTGCCGATCCTCACCCACATGGCCACCTACATCGGCCACCTTCAGGCCGTGGCCGCCTCCTCCCCCACGTGGGCCGGGCAGGAGACCGGCTACGCGGACAACCGCGCCATGATGTTCCAGCAGCTGCCGACGGCGGGCCTGCCCGAGCCCCTGAGCACCTGGCAGGACTTCGAGGACTGCGCGCGTGACCTGCGCCAGGCCGGGGCGATCCGCGAGGTCAACGAGCTGCGCTGGGACGTGCGCCCGGCCCCCGCCTTCGGGACGGTCGAGGTGCGCGCCTGCGACGCCTCCTCCAACCTCGCCGAGGTGGGTGCCGTCGCCGCGCTCGTGCACTGCCTGGTCGAGGAGGCCGCGCGCATCCTCGACGCCGGGAGAGCGCTGCGCCGCATGCCCCGCTGGCTGCTGGCGGCCAACAAGTGGTACTCGGCGCGCTACGGTCTTGACGCCGCACTCGTTGAGGAGGCCGGGGCGGACCCGGTGCCGCTGCGCGAGTCGCTGCCCGGGCTCCTGGCGCGGCTGGCGCCCATCGCCGAGGATCTCGGCTGCGAGGCCGAGCTGGCGTGGGCGGGCACGGTGCTTGAGGTCGGCAACGGCTCCGAGCGTCAGCTGGCCGTGGCGCGCTCCGCCGAGGCGCGTGGTGCGGACCCGGGGCTCGCCGTCGTCCATCACCTGCTGGCAGAGACCACCGCGGCCGTGCCTCTGGCCCCGGAGCGCGCCTGAGCGCTGGGCCCGGCGGACCCGGTGCTGGGTCCGGCTCAGGCGGTCACGCCCGGCCCGTGCGGCGTACCCGCACCTGTCACGACGTCGACGGCTCCCCCGAAGCGGCGCTCACGGTGGGCGTAGGCCTCGACGGCGTGCCACAGCCGGGTGCGGTCGAACTCCGGCCATGGCAGGTCGGAGAAGTACAGCTCGGCGTAAGCCGACTCCCACATGAGGAAGTTGCTCGTGCGCTGCTCCCCGCCGGTACGGATCAACAGGTCGACGTCGCGCATCGACGGCGAGTACAGGTAGCGCTGGATTGTGCGCTCGTTGACGGACGACGCCGTGATCCGGCCCGCCTCGACATCGGCCGCAAGTGCCCGGGCGGCGTCGGCGATCTCCGCCCGCCCGCCGTAGTTGAGGCACATGTTGAGCACGAGCGTCTCGTTGCCGGCCGTGATCCGCTCGGAACGACGAAGCTCGGACAGCACGGAGCGCCACAGGCGCGGCTCGCGCCCCACCCAGTTCACGCGCACGCCCCAGGCGAGCAGGTCGTCGGTCTGGGCGCGCAGGACCTCGCGGGTGAAGCCCATGAGGAAGCGGACCTCGGCCGGGGATCGCCGCCAGTTCTCCGTGGAGAAGGCGTAGACGCTCAGCTCCTTGATCCCGATCTCGACGGCGCCCGCGACGACATCCATCATCGTGGACTCGCCCACCCGGTGCCCCTCGGTGCGCGGCAGCCCGCGGCTGTTGGCCCAGCGTCCGTTGCCGTCCATGACGCAGGCGACGTGGCCGGGCACACTGGCGGGCGCCAGGGGCGGGGGCGTCAGCCCCTCGCGGTGCAGGGGGACGGTCTCGTACACGGCGGTGCTCTTGGCGGCCATCGTCAGACCCTTTCGACGAGGGAGAGGGAGCGCAGGCGGCGCTCCACGTGCCAGGTCACGTATGCCGAGACCAGGCCGGAGGCTTGGGCACGCTCGCGGTCGGTCGAGCGCTCCGCCACGGGCCAGTGCCCGGACAGGAGTGCGCCGAGCAGCACCATGGTGCCCGGTTCGAGCTCGACGCTGCCCGCGGGGCGGCACGAGGGGCACACGGCGCCACCGGCCTGGACGTGGAAGGCCGTGTGGGGGCCGGGGGCGCCGCACGTGGCGCACTCGAAGCAGGAGGGGGCCCAGCCGGCCAGGGCGAGGGCGCGCAGCAGGTAGGAGTCGAGGACCAGTCCGGGGGCGTGCCGACGGCGGGCCAGGGCGAACAGGGCGCCGTACAGCAGGAGGAACTGCTGGGCGGAGTCGGTGGTGCCGAGGTCGCCGTCGTCCTCGGTCAGGCGCTCGGCGGTCTCGACCATGGTGGAGGCGCAGGTGAAGACGGCGTAGTCGTCGGTGATGTCACGCGCGAAGGGCTCAATGGTCTCCACCTGGGTGACGACGTCGAGGGTGCGGCCCTGGTGGAGCTGGATGTCGATCATGGAGAAGGGCTCGAGGCGGGCGCCGAAACGGGAGGTGGTGCGGCGCACGCCCTTGGCGACGGCGCGGACCTGCCCGTGGGTGCGGGTGAGCAGGACGATGATGCGGTCCGCCTCGCCCAGCGTGTAGGTGCGCAGGACGAGGGCCTCGTCGCGGTAGAGCTTGCTGGGCACGGCCGCAGTCTCTCACGCGCCGCGCCACCCGGGGGCGAGGCGGGCCGCCGCGCCGTCGCGCCCAGAAACCCTCTCGGCCCGGTCTTGCGCCCTCGAACTGCCAGGATGAGGTGCAAGGCCGGGCCGAGGGCGCTCAGATGAGGCCGGCGGCGAGGTCGAGGGGTGTGCCGAAGCGGTGGTTGGTGATCGCGACGGACTGCTCGCGCAGGAAGGGCAGGAGCTCCGTGTGCGGGCAGGGGGTGACTGCCCCCGTGTAGAGGGCGACGTCGGGACTGCCGATGGTCAACGACGTCGCCTCCTCCCAGACGGAGGCCTCGGGGACGCCGCGCGGGGCGAGGATGCGCACGCGCGTGCCCAAGGCGTGAGAGGTGCCCAGGTCCGCCAGGCGGGCGGACCACACGCCCTCGGGCTCCAGCGCCACGCGCACGCCCGCCGCCTGAGCTGCGGCGGTCAGGCCCGCCTGCAGCGGCGCCTCCACGGAGAGCTCCACGTCGGAGCCCGCGAGCACGCCCGCGGCGAGGACACGCACGAGGTCGACCGTCTCCACGCCACGCACGGAGCGCACGATGACGGGGGTGGGCCGGTAGCGCAGGATATTGCGCTCGCAGACCAGCCCCGTGACATCGAGCGCCCGGCCGTAGCGCTCCTGCCAGGCGGCGGCGTCTGCGACGAGGGCGCGGCGCAGCCAGGCGGCGTCGGCGCGGACGAGCTCGTGGCGCACAGCCTCGAAGAGCCCCGCGACGCGCTCATCGACGTCGGACAGTGAGCCGCTCTCGGCCTCCGCCTCGGCGCCCTCCGCCGGGGAGACCTCCCCCAGGCCGAGCAGGTAGGAGGGGCCGCCGGCCTTCGTGGTGGCGCCGATGGCGGAGCGCTTCCAGCCGCCGAAGGGCTGGCGCCGCACGATGGCGCCGGTGATGCCACGGTTGACGTAGAGGTTGCCGGCCTCGATCCCGTCGAGCCACTGGGCGAGCTCGGCGGGGTCGAGGGTCTGCAGCCCGGAGGTCAGCCCGTAGTCGACGGCGTTGACCACCTCGATCGCCTCGGCGAGCGTATCCACCCTCATGATGCCGATGACCGGCGCGAAGTACTCGGTGAGGTGATACTCGCTGCCGGGGGCCACACCGGCGCGGACGCCGGGGCGCCACAGGCCCCCGCCCAGATGCTTGGGGGCGAGCACCCAGTGCTCCCCGCGCCCCAGGGTGGTCAGCCCCCGCCGCGCCTTGGGGTCGTCCGGGACGACGACGGGCCCCACCTGGGAGTCCAGGTGCTCCGGCCCTTTGACCCGCAGGGAGGCGGTGGCGTCGACGAGCTGGCGGGCGATGCGCTCCGACCGGCCCGCCGAGCCGACGAGCACGAGGAGGGAAGCGGCCGAGCACTTCTGGCCGGCGTGCCCGAAGGCCGAGGCGACGGCGTCGCGCACGGCGAGGTCGGGATCGGCCGAGGGGGTGATGATGATGGCGTTCTTGCCGCTGGTCTCCCCCAGGAGGCGCATGGAGGGCTTCCAGGAGCGGAAGAGGCGGGCGGTGTCGTAGGAGCCGGTGAGGATGACGCGCTCGACGCCCTCATGGGTGACGAGGTGTTGGGAGACATCACCATCCTCGATGGGGGCGAGCATGAGGACGTCCTGCGGCACCCCGGCGGCGTGGAGGGCGCGCACGATCTCGGCGCCGCAGCGGCGGGCGGGAGGGGCGGGCTTGAGGACGACGGCGCTGCCCACGGCCAGGGCGGCCACGACTCCCCCGGTGGGGATGGCCAGTGGGAAGTTCCAGGGCGAGGCGACGACGCTCACCCGCGCGGGGGTGAAGCGGGCGCCGGTGAGGTAGTCGGGATCGGCCAGCTCCAGGGCCATCCGCGCGTAGTGGCGGCAGAAGTCGATGGCCTCGCTGACCTCTGGGTCGGACTGGTCGATGGTCTTGCCGGTCTCGGCGGCGGCCACTTCGATGAGCTCGGCCCGGCGGGAGGCGAGGATGTCCCCGGCATGGTCGATGATGGCGGCGCGCTCTGCGGCGGGTCGGGCCGCCCAGGCCCTCTGCGCGCTCGTGAGTCCGGCGATGGCGCTGTCCACATCCTCGACGGTGGCCAGGAGGGCCTCGCCGGAGCGCACGTCGTCGATGCCGCGCTTCGAGCCGGGGATGGCGGCGGCGATGCGGCGCGCCCATTCGCGGTTGGCGGGCAGGGCGGGGTCGGAGTCGGGGGCGGGGGCGTACTCGGGCAGGGGACCCGGGGCGGGCGGCCCGGCAACGGGGGCTCCCTGCTCGGCGAGGCGGTCCTGGGCGCGGCGAGGCGCGGGCACGGGGGCACCGGGGTCGAGGTCGGCAAGGGCATCGAGGAAGCGCTGCTGCTCGCGAGCGAAGACGACGGGGTCGGAGGCGAGGTCGAAGACGCCCGACATGAAGTTCTCGGGGGCGGCGTTCTCCTCGAGACGGCGCACGAGGTAGGAGATGGCGACGTCGAACTCGCCGGGGTCCACCACGGGCACGTACAGGAGGAGCTGGCCGACGTCGCGGCGCACGACCTCGGCGATGCCGGGGGCCATGCCGGAGAGCATCTCGAACTCGACGTCGTCCTGGGCGCCGCGGGCCTCGCGCAGCTCGTAGGCGAAGGCGACGTCGAAGAGGTTCTGGCCGGCTACGCCCAGGCGGACGTTGGCCAGGCGCTCAGGCGTCATGGCCCACTGAAGCATCCGCTTGTAGTTGGTGTCGGTGGCCTGCTTGCTGGGCCAGGTGACCAGCTCCCAGCCGTGGATCTCGGCGTCGACGCGCTCCATGGACAGGTTGGCGCCCTTGACGATGCGGACCTTGACCCGGCTTCCGCCGGAGGCGACGCGGGCGGCGGCCCAGTCCTGGAGGCGCTCCATGGCGGCCAGGGAGTCGGGCAGGTAGGCCTGCAGGACGATGCCCGCCTCGTAGCCTCGCAGGTCAGGTTGATCGAGGATGGCGGTGAAGACCTCGATGGTCAGATCGAGGTCCTTGTAGTCCTCCATGTCGAGGTTGAGGAAGGTGCCGTGGTCGCGGGCGGTGCGGTACAGGGGTGTGAGGGCCTCGACGCCGTGGGCGACGACCTCCTCGTGTCCCCAGGGGTTGTGGGGGCCGGTGACGGCGGAGACCTTGACGGAGGCGTAGTCGACGTCGTCGCGCGTGACGAGTCCTGTGACCGCGGCGAGGCGCCGCTCGGCCTCCTTCTCCCCCAGGACGGCCTCGCCCAGGAGGTTGACGTTGAGGCGGTTGCCGCCCTCGCGCAGGCGGGCGAGCGCGGGTCCGAGATTGGCCTCGGTGGCGTCGACGACGAGGTCGCCGACGAGCTCGCGGAAGGTGCGGCGGGCGATCCTGGCGGAGGTGCGCGGGGCGAGGCGCGCAACGCGCCCGCCGACGCCGGTGGCGGCACCGAGCAGCCTCGGCAGGAAGCTGGTGCGCCTGGCGGCCAGGCGGGCGAGCGCGGCCCCGGCGACGTCGAGGTCGGTGGGGCGCACGACGTCGTCGGTGAAGCGGGTGATGAACTCGAGGCCATCGGGGTCGGCGAGGATGCCGGCCAGGAGGGAGGCACTGCGCGGGACGGGCTCGTGGGCGGAGGCGTCGGCCCAGCGGCGGGCTCGGGCGGTGGCACGCTGGCCGACGGCCCACAGGTCGTCGGGGCAGGCGCGGGTGTGGGCGGGGCTCGTCGGGGTGGGGCTGTCCTGGGTCGCCATATGCGGCTCGCTCTCACTCGATGATCAGGGACAGATCCGAGTGTGCGACACAACGCCGCGACGCGCAGGACTTTCGGCCCTGAACGTCGCGAGTTGGGCGTCAGGGGTGTCAGCGCAGGGCGCGGTTGACGGCGGAGATGACGGCCTTGAAGGAGGAGGTCGTGATCGACGGGTCGATGCCCACACCCCACAGGACCTGGCCGTTGACCTCGCACTCGACGTAGGAGGCGGCGCGCGCGTCACGGCCCTCACTCAGCGCGTGCTCGACGTAGTCGAGAATGCGCACGCTCACGCCCGTCTGCTCCAGCGCAGTGACGAAGGCGCCGAGCGGACCGTTGCCGGAGGCGGTCAGCAGTCGACGCTCGCCGTTGTCGCGCACCGTGACCGTGAGGATCGAGTCCTCGTCGCCGGCCGAGGTGAGCGTCGCGCCCTTGAGCTCGAAGCGGCCCCAGGACTCCAGCCCCGACTCGGGCGCCTGGCGGGCGGGCAGGTACTCGTCGGCGAAGATCGACCACAGGGTGGCCGCGTCGATCTCGCCGCCATAGGTGTCCGTGTGCCGCTGGACAATGCGGGAGAACTCGATCTGGAGCCGGCGCGGCAGGTCGAGGTTGTACCTGTGCTTGAGCAGGTAGGACACGCCCCCCTTGCCGGACTGGGAGTTGACGCGCACGACGGCCTCGTAGGAGCGGCCGACGTCGTGCGGGTCGATGGGCAGGTACGGCATCACCCAGGGCACCGCCGTCTCCGCGGCCTCGCCGTCGAGCCCCTCGGCATGCGCGGCGGCGACCGCCTCGGCCCGGGCGGCGAAGCCCTTCTTGATGGCGTCCTGGTGGGAGCCGGAGAAGGAGGTGTAGACGAGCTCACCGGCGTAGGGCGTGCGCGGAGGCACGTCCATCTGGGTGGAGGTCTCCACCACGCGGCGGACCTCGTCAATGTCCGACAGGTCGAGCATCGGGTCCACACCCTGGCTGAAGAGGTTGAGGGCCAGGGTGATGAGGTCGACGTTGCCAGTGCGCTCACCGTGACCGAAGAGGCAGCCCTCGACCCGGTCGGCACCAGCAAGCAGACCCAGCTCGGCGGCGGCGACACCCGAGCCCCGGTCGTTGTGGTTGTGCAGCGACAGGGCGACGACGTCGCGGCGCGAGAGGTTGCGGCTCATCCACTCGATCTGGTCCGCGTACACGTTGGGGGTGGCACGCTCGACGGTGGCGGGCAAGTTGAGGATGATCTCGCGATCAGCCTCCGGCTGCCACACGTCCATGACGGCCTCGCAGACCTCGAGGGTGTAGTCGCGCTCGGTGTCGACGAAGATCTCCGGGGAGTACTCGTAGCCGAAGATGGTGTCCTCGGTCAGGACCTTCTCGGCGCGGGCCATGACCATGCGGGTGCCGGCGACGGCGAGCTCGCGCACGTCGTCCTTGCCCATGCGGAAGACGACCTCGCGAAACAGCGGGGACAGGGCGTTGTACAGGTGGACCGTGGCGCGCGGGATGCCGATGCAGGCGTCCAGGGTCCGGTCGATGAGGTCCTCGCGAGACTGGGTCAGGACGCTGATCGTCACGTCCTCGGGGATCGCGTTGTCGGCGACGAGGGAGCGCACGAAGTCGAAGTCGGTCTGGGAGGCGGCGGGGAAGCCGATTTCGATCTCCTTGAAGCCGATGCGCACGAGCAGGTCGAACAGGGCGCGCTTGGCCTCGGGCCCCATCGGCTCGATGAGGGACTGGTTGCCATCGCGCAGGTCGGTGGACAGCCAGCGGGGTGCGCGCGTCAGACGCTTGGTGGGCCAGGTGCGGTCGGGCAGGTCGGTGACAACCGTGTCCTGGAAGGGCGCGTACTTCGTGTAGGGCATGCCGGAGGGCTGCTGGGGGGCGGGGCGGGCGGTGCGCATGGGCTTCTCCTGGGCGGTGTGGTGAGCGGGCGGCACGGAGCACGCCCGGGGGCCGGCAACACGAATCAGCCGCGGTCGGGTCGCCGGCCCGGTCAGGCCCCGCCGCGGCGACTAAGCAGCAGGCTCATGGTCGCTCGCACGGGTGCGACGTTACCGCGATCCGCCCGTCCGTGCATGATGCGTCACTCCGTGGACGCTCCGGTGGACTCCCACCTGCTGTTCCGACGACGGTGCCCCGCTCCCCTGCTCAGCCGAGCATGGGGAACAGCCCCCAGTAGGCCAGCGCGGCCAGCAGCAGCACCGAGCCCGTCACCGCGGCGGCCAGCACCGCGGCCGAGGGCAGCGTGAGCCAGCGTCCGCCCTCGTCTCGTCCGTGGCGCACGTGCCCACGCACGAGCAGGACCCGCCCGACGAGCTTGACGAGGATGACGACGGCGAGCAGCGCAGTCAGCTGGGCCGCCAGCCAGCCGCCGTAGGAGATCCACGGGTTGGACGAGTAGGACAGGGCCAGGCGTGCCACCATCCCGACATAGGCGAGGTAGAGCACCCAGGCGGCCAGCACGGCCAGTGCCAGGGCGGCGGCCCAGCGCCCCACGGGATCGGGCAGGTGCATGCCCCGCCGTCCCACGAGCCTGGGCAGCTGTCCCAGCGCCCAGCCGGCCCCCGAGGCGACCAGCAGCGCCAGGCCGGTGAGGATGCCGGCAAGCATGAGGTCCCCCGAGGCGTACCAGCGCGTGCGGCCCGGCGCCTGGGCCCAGAAGTCCTGGACGGGGGTGGCCCCGGCGACGCGCGGCTCAGCTGAGGCGGTGATCGGCAGGCCGGTGACCCAGCGGGCGAGGTCACGGGCCACGCCGGGGGCGAGGACGCCGTCGGTGCTGTTGCCCAGCTTCAGGCCGTGGTTGGCGTCCGCGTAGTAGCGCACGGTCAGTTGAGTGTTGCCCGCCACCTGGATGTCGCGCCAGATGGTCGCCGGCCCCTGGACGAGGGGCATGGAGGAGTCCGCGGTGCCGTAGAGCATGAGCACGGGAGCGGTGACGCGCTGCTGGTAGGAGGTGGCGTCGAAATCGGCGTAGCGGAAGGCGCCGCGCGGCAGCTCGCGCGTGCCCAGCAGACGGGCGACGGCGGTCAGCAGCGGGCCGGGCACCCCGACCCTGCTCAGGTAGGTGCCTGCCGCGTATGTCGCCTGCTGGCGCAACTGGACCACGGGGGCGCTGGCGAGCACGAGGAAGGCGAGGTCCGCATCGCGCCCTGCGGCGATGACGCCGGGGAATCCGCCCTCGGACTCGGCATAGACACCGACGCCGTCGGCCTTGACGGTGGGCAGGGAACGCAGGTAGCTGATCGAGTAGGCGTAGTTGTCCGCCATAAGCTCGTAGTCGCGCTCGGTGAGCGTGTAGTCCTGGGTGGGCTTGTCCGGGACCAGGGTGGTGGCGCCGGCGCCGCTCAGGGCCTCAGCCTGCTCGCGGAAGCCGCGCCAGGTGTGGGTGCCGGCACCGTGCATGAAGACGACGCCGACGGTGCCGGTCAGGGGCTCGCCGTCGGCGCCCAGGGGCTGGCGCAGCAGGCCGGTGACCGTCGTGCCGTCCTTCTGCGGCAGGCTCACCTCGGTGGCGCGGATGGCGTAGGTACCGACGTCGGCGGTGGTGACGGCGCCCCCGATGCGCGTGTCGGTGGTGGAGGGCACGAGCGCGTCCTGGGCGGGCTGCGGGGACCATCGGGGTCCGGCGAGGGAGCCCAGCAGTGACAGTGCCAGGACCGTGACGACGACGGACCCGGCGGTGCGGTGGTCCCAGGAGACGGCGAGCACGAGCGCACCCAGGGCCACCGTGGTGACGATCCCGACGATCTCGGCCTGCCCGGCACCGACGAGGGTGAGGACCAGGACGGCGGCGAGCACACCGGCCGCCATGACGGCCAGGCGGGCACGTTCCTCGCGCCACAGGCGCGTGAGCAGGCTCCAGGCGCGTGGGGGCACGACGCGCAGCCAGGTGATCGTGGCGGTGAGCTCGCCACGTGTGAGGTGGGCCGGGTCGGCGCGCCGGGCCCGGCGGCGGGAGGCGCGCTCCCGCTGCCTGCGTTCACGCTCCTCGGGCTCGACGGGGCGCACCGGGGATCAGAAGCCGAGCCTGGCGAGCGCCTTCGGGTCCGACTGCCAGTCCCTGGAGGTACGCACGTGCAGGTCGAGGTAGACGGGGCGGTCGAGCAGCGTCTCGATGCCTTTGCGGGAGATGACGCCGATCTCCTTCAGGCGCGAGCCTCCCTTGCCGATCATGATGGCCTTCTGCGAGTCCCGCTCGACGACGAGGCTCACCCGCACTTGCAGGCGGCCCCCGGCGCCCTTGATGAAGGAGCCGGTGCGGTCGGTGCGGGGGTCAACGATCTCGTCGACGACGACGGCCAGGGAGTGGGGCAGCTCGTCACGCACGCCCTCGAGAGCGGCCTCGCGCACGAGCTCGGCGATCATGACGGCCTGGGGCTCGTCGGTGACCTCGCCGGTCGGGTAGAGGGGCGGGGAGGGCGGCAGGTGGCCGATGAGGACGTCCTCGAGGACGTCAACCTGCTCGCCGCGCAGGGCGGAGACGGGGACGATGTCGGCCCAGTCGCCCAGGTCGTTGACGGCGAGCAGCTGGGCGGCCAGGGCCTCGCGGCTGACGGTGTCCGCCTTGGTGACGACGGCGACGACGGGGCGACGCGAGTCCGCGAGGTCACGTGCGATGAAGCGGTCCCCAGGTCCGACCTTCTCGTCGGCGGGCACGCAGAAGACAATGACGTCGACGTCAGCCAGGGTCTCGCGCACGAGGTCGTTGAGGCGCTTGCCCAGGAGGGTCCTGGGGCGGTGCAGGCCGGGGGTGTCGACGAGGACGAGCTGGGCGTCGGCGCGGTTGACGACGCCGCGCACGTTGTGGCGGGTGGTCTGAGGGCGCCCGGAGGTGATGGCGACCTTCTGGCCGACCATGGCGTTGGTGAGGGTGGACTTGCCGGCGTTGGGGCGGCCGACGAGGCAGGCGAAGCCGGCACGGTGGCCCTCGGGCACCTCGGGGACGGTGATCTCGACCCGGGCGGAGGCGGGCAGGGCGCCGTCGTCGTCCTGGCCCTCATGCTCATCCTCGACCGACTCAGCGCCCTCGTCGTCGAAGGCGTTGGGGCCGGCCATGAGCTCGTCGTCGCTGGGGAAGCGGAAGGGGGCGTCAGACATGGGTTCTCCTAGGTGGTCACGGCCCGTGGGGCCTACTCGTGCGGGCGGGTGCCGCGGCTGAGATGGTATCGGTACTCCCCGCCGGTGGGAGCGTCCGTCCCACCTGGGCGCCGGGGTCAGGCGGCTGGAGCTGAACGTGGACCCGGCTGCGTCGTCCGTCCCACCTGGGCGCCGGGGTCAGTGCTCCTGGCTGCTCTGCTCGTCGCGGCTGACGATGAGGCTCGTGACCTGCCGACGCCGGCCCGTGGCCTCGTCCGCGACGAGCCTGAGCCCCTGCGTGCGGCCGGTGGCGCCGGGCAGCGGGACCCGGCCGATGGCCTTGGTGAGCAAACCACCGGCGGTGTCGACGTCGTCGTCGTCAATCTCCAGGTCGAAGAGCGCACCCAGGTCATCCAGACCAAGGCGGGCGGGCACGCGGTAGGCGCCCTGCCCCAGGTCCTCGACCTCGGGCTCGGCGTGGTCGTGCTCGTCCTGGAGCTCGCCGACGACCTCCTCGAGCAGGTCCTCCATGGTCACCAGGCCCGCGGTGCCGCCGTACTCGTCCACGGCGAGCACCATGTGGACGTGGTCGGTCTGCATCTCGCGCAGGAGGTCGTCGGCGGCCTTGGTCTCAGGCACCCAGGTGGCCTCGCGCACGAAGCCGAGGACGGGCCGCTCGGCGTGCTCGGGGTGGTCGGCCAGGCGGCGCAGGACGTCCTTGAGGTAGACGATGCCGCGCACGTCGTCGGCGTCCTCCCCCACGACGGGAACGCGTGAGTAGCCGGAAAGGGTGAACAGGCGCATGGCGGCGCTGGCGGGCTCGTTGACGTCAATGGTGACCATGTCCGTGCGTGGGACCATGACCTCGCGCACGAGGGTCTGGCCGAGTGCGACGACGCTGCGCAGCATCTCGCGGTCCTCGTCCTCGATGGACTCGGCCTCGCCGATCTCGTCGATCATCTCGCGCAGGTCCTCGGTGACCTCGGCCAGGGCCTCGGCGTCGGTGAGGGTGGAGGCGCGTCCGAAGCGCTCGTCGAACCAGCGCCAGGGCGCGCCGAGGGCGTCGACGCGCTCGAGGGCACCGGCAAGGAAGAGCAGCGTACCGCTGGGGTTTCGTCGGCCCAGGGAGCGTGGGGAGATGCCGACGACGAGCCCGAGCAGGACGGCGTTGGCGGCCACGGAGACCGCCAGGACGGCCCACCAGACCTCGATGAGACCGGAGACGGCCAGGGTGAGCAGGACTGCGGCGAGCATATCGACGCCCACGCGCACCGCGCCGACGGAGGCGAGCACCCGGCTGCGCCGACTGGCGAGGTCGAGGACGCGCTCGGCACCCCGGCGCCCCTCCTCCACGAGGTCCTCGGCGGCTGCCCGGGTGATGCGGGTAAGCGCGGCCTCCCCGGCGGACAGCAGGGCGCCACAGGCCAGGGTGAGGACCGCGGCGACAAGCAGGAGCGCGGCGGGGGGTGCGCTCATGCGCCTCGCTCCGCGAGGAAGGTGAGCAGGAGGGTGCGCTGGAGGTCGAACATCTCCTTCTTCTCCTCGGGCTCGGCGTGGTCGTAACCCAAGAGGTGGAGGATGCCGTGGACGGTGAGCAGCAGCATCTCCTCGGCGGTGGAGTGCCCGGCCTCCAGGGCCTGACGGGCGGCCACCTGCGGGCAGATGACGATGTCGCCGAGGGTGCCGGCGGGGGTCTCGGACTCGGCGGTGCCCGGGCGCAGCTCGTCCATGGGGAAGCTCATGACGTCGGTGGGGCCGGGCAGGTCCAGCCAACGCACGTGCAGCTCCTCCATCGGCTCGGGGTCGATGAACAGGATGTTGAGCTCGGCGCGGGGGTTGACGTGCATGTGGTGCAGGACGTGCTCGGCGATGGCGGCGAACTCGGCGAGGTCGAGGGCGACCTCGGTCTCGTTGTTGACCTCAGTGCTCATGCGCTGGTCCTCCCTGTGGCGTTGCGGACGTCCTGGGGTGTGCGTGCGCGGCGGGCGGTGGCGGGCCGGGGGCGGTGATCCTCCCCCGCGTGCGCCAGGCCCGCCTGCGCCTGGGCGGCGGCGCGTTCGGCGTCATGCTGGGCGTAGGCGTCGATGATGCGGCCCACGAGGCGGTGGCGCACGACGTCGGCGCTGGAGAGCTCGCAGAAACTGATGTCATCCACGCCGTCGAGGATGCGACGCACGAGGACGAGGCCGGAGGGGCGCGAGCCCGGCAGGTCGATCTGGGAGATGTCGCCGGTGACGACCATTGTGGAGCCGAAGCCGAGGCGGGTGAGGAACATCTTCATCTGCTCGGGGCTCGTGTTCTGGGCCTCATCGAGGATGACGAAGGCATCGTTGAGGGTGCGCCCGCGCATGTAGGCCAGGGGCGCGACCTCGATGGTGCCGGCCGCCATGAGCTTGGGCAGGGCCTCGGGCTCGAGCATGTCGTGCAGGGCGTCGTAGAGGGGCCGCAGGTAGGGGTCGATCTTGTCGGTGAGGGAGCCGGGCAGGAAGCCGAGGTTCTCACCGGCCTCAACGGCGGGGCGGGTGAGGATGATGCGTGAGACGCGGCGCCGGGCGAGGGCGTCGACGGCCTTGGCCATGGCGAGGTAGGTCTTGCCGGTGCCGGCGGGGCCGATGCCGAAGGTGATCGTGGAGGTCTCGATGGCGTCGGTGTAGGCCTTCTGTCCGAGGGACTTGGGGCGGATGGAGCGGCCGTGGGTGGTCAGGACGTCGTCGGTGAGGACCTCGGTGGGGCGGGCGGCGGCGTCCAGCAGGCCGATGGACCTCTCGACGGCGTCTGCGGTCAGGGGTGTCCCGGCGCGGGCGACGTCGATGAGCTCGGTGACGAGCAGGATGACCATGTCGACGCGGGTGCTGTCGCCGGTGACGGACACGCCCGTACCGCGCACGTGGATGCGCACGTCGGGGAAACCGCGCTCGATGGCGCGCAGCACCTCGTCGTGGGCGCCGAGGAGGGTCACGGGGGCGAGGTCACTGGGCAGCACGAGGCTGCGGGTGACGTCCTCGTGCGCTGTGTGCACTGTGCGCACGGTGTGCGCTGCGCGAGGTGCGGTCGCTGTACTCCGGGGGCTGCGGGAGATGGTCGCCGTCGGTGCGGCTACTGGGCTGATGGGCGGATTCGTCATCGTGGGCACATGCTAGCGGCCCGCCGTCGCTCACCGGGTGCGGCGCGGGACCGTGAGAGCAGCCACCGTGAGCGCAACAAGGCCGAAGATCAGCAGGAGGCCCAGGCGGCGCGCGTAGTCCGTGGAGACATCCGTTGAGACCGCCACCTCGGTGACGGCGTCGACCGCCCAGCTCATGGGCAGGGCGTCGCCGACGACCTCCAGCAGGCGGGGCATGTTCTCGCGCGGCACGAGCAGGCCGCACAGGAAGAGCTGGGGGGCGACGACGACGGGCATGAACTGCACGGCCTGGAACTCGCTGCGGGCGAAGGCGGAGACGAGCAGGCCCAGGGACACGCCCACGAAGCCGTTCATGAGGGCGAGCAGGACCACCCAGGCCCATCCGGCCTCGACGGTGACGCCGAGCGCCCACCCGGCGACGGCGCACAGGACGAGGCTCTGGCCGACGGCCGTGGCACTGAAGGCGGCGGCGTAGCCGAACAGGACGTCGGCGCGGTGGGTGGGCGTCGTCCACAGCCGCTCGAGGGTGCCACTGACGCGCTCGCGCAGCATGGCGACGGAGGTGACGAGGAACATGACGGTCATGGGCAGGATCGCTGTCATGGACACGGCGATGCGGTTGAACAGCAGGTCAGCACCCGGCGAGTCCTGGTAGACGAAGTACAGCAGGGTGAGCAGGACGGAGGGCACGGCCACGATGAGGGCGACGGTGCGCCGGTCGGCGCGCAGCTGGGCGAGGATGCGGGCGGTGGTGGCCAGGTAGGTGCGCAGTGTCATCATCGGGCGTCCTGGGTGGGGTTGGAGGGGGTGGCAGGGTGGTCGGCCGGGCCGGCGGGGCTCGTGCCGGCCGGGGAACCGGGGCGGCCGGCCGGAGAGCCTGGGCTCGTGCCGGCCGGGGAACCGGGGTGACCGGCCTGAGAGCCGGTGACGACGGCGAGGAAGGCGGCGTCAAGGGTGTTTTCGCCGGTGGTATCCAGCAGGTCGTCGGCGGTGGTGGAGGCCAGGAGCCGGCCTTCGCGCATGAGCAGGACCCGGTCGCAGCGGAAGGCCTCGTCCATGACGTGGCTGGAGACGAGCAGCGTGGTGCCGCAGTCGGCCATGGTCCTAAAGGTGGTCCACAGGTCCTCGCGGGTGAGCGGGTCGAGGCCGACGGTGGGCTCGTCCATGACGAGCAGGTCGGGGTCGGCGACGAGTGCGCAGGCCAGGCTCACGCGGTTGGCCTCTCCCCCGGAGTAGGTGGACACGGGCCGGTCCATGATGGAGCTGAGCCCGACGGTGTCGAGGGCCTCCTCGACGTCGCGGGCGCGGGTACCCGCCAGGCGGGCGAAGTAGCGCACGTTCTGCCTGCCGGTGAGGTCGCGGTAGACGGCCAGGCCCTGGGTCATGTAGCCCACGCGCCCGCGCACGGACGGGCGGCCGGGCTCACAGCCGAGGACGGTGACGTGCCCGTGGTAGCGCTGGACGCCGACGAGGGTGCGCATGAGGGTCGTCTTGCCGCTGCCGGAGGGACCGAGCAGGCCGGTGACGGTGCCGGGGTCGAGGGTGAGGTCGAGGCCGTGGAGGATCTCGGTGCCCGAGCGGCTCACGTGCAGGTCGCGGACCTCGACGGCGGGGCGGGATGCGGCCGACGGGAGGCCGGATGCGGCGCCGGGGGCGCCTCCGACGTTTTTCATCATGTGATGAATATAGGAACGGGGCTTTCCCCGGTCAAGAGGAGCAGGCGAGGCGGCCGGCCGGGTCGGGCGGGCCCGCCGGTCGGCTCAGCCGGAATGCGCGAGGCGGCCGGCCGGGTCGGCCAGCCCCGCCGGACGCTCAGGCCTCGGGGCCGAGGTCGCCGGTGAGGTAGCGCTGGACGACCGGTCCGACGGCGCGCACCAGCGCCTCACGGTCGGCGTCGCGCACGGCGGACATCTGCGCGACCCAGCGCACCATGCCCAGGCCGATGACCTGGCTCGCGATGAGCTGGGTGCGCAGCTCGACCCGGTCGGGGGCGACGGCGGCCACAACCGGGGCGATGACCACACCGACGAGCACGTCACGGATGCCGGCGATGACGGACTCGTCGCTCATGGCGGCGCGCACGACAGCGGTGAAGCGCTCGCGCCCCATCCGGTCCCAGGTAGTGAGGAACAGCCGAATGATCATCTCCCCCTGCCGCGACGGTTCGGCCTGGCGCACCTGCTCGATGACGGCGGGGTCGAGGGTGACGTCGATGCTGTCAACGCCGCCGACGACCGCCTGGGAGAAGAGCGCGGCACGGTCGGGGAAGTAGTGGTGGACGAGCGCCGGGTCCACCCCGGCGTCGCGGGCGATCCCGCGCAGGGAGGTGGTGTAGCCGTCGCGGGCGAAGGCCGTGCGCGCGGCGGCGAGGATCGCCTCGCGCGCGTCGGGGCTGCCCGCCGGTCGGCGTCCGCGGGGGGTCATGAGGCGGCTCCGAGGCGGGCGGCGGGGCGGGACACGGCGGGGCGCGAGGAGGCCGGCCCGGGCGAAGCGGGCCGGGACACGGCGGGGCGCGAAGACGCCAGCCGGGGCGCGGCGGGCCGGATACAGGCACGGCGGGCACTGACGATCACACGAACCTCCTGGGATGCCGCCGGCGCCGCTGACGACAGACGGTCGGCGCACCCGGCAGCCAACGGCGCCGAGTGGCTTCAGAAATCGTATCGTCAGACAGGCCCTCGGAGTCCGAACGGGCCCCTCGAGCGATCGTTGGTGAGCAGACGCGCCGGGGCCGTCCCACCGACAGCCTCACCCGCCAGCACCAGTCACCCCAGAGCCACAGGAGCATTGGGTCAGGACCTGGTCGTCTGGCCTGACTCTTGACGCCTCTGGGCCACTGGTGGGCTCGAGGGGCAGCGCCCTGGCGCGAGGAGTATCCCGCCGCCGAGCCCACCCAGGTGGTCGCGATCCCAGTCAGCCCCTCGGCGCGAGCAGTGTCCACGCGGCGGACATGACCGACCCACACACTCAACCTGCCGAAAGGAAACGGCGCGATTCCGCGAATCTAGGCAGGGGTGCCGACGGCGCTCACGGTTCATGTCCGCCGCGTGGACATGGGCGGTGTGCGCGACCGGCGGCTGAGCCCGTCAGGCCAGCGACTGTGCCACGGGCGCGGTGGGCGGGTAGCTGGAGGATGCCACCCCCGACGACCACGCGAACCCCCTGGGATGCGGCCGACGCCGCTGACGACAGACGGTCAGCGCACCTGGCAGCCAGCGGTGCCGGGCGGCTTGAGGGATCACCCGAGAGGCCGTCGTATCAGGCCTGCACGAGGATTCGTCGGCAGACTACGCGACCGCCCTGCATCGGGCTCGCCGATGACTGCTCATGCTGGCGTCGTGGCCGACAACGGTTAGTACCGGGTGAGCCAGGCGCGGGGATCGGCAAGAGGCCGATCCTTCTCAGCAGCTGGGCTTACGGTGTATCCCGCGTCGCGCAGGACGTCGGCAGCAACCTCAGGCAGTGAGGCGACGGCAGCCCGAATCTGGTCGATGCGCCATGCCTGACGTTGCCGGGCCAGGACCACAAGGGCGTCATCGGTGTGGTCCACACCGATGTCGTGGATGAGCATCTCCAAGAAGTCCTCGAGGGTGGGACGCAGTCGCGGACCGCCGACCGGGAAGTGGACATCGGAGAGTTGAGGGGCACGTTCCGCGCTCGCTCGCCGGGCGACTGAACGCCGTCTGCTTCCGACCCCGTTACGGGTCATCGCGAAGGTCCAGTCGTCTCGGTGCGCGTGCACGTGAAGGTGGCCGCACGGCACGTCCGACTCTGGATGACGAAGGTAGTCAATTCGCACCAGCGGTTCTCTCCCCTTAGCGGGCAGCAGTTCGAAGGTCGACGTCTCCACCAGCATGTAGGAGTGCCGTGCAGAAGTCGTGCACTCGTAAGACACCTTGAGCCGGAGGAGCCTTCTACCCTCGACGGTCAGGACAACCGGCTTGTCGTCAGGGGCGGCAATGGTGGCCTTCCAGACACCCTTGTGGATGCTGACCTCAGCGACCCAGTCGGGTGCAGTAGGGCACACCGTGCGCACGGTCGTCGTGGTCTGAGCGGCGAAGTCGTGGGTCTGACGCTCCTGCGCAGAGAGGTCCTCCATCAGTCGGACAGGAGGAAGACCACGGCGTGGTACTCGGAGAACAGGCGAGCCTCCTCGTCGTCGTAGTCCCAGTCCTGCTCGCGCTCGAGTGCGCGCTCGAGGCTGCCGAAGCGGCGCTCCAGCTCGGCGATCACGGTCGCCCTGCGGGTCTCAAGCTCTTCCTCGGTGAAGACGCGGACCAGGTTGCTAGTCGGCATGCTGATCCTCCTTCCGTATGCAGGGTCCACTGTAGTGGCCTGGTCGGACAGGAATCGAGCCCGGCCCCGGGAGAGGTAGCGGGCGCCTCTGCCGTATCAGCGCCCGCGCAGGTCCCGAGCGCACGCGGATCACGCCGGACGCATGAGGCAGACTGGCCCAGAGGGCCGCGCGCAGAGGAGGGGACATGACGACTGTCCGCGTTGACGTCGCGCCCGACCAGCTGCGCTGGGCCGTGCGGCGGGCGCGCTGGGACGAGGAGACCACCCACCGGCGTGCCCCCAAGCTCGACGCGTGGGTCACAGGGACCGCTCGCCCTACCCTCAAGCAGATCGAGAAGTTCGCCGCCGACACCCACACGCCCTTCGGGCTCCTCTTCCTGCCCGAGCCGCCGGTTGAGAACCTCCCCATCCCGGATATGCGGGCCATGCGCGACGCCGGGGTGGACGAGCCCTCGGCGGAGTTGTTGGAGACGATCTACCTCTGCCAGAGGCGCCAGGACCGGTACCGCGACGAGGTCATCAACTCCGGCGCGAGCCCGCTCGGCTTCATCGGCTCCGCAACGCTGTCCACTCCGGTGGAGGAAGCCGCCGCTCGCATTCGTTCCACGCTCCATCTCGACGGGCGATCCATGAACAGCCGGTCCGAGGCGATGACCGACCTCATCGCACGCGCCGAGACCATCGGGCGTCCTCGTCATGGTCAACGGTGTCGTCGACGCCGACACGCACCGCAGGCTCGACCCGGCGGAGTTCCGGGGCTTCGCCCTGGCCGACGACGTCGCACCACTGATCTTCGTCAACGGTGCGGACACGAAGGCTGCTCAGATCTTCACCCTCGTTCACGAGCTCGCGCACCTGTGGCTGGGACGCAGCGCCCTGTCCGACGCCGACACCGACGCCCGGGGTGGCCAGGATGAGGAGCGCTGGTGCAACCAGGTCGCAGCGAAGGCGCTCGTCCCTCTCAACTCCCTCCGGGACGAGTGGGATGGGACCTACGGCGAGGACGAGTTGGATCGGCTTGGGCGCCCGTTTACCCGGGCCGTGGTGTCCTCGGCCTTGGAGGGCCGGACGACGTACCGCGACGCATACAGGCTGCTCGGGACGGCGAAGCACTCGACCTTTGAGGACCTGGCGGAGAAGGTAGGAGTCGCGTGATGTACCTCGTCGACGCCAACATCCTCATCAAGGTGAAGAACCGCTACTACGCCTTCGACATCGCACCCGGCTTCTGGGCCTGGCTCGACCACGCTCACGCGTGCACCGTCGTCGCTCACGAGACGGCAGGGTCCGGCTCACGTAAGCGAGTCAAGATCCCCAATGCCTGTCAGGCTCTCGGCGTCGCATGGGTCAACACCTTCGAGATGCTCCGCCGCACCGGTGTCCGCCTTGCGCTGGGCGGCACGAGCACCTGAGTGAGCCAGAGCAACCGTTGATCTACCGAGAGCTGAGCGCATCGACCCAGGCACCAGGTAGCTCGCGACCCGATAGCAACGCCTGCCATACGAGGACTCTCACAACGACTCGCTTATAGTGCGATGCAGGTCCACTCCCCCACCGCCCCGCTCAGCAACCCCCAACCCAGGCATCATGACCACCCAGACCACCCCGGCACCCACCGACGTCCCTGTTCCCGCCGGAAGCCTCCCGGCCCCGCCAGAACCCGGACAGGTCGTCCAGGTCCGCGGCTCAGTCTGGGCGGTCACCAATGTCGAGGCCCAGGGACTTCTCCGCAGCTCGGCCGACGACGGCACCGCTCGTCTCGAGCATGTCGTCGACCTCCAGTCCCTCGACGAGGACCGCATGGGTGAGGAGCTCACCGTGGTCTGGGAGCTGGAGGTCGGGCAGTCGGTGGTGCCGGACCGCGGCCTGCCTGAGACCATCGACGCGGATGCCTTCGACGGTCCCGACACGCTCGGCGCCTTCGTCGACGCCGTGCGCTGGGGCACCGTCACCTCCGCCGACCCCAAGGCCTTCCAGGCGCCCTTCCGCTCCGGGGCCACCTTGGAGCCCTACCAGCTCGAGCCCCTGCGCCGGGCACTGGCAGCCCCGCGTACGAACCTCCTACTGGCCGACGACGTCGGCCTGGGTAAGACGATCGAGGCGGGCCTGGTGGTCCAGGAACTGCTGCTGCGCCACCGTGCCCGCTCTGTCATCATCGTGTGCCCACCGAGCCTGGCCCTCAAGTGGCGCGACGAGATGCGCGAGAAGTTCGGCCTCGACTTCGTCATCGTGGACTCGGCCCGCATGGCCAGCGACCGGCGCACCTACGGGCTGGCCGCCAACCCACTGCGCCTCCACCCGCGCGTCATCGTCTCCATGGCATGGCTGCCCGGCGTACGCGCCCAGCGACTCCTGCGCGAGGTCCTGGCCGACGCCGCCCGGTCCGGCACGGCCCGCTCCTACGCCTTCGACGTGCTCGTCGTCGACGAGGCGCACCATGTAGCCCCGGCGGCCCCCTCGGCGGTGGGCGGTGGACGCGGCTACGCGGTCGACTCCCAACGCACCCGCGCGCTGCGGCGCCTGGCCGAGAACTGCGAGCACCGCCTCTTCCTGTCGGCCACACCCCACAACGGGTACACCGAGTCCTTCTCCGCCCTGCTGGAAATGATCGACCCGCGTCGCTTTGCCCGCGGCGCCAGCATCGACACCACCGCCCTGGACGAGGTGACGGTGCGCCGCCTGAAGTCGCAGATCAAGGAGAAGGACTTCCGCAACCGCCAGGTCAAGGTCCTGCCCTATGACGCGTCCCCCGATGAGGAGCAGGCCTACGCCACCCTCGACGGCCTCCTGCGGGACTCCGGCCGCTCGCAGGGTCGCCGCCACCTGGACATCGCCGCGCTCCTGCTCAAGAAGCGCTTGCTGTCCAGCCCCTGGGCCTTTGCACAGACCCTGGAGCGCTACCTCGACCAGTCGCTCCCCGGCGGTGGCCTCGACGACTTCGACGACCTGGATGACGACTACTACACGGAGGTCATGGGCTCGGGGCAGTCCGATGAGGAGGAGGGGCTGACCGCCCAGCCGGAGATGGACACGCTCCTAGCCACCCGCGCCTCGGACCCGCTCTCAACTGCGACGCGCGAGCAACTGGAGGAACTGGCCGCGTGGGGCCGGGGCTATCAGTCCCGCCCCGACTCCCGCCTGGAGGCCCTCCTCTCCTTCCTCGACGCCGTGTGCCGGCCCGACGGGAAGACGTGGACGAATGAGCGGGTGGTCATCTTCACTGAGTACACGGATACCCTCGACTGGATCGTCTCTGTGCTGCGCCAGCAGGGTTACGGCGAGCGCCTGGAGGTGATCCGGGGATCGACCTCCGCGGAGGAGCGCGAGGAGGTCAGAGCACGCTTCACCGCGAGCCCCTCCGAGGAGAAGGTGCGCGTCCTCGTGGCCACCGACGCCGCCGGGGAGGGCATCGACCTTCAGGACTACTGCCACCGCCTGGTGAACTTCGACGTCCCCTTCAACCCCTCCCGGCTGGAGCAGCGGGTGGGGCGCATCGACCGCTACGGTCAGCGGGAGGTCCCGGAGATCTACTACCTCACTCCCACGGGCAGAACCGGCCTGTACGCGGGCCACCAGGAGTTCCTGGGGCGGCTTGCGGAGAAGATCGCCACCGAGACCCAGGACCTGGGTGTCGTCAACCCGCTTATCGACGAGGAAGTGACCACCCAGTTCCTCGGGCACGCTCTGCGCAAGGCTCCCGCGGGGGGGGGGGGAGCGACGAGCAGGCCATCGTCCGGGCTCTGGCCGGCTCGGCCACGCTCAACCAGCAGCTGACGGCCCTCGCGGCAGGTTACGAGAACCGTAAGGAGCGGATGCACCTGACGGCCCCAGCGGGCCGACGAGTGGTCGATGAGGCACTGAGTCTCACGCATCAGCCGCACCTGGAGGAGGTCGGCAGCGAGGACACCGACGCACCGGTCTTTGCCGTGCCGCTCCTGGGGCGCTCCTGGCAGGACGCCCTGGTGGGCCTCGATACCCGCTTGGCGCCGGGGCAGCTGCGGCCGATCACCTTCGACGAGGAAGCGGGGCGCGTGCCCGGGATCGTCCACGTCCACCTCGGTCATGCGCTCATGCGCAAGGCGACCCGCACCCTGCGGGCGAACCTCTTCAGCCCGCACTCTCAGATGAGCCGGGTCACGGCGGTGGTGCTACCGGGTCTGGAGCACTCGTGTGCCGCCTCCCTGTCCCGACTGGTCCTCGTGGGCCGCGGGGGCCTGCGGTTGCACGAGGAGGTCTTCGTCACCGGGGTGCGGTTGCGTGGGCACAGGGTCGCCGAGGAAACGCTCTCCCGCGTGCTGGATCGCGCCCTGGACCCGGACGGTTACCGGCTGGCGGGACCGGAGGTGCGCCGCCGCCTGACCGACCTGTGGAACGACGACGGGCACCTGCGCGCCCGACTCGTGGAGGAGACGGAGCGACGGGCGGTAACCCTCCAGAACAGGGTGGCAGCCAACCTTGAGGAGCGTCGGCAGGCGGATAGCCAGCGCGTCCACGACATCTTCGCGGCCTTCCGTGCCAACCTCGCCGACTCCCTGGAGCATCTGCACGCCGAGGAGCGCGAGCAGCAGGGGATGCTCGCTTTGTGGGCGGAGGACCAGCGCCACCAGCGTGCCCGGGACGTGCGCGCCATGGAGGACCGCCTGGTTGACCTCGACGGCGAGGAGGCGCGAGAGGCTGAAGCGATGGCGTTGCGATACCAGGACGTGCGGCCCTACGTCTCACCCGTGGCCCTCGTGCTGGCGATCACCGAGGAGGACGCGACTAAGTGGGAGGCGCAGTCATGAGCCCGAGGCGTGGAGCAGGCCGGAGAACGACGGCGGGGCGAGGTCGTGCCGCGGGTGCGAAGAGCAGCGCCGCTCGTTCGGCGGCCCAGCAGCACCGCGAGTGGCTGGAGCTGGTGGACACCGACGGGCCCTTCCTGTCGGTCCCGGTCATGACAGGGCTGTACCCGCAGGGTATGCCGTTACTGGACCGGGCCCGCCGGGAGGCCCTGCGCGCGGCGAAGCCCTCCTTCGACCGCGCCTGGGACGCCTGGGACAGCCACCGGGACTCGGAGCGGGCTCTGGCCGACTACCGCCGGGCGCGCGAAGCCTGGGTAGAAACGGTCCTCACCGATGTCATCGGCTGGAGTGGGGACTATGCGAGTGCAGCGAAGCGCCCCGCCCTCGGCGAGGTCTATCGGGTGGTCTCCGACGGCTTCCCCTCGGTCACGGTGACACCGAACGGTGCCCTGGCCCACGGGACGAGCATCGGCGCCCTCGTACTCGTCACCGACCCGGTGGACTCTCTGCGGGCTGCGGGTGACGACGGCTGGGCGGCGAGCCCCATTGACCGGATGACGGCCATGCTGCGCAGCCGGGAGTCGGCCTGCACGATCGGCGTGGTGACGGACGGGCGCTGGTGGGCACTGGTCAGCGCCCCGCAGGGCGGCGCGACGGCCTCGGGCGTCGTGGACTGCCAGACCTGGGTGGAGGAGCCGGCCACCCGCGACGCCTTCTGCGAGCTCCTGTCCGTGCGCCGCCTCCTGGGCGGGGAGAGCGAGAACCGGCTGCCCACCCTCTTCGAGGGCTCCGTCCTGGCGGCGGAGGAGGTGACGGAGGCTCTGGGCACGCAGGTGCGCCGGGCGGTCGAGCTCGTGGTGACGGCCCTGTCCGAGGCCGCCCTCAACGCCGAGGCGAGTGACCGGTCGGACCCGCTGCCCGAGGAGGCCCACGAGGTCTACGAAGCCGTCGTCACCGTCATGATGCGCGCCGTCTTCCTGCTCTTCGCCGAGGAGCGCGGGCTCCTGCCCGCGCAGGCCCTCTACACCGGCGGCTACGGCCTGGCGGGCGTCCTGGACGTGCTGGAGGCGCGCGCCCGGGACGAGGGCGAGGAGTCCATGGATGGCACGAGCCTGACCTGGCACCGGCTGCTGGCGACCTCCCGGGCTCTGTACAGCGGCGTCAACACGGAGGACATGCGGATCCCTGCCTATGGTGGCTCGCTTGTCGACCCTGCCCGCTTTCCCTTCCTCACGGCGACGGACGCGAGTGGTGCTCTGCGCCTGGCGGTCTCCGACCGGGTCATGATGCACGTGCTGCGCTCGCTCCAGACGGCCCGGACCGGTAAAGGAGGGGAAGTGCGTCGCCTGTCCTTCCGGGACATTGACGTGGAGCAGATCGGCTACATCTACGAGGGCCTGCTCGGCTACACGTGCACGCGCGCTCGGGAGACGGTGCTGGGGCTCGTTGGCACCGAGGGAGCGGAGCCGGAGGTGCCCCTGAGTCTCCTGGAGGACCTGGCCGAGGAGCACGCTGATGACGCCGACCTCGCCGAGGCCGTCATCGCCTGGCTCAAGGAGCACCAGAGCGCGGCGAAGCCTCCCACGAAGAGCGCCCTGGCCAAGGCCTTCCGCTCCGGGGACACGATGGATCCGGCAGAGGCGGAGCGGGCCCTGCTGGCTGTCACCCGGGACCCGGAGCTGCGCGATGCCCTGCGGCCATGGATCGGTGCGATCCGCCGCGACCTGCGCGGCCGTCCGGTGGTCATTGAGGCCGGTGGCCTGGTGGTGACCGAGACGCCGTCGCGGAGCAACGCCGGTGCCCACTACACGCCTCGCGCCCTCGCCGAGGAGGTCGTGCACTACGCCCTGGAGCCACTGGTCTTCCACCCGGGCCCGCACCAGACGAACGACCGATCGGCGTGGCGGCCGCTGAGCTCGGACCAGATCCTCGGCCTGCACGTGGCGGACATCGCCTGCGGCTCGGGCGCCTTCCTCGTGGCCGCGGCCCGCTTCCTCTCCGACCACCTGGTGGAGGCGTGGACCCGCGAAGGGGTCATCGGAACTTATGCGGGTTCACCCGGCGGGGCCCGCAGCCACGCCCTGCGCCAGGTGGTGGCCCGCTGCCTGTATGGGGTGGATATCAACGAGATGGCCGTGGAGATGTGCAAGCTCTCCCTGTGGCTCGTCTCCCTGGACAAGGACAAGCCCTTCAGCTTTGTGGACGACAAGGTCTTCGTGGGCAACTCGCTGCTGGGGATCACGGACCTGCGCCAGCTGAGGGCCCAGCACATTGACCCGGCTGCCGCCAGTGGCATCAGGCCTTTCGATTTCGGCCACGCAGGCAAGCACACGGAGGACTTGGATGTGGACTCGATCCTGGCGCGGGTCCAGGAGCGGCGCAGCACTCTCGCCTCCGAGGTAGATGATGGAGACCCGGCTCGCTCAACGACGACGAAGCAGCGGCTTCAGCGGGAGAACGAGGAGGACCTGCGCCTCCTGGAGCGTGTGGCCGACGCCGTGGTCGCCGTGGGGCTAAACCCGGCGGTCGGCGCCAAGCCCGGCAAGAAGCTCAACGAGGCCTACGGAGACCTGGCGGTCGCCCTCGGCCGCGCCTTCCCGCCTGAGGGTGAGGAAGACGTGACCATGCTGGAGGCGATCCTCGAGCGCGGTCTCATCCCGACGGTGGAGACGGACTACAAGCGCTGGCACTGCCTGCACTGGCCGCTCGCCGTCCCCGAGGTCATGGAGCGCGGCGGATTCGATGCGATCGTGGGGAACCCGCCGTTCCTCGGTGGGCAGAAGCTCACCGGGTCCATGGGTGAGAACATCCGCGACTGGTTCGTCCACGTCCTGGCCTCTGGACAGCGGGGGAGTGCGGACCTCGTCGCCTACTTCTTCCTCCGTACTCTCAGTCTGCTGCGGCGTCACGGAACACTCGGGCTCATCGCGACTAACACCCTCGCCCAGGGAGACACTCGCGAAGTTGGGCTCGACCGCATGGTCGAGGGAGGCTTCACCATCACCCGCGCCATCCAATCCCGCGCCTGGCCGGCCAAGAGCGCCAACCTCGAATACGCCGCCGTCTGGGGCACCCGGGGTCACGTCCTGGACAATGTGCCACGCGTGTGCGACGACGCGCCCGTCGCCCGCATCAGCACCCTCCTGGAACCAGAGGGGCGCGTGACTGGCAGGCCCGAGCGACTGGCGGAAAACGCCGACATCGCCTTCCAAGGCTGCATCGTCCTCGGCAAGGGCTTCATCCTGGAACCGACAGAAGCGCAGGCCTGGATCGAGCAGTACCCGCGCAATGCCGAGGTGCTCTTTCCCTACCTCAACGGCGAGGACCTCAATTCCCGCCCCGACTGCTCGGCCTCCCGGTGGGTCATTGACTTCAATGATTGGCCGGAGGAACGGTCTTCAACGTATGAAGAACCTTATCGGCGACTACTCAGCGAGGTGAAGCCTGAACGTCAGCGCCTCAAGGAGGACGGGTCTTACGCGCTCCGCAGGCCACTGCCTCAGCGGTGGTGGCAGTACGGAGAGAAGCGACCTGCCATGCGGCGGGCGATTGCGGACCTCGACGAGGTGCTGGCTATCGCCCTGGTGAGCAAGGCGGTCATGCCCATGCGCGTACCGACCGGACAGGTATTCAGCCACGCGCTTGGCGTCTTCGCGACGGACTCCTACGGCGAGCAGGCGGCGCTGTCCTCCTCTCTGCATCAGGCCTGGGCGATCAGGAACGGCTCGGGAATGCGGGGCGATCCTCGCTACACGCCGTCGGACGTCTTCGAGACCTTCCCTCGCCCCGAGCCCACCGAGGCCTTGGAGACGGTCGGCCGCGCCTTGGATACGGAGCGCCGGGAGATCATGCTGTGCCGGGACCTCGGCCTCACGAGGCTCTACAACCTCGTCAACGACCCGAGCATCGCACCCGGTGTGGACCTGGATGTCGACCGCCTGCGGGATACTCACCGCGAGCTGGACGAGGCCGTGGCCGCCGCCTACGGCTGGGAGGACATCCCCTTGGGCCACGGCTTCCACACCTACCGGAAGATGACCCGCTGGACCATCTCCCCAGCCGCCCGCGTCGAGCTCCTCGACCGGCTCCTAGAGGAGAACCACCGCCGCGCCGCCACCCAGGCACCCGCGCAGCCCGCGACGAAGCAGCGTCGGAAGCACAGCCCCGCCCCCGTCCAGGAAGAGACCCTCGATGTCTAACACCCCACTCCGTCCGCCCACCGGCCCCGGCGCCGCTAGCACGCCTCCTCACGATGGCACTGCTTATGTCTTCGACGAGGAGCCCTCCACCGCCTCCGCCTCGGCCAGAGACGGGCTCCTGGAGGTCCTGCGCCGCGAGGTCCTTGGCCCCGCCGAGGGCGACCGGGAGGTTCTCTCGACCCAGCCCAGTCAGCGCTACCTCCTCGGGCGTATCGCGCCCACCCGCCTGCGCGGCGCTGGTGAGAGTCCGAACGCCGATGCTTCAGGTGACAGCTCCGAGGGCATTGACCCGCTGGACGCGGCGGCCTCCACCGGTGTCCCCGTCACCGGCTCCGAGGAGGACACGCTCGATGCCACCGCCGAGGAGGACCGGGGCGAGGACACTGATGATGAGCCCGTCCGTCGTGGGCTCATGATCCCCGCCTCCATGGGCCTGCGCTTCCAGGTCCCCGCCGACTTCGACGCCCTCAACGTCCACGTCAGCTGGGGCACCTACGAACCCACCTCCGCGGCAACCGACGCAGGCCAGGACGCTGCCGGTGCGGGCACCCGCTACCGGCGCATCCCCCACGAGCACAGCATCCACCTCGAACCCGCTGCCCTCACTCCGGGCCGAACCGAGGACCGGCTCCTCGAAGGGGACGTCACCCTCCGCATTGACTCCTACCTTGATGAGTCCGCCGACCGGTACCTCATTGAGCTTGCCCTGTGCAACGACCGCACCACGCCCCGGCGCATCCCCACCGAGGCCTGGATGTTCCAGACCCACATCGACGTGGACGCGGACGGTCGCGCCGTTTTCCTCCCCGTCCACGACCCGATGCTCCCTCCCGCCCCGGGCTCCGGGCCACGGCCGCAGCCCGGCAGCGAGGAAGCCCGCCTGGACCTCCAGTACCGGGACCGGCTTGAGTTCGCCGTCGGCCGCACCTGCTCTGCCGACTGGTGCCTGCCGCGCACGTGCCCCGGCGAGGAGGCGCCCCGCCGCGCCATCCAGGTCCGCACCACCTGGATCCCCACGGTCGAGACGCCCCAGACCACCGCCGCGGACGTCCCCGGTGCACTCCTCGACATGCGTGCCCTCGCCGCCGCTTCCGCCGCCCCGAACAGCCCTGCTGCTTTGCGCGACGCCTTAGAGCCCATGGTCAGCGCCTACCGCACCTGGCTGGATAAGCAGGCGAGAGCGGCCGCGAATCTGCCCGAGCACCTGCGGGTAACGGCCGAGGAGGCTCTTGCCGAGGCCCGCCAGGTCCTCGACCAGCTCGCCGAGGGCATCGAGCACCTCACCGCTGACACCTCGGAAGGCGCGGAGGTCCGCCGCTGCTTCGCCTTCATGAACCGGGTCATGGCCGACCAGCGTGTCCACTCCCAGATCGCCGTCCTCCGGGCAGCAGATCGGCGCCTGAGCCTCGATGAGGCCGAGGCGCGCGTCCTCGCGGGCGGCTACCCACACCACTGGCGCGTCTTCCAGCTCGCCTTCATCCTCATGCAGCTGCCCGCCCTCGCCGACCCAGCGGCCGAGCGGCGCGCCGGGGACCTCGCCACCGTCGAACTCCTCTTCTTCCCCACCGGTGGCGGCAAGACCGAGGCCTACCTGGGGCTGGCCGCCTACGCCTTCGCCATCCGCCGCCGCCAGGGACTCCTTGAGACCCCGGACGGGCCGATCGACGGGCGCGCCGGCGTCACCGTCCTCATGCGCTACACGCTGCGCCTGCTCACCTCCCAGCAGTTCCAGCGCGCCACCACCCTCGTGTGCGCCGCCGAGCTAGCCCGCCGCGAGGACCCCGCCACCTGGGGCAGTGAGCCCTTCCGCATCGGCCTGTGGGTCGGCACGAGCGTCTCCCCCAAACGCGTGAGCGAGGCCGCCGAGGAGCTCCAGCGCCTGCGCGACCGCCCCGGCAGCGGTGCCGGACGCCGCTTCTCCGCCCTCCAACTCGGTCACTGCCCCTGGTGCGGCCTGCCCCTGACCCCAAACGACGTGACCGTGGGCGACGCGGCCGGGATGGCCGAGCGCGTCGTCGTGCGCTGCCCCGACCCTTATGGCGAGTGCCCCTTCTCCGCCGAGGACCACAACGTCCCCGACGGCCTGCCCGTGCTGACAACGGACGAGGAGATCTACCGGCTGGTCCCCGCCTTCGTCATCGCCACCGTGGACAAGCTCGCCCGGCTCGCCCGCGAGGGGCACGCCGCCACGCTCTTCGGGCACGTCGCCCGCCGCTGTGAGCGCCACGGCTACGTCCCTCGCCTCGACCACCGGGGAAAGTCGGACTACGCGGGCTGCGCTCTGGCGGACAACGGACGGCACCAGGCCAAAGGAAGCCTTCCCGCCGCCACCGTCCGGCCCGCCGTGAGGCTCCGGCCGCCGGACCTCATCATCCAGGACGAGCTCCACCTCATCACCGGGGCGCTGGGCACCACCGTCGGCCTGTTCGAGACCGCCGTCGAAACCATGTGCGCCTGGACCGCCCCTGACGGGCGCCCCGCCGCCCCACTGCTCGTCGCCTCCTCGGCTACCGTCCGTAAGGCCGCCGACCAGGTCCGGCTCCTCTACGGCCGTGACCTCACCATCTTCCCACCTCAGGTGCTCGACGCCTCGGACACGTTCTTCTCCCGAGTCACTCCTGTGGACGAGGAGCACCCGGGGCGCCTGTACGTGGGCCTGTCCACCACCGGAGTGCGCCTGACCGCCGCCGAGATCCAGGTGACCCAGGTGCTCATGGCCGGCGCCCAGCTGCTCCTCGACCGCGTCGGGAAGGCGGCCGATCCCTACATGACGCTCGTCGGCTACTTCTCCGCCACCCGTGAGCTCGCCGGCATGGCCCGCTACGTCCAGGACGACATCCAGACCGGCCTGGCCAAGCCCGGCCGAGACTCGCGCCTGCCGCGCCGCCGGGGCACGGACTTCGGCGCCCTGCACCTGGGCGAGCTCACCTCCCGGATCTCCTCGGCCGACATCACCGCGACCCTCGACCGCATGGGACTCACCTTCGATCCCGATGTCGACTCCACGGCCGCGAAGGACGCGGCCATGGCGGCGACCCTTGCTGGCAAGAGCGTCCCACGCCGGCAGGCGGCGGCCAACCCCTACGACGTGGTCCTGGCGACCTCCATGCTCCAGGTGGGGGTGGATGTGTCCCGGCTCGGCCTCATGCTCGTCGTCGGGCAGCCCAAGAACACCGCCGAGTACATCCAGGCGACTTCCCGAGTCGGCCGCGACGCGAGCCGCCCCGGGCTCGTCGTCACGCTGGGCAACTGGGCGCGCCCGAGGGACCTTGCCCACTATGAGCAGTTCCGGCACTTCCACGAGACCTTCTACGCCCGCGTCGAGCCGCTGTCCGTCACGCCGTTCTCAGTGACCGCCGTGGACCGTGGCCTCGACGGGGCGCTCGTCGCCGCCGCCCGCGTCACCCAGGCCGCCACTTCCGGGGGAGTCAACCCCGAGCACGACGCCGGGAACATCGCGGGCCAACGGGAAAGGCTCGACGGTCTCGCGGACACCCTCCGCAACCGGGTGCGGTCCGCAGGAGGTGAGGAGGCCGCCCGCTACACGACTGATCGCCTGCGGTCTCGACTCAGCGAATGGGCGCGCCGCGGGACCGACGTCATGAAACGGGGCGGCGAGCTCGTCTACGAGCGCGGCGCGGATGACGCTCGTTTCTTCGCGCTCCTACACTCGGCGGAATCCGGTGGCGGTCACGCCCCACAGCGAGACGAGGCGCCCCTCGCCGTCGCCGGCTCGATGCGGGAGGTGCAGCCGGAGATCAATCTGCTCGTCTCCCCCGATCCCAGCCGTCTCATGGATCGCTCCGTGGAGGACGGACCGGCTTGGCAGAGGCAGGAACCCGCGAGTAGTGATGACGCCGAGCAGGAGGAGGAGCAGTGAAGCAGGGCACCGCGCAGGGGAACGAGCCTGACGCCACCGTGATCGAGGACGAGCCCACCGCCGTCGACCCGCTGGGTGACGGTGACCGGCTCGCAGCCGATCAGGCGAAGAAGAACTACGCGAAGGTCGGCTCCGCACGGCCCACGACTCTGCTGTATACCTACGGGCCCGGTGCGGTCATCGACCTGCCGCACTTCACGATCATGCCCGTCGGCCTGGATGACTGGGAGCGCATCTGGCGGCGCCGGGACTCCGCCCCCGTCACCGTCCACGCGCCCCGCCTCCTGGAGACCGTTCAGCTCATGCTCGGCCACCAGGTCGGTGAGCTGCGGCGCTTCCCCTGGCAGCCCACCCGGCCAGGACGGCGCCGCGAGGGCGATGACCTGGGCGTGCCCGCAAGGATCTTCCCCCAGTGGCTGCGTTGCACCGGCTGCGACCTGCTCGCGCCGGTCAGCCGCTTCGTCGCCGGGTACTCCAATACCCACCCCTACCGCCCGGACCAGGCTGTCTTCGAGCACCTCGACTGCCCCGGGCGCGGTCGGCGTCGATCCGGCTCGCGCCCCACGGGATCGGCGGGGCGGAAACAGGGGAAGCGCCGGTCTCCGTGCGTGCCCGCGCGCTATCTGCTGGCCTGCCCCACCGGACACCTCGACGAGTTCCCCTACGACTGGTGGGTGCATGAGGGGGCGCACTGCACCAAGGCCCCCAATCCCGAGCTGGAGATGCGCGACACTTCCCAGCGCGGAGCCACCGCCATCATCAGCTGCCGGGCCTGCGGGGCCAGCCGCCCCATGTCCCAGGCCCAGGGCGAGGAGGGGCGCAGCCGACTGCCGCGCTGCCGCGGACGCCACCCGCACCTGGGTATCTTCGATCCCCAGGGGTGCCAGGCCGAGCCCAGGGTCATGCTCGTGGGCGCCTCCAACCTCTGGTTCGCCACCACGCAGTCCATCATCGACATGCCGAGACTCGACCCCGCCGAGGTTGAGCGGGACCGGGTGGCGGCGCTCGGCAGGGCACTCGGGGAGGACCGTGAGACCGTCGGGGAGGATGTGCCCATGGCCCGGATGCTTCTCAAGCGCGGTGACGCCGAGGCCGTGGGACTGCTTGGTCTCAGCAACGCCGAGCTCATCGGCCTGCTGAGGAAGCTCGCGGCTCCGGCTGAGAGCGAGGAGGCCCGGCTGCGCCGCCGTGAGGAGTGGAACCCGGTGGACCTCCTCGTCCCTGAGTGGAACTACCTCCAGCAGGAGCCTTCGGGTGAACGGCACGAGGACCCCGCCAGCGGGCTTGTGGTCTCACCCCGCCGACTTGGGGAGATGCCGAGCGGGGTCGACCGGGTCCTCGCCGTCGACCGGCTGAGGAAGGTCAACGCCGTCCTCGGCTTTACCCGCATTGACGACTTCGACCGCATCGATGACACCGGGGCGCGGCTCGTGCCTCTTGCCCGGGGTGGCTGCCCGACCTGGGTGCCCGCCACGGAGGACCGTGGTGAGGGGATCTTCCTCCAACTCGATGAGCAGGCAGTTGCTGCCTGGGAGGCGCGGGTGCTCGTCAGCCCGCTGTGGGCGGCGCATCGGGAGGCGCACCGGCGGAACGTGGAGCGGCGCTTCTCGGAGACCGCCAAGGAGGTCAATCCTGATGAGCGTTTCGTCCCGCCGCGCTACTGGCTGGTACACACGCTCGCTCATGCGCTGATTCGCGAGATGGCGATGTCCTCGGGCTACGGCGCCGCTTCGATCTCCGAACGCATCTACGCCTGGGTGGCGAGTAAGTCGCGGCCCGCAGCGGCCGGGATGCTGCTGACCACGACGGCCTCCGACTCCGACGGGACGCTCGGCGGCCTTGTGGCACTTTCGGCACCCGACCGTCTTGCCCAGGTGGTCGATGCCGCGCTCACAAGGATGATGCGCTGCTCATCGGACCCGGTGTGTACCAGGCGCGTGCCGCAGGATCCCGAGGACTTCCTTCACGGTGCCGCCTGCCACTGCTGCACGATGGTCTCGGAGACGTCCTGCGAGCGAGCGAACCGATTCCTCGACCGCCGCCTCGTCGTGCCACTGACCGGGGGCTACACGGTAGACGGCAGAACGGTGACCTCTGCGGATCTGGCGTTCTTCCGCGATGTCCGGCTCGGGTAAGACAGGGCTGTCGCATGTCATCGGCTGATCGCGAACCCCTGCGGATGCTCGGCGCCCTTCTCACCGGCACCGAGGCGGAGGGGATCGCTACGCGTCTGGCTGCCGGTGCGACGCTCAGCCAGGCACTCGTCGTCGTTCCCGCTGAGCACCGCGTTCGGGCCCGGGAGCTGTTCGAGACGGCCGAGCTCGGGCCCCGGGCGCGGGAGCGCAGCATTGCGGTCCTGTCTGCCATTGCCGGGGCAGCGAGCAGGATGCGCGTGGCCGAACCCGTATGGACGGCGCCTGCGGGTCTGTTGGGCGCGGGCGCCCTCACGGGAGACGTCTTCGGCATGGTGAGCAATGCGATGACGTCGGTCGTCTGCGCCACCTACAACCTGCAGCCCTCCTCCGCGTTGTGGACAGCGCTCACGGTGCTGGTGCGGGAGCGGCCGGGCGTGGCGGTGCGGTTGTATGTCGATGCGCAGGCGGCTGATGGGTGGTTCGCGAGGACGGATGGCCGATCTGCCCGGCGTCATGGTGGCGGGGCTGGTTTGAAGGGCGGATCACGAGGTGCGCAGAGACTCAGTACTGACGAGATGGCGCAACTGCTTCCGGGCGCCGCCGTGCTGCGAACACGGGTGCCGGGCGACGGCGAGCGGCCGGTGACGAGTCATGCGAAGTTTCTCAGTGTGGACCACCGGTTCCTGCTGGTGGGTAGCGCGAACTTCTCCTACAGCGCCGAGGAGCGGAACGTCGAGCTCGGCCTGCGCGTGGATGACTCTGCCCTGGCAGCGAGCGTCGAGAAGCAGATGTGGGACCTGGAGGCCAGTGTGTATGAGCGGGCGGCTCCTTGAGGCTTCCCACGGTAGACAGCGATCCCGGTCAGTACAGCTAGCAGCTCCACGGCCGCTTGGATCCGACGCCGCGCTTGTTCGTCCAGCCTGCGCAGCTGACGTACCGCCGCAGGGCTGAGCCCGATCCGGTAGGTCATGCGAGCCCGAGCTCCACCTTGACCTCATCCCATGGAACAGTTCCATTCTCAGTGATCGCGGTGCGAGCGGCCTCCGCGGCCTCGATGTCCGCGAGGTCCTCCGCCGCCTCCATCAGAAGTTCAAGGTCCTCCGCGTCGATGACCGCAGCAACCATGAGCGCGACGTTCTCGAAGCGGCTGGAGGCCAGCCCCGGTGAGTACAGGACGACCGGGAACCCGTCCCCGTCGTGGGCCGCGGGTGCAGCGTCGCGCACCGCGCGGGTCTCGATCCGCTGGAGGTGGCCCAGGGGCGCGCCCAGCACGCCGGCCACCGGCCTGAGGGAGGACACAGCGGCCGCCACCAGGCCGGCGACGGACTGGGCGACTCGTCGCCGAGGACCTCGGTGTCGGCGTCGTGAGCGGGCGCGGGGTCGGCGGGGTACCAGACGGTGGCGACCACCTCCCGCACGTCGTCGTCGGCACTGGTGGCCCACTCCTCACGCTGCATGTCGGTCAGGTGCAGATCGGTGCGTCCAACGGCGTAGGGGCCCGCGGGGCGGGAAGCCCGAAGACGGGCAGGAGCGTGGCGCCCAGGGACGCTGCGGCCAGCGCGACGAGCCCGAGCAGCGCGGTGACGACGCGGCCGAGCGCTCGCAGCCGCGGGTGCCGGCGCGCCGTGGACGGGGCCAGGATCCCGCTGGCCCTGCGGGCGCGCCGAGCGAGCATGAGGACAAGGCCGACGCACATCGTGTAGGCCGGGAGCATGACGGTGCGGTAGCCGTCGACGAGAAGGTGGAGGACGAGGGGCGTCAGCAGTGCGACGGCCATCGCCGTCTCGGGGACGGGCCACCGGGCGGAGTCCGGCCACCACCGTCCGCGGCGGGGCCGTCGGACGGCGGCGAGGACCAAGACGAGTCCGGTGACGGCGACGACCGCGACCTCCAGCACCTGCACGTGTTGCTCATCCCGGCCCTGTCAGGCGCCCGTCGGGAGCAGCACGGCACAAGCCGGCTGCGACCGGCTCAGGAGCGGGTCGTGCTCGCGCTCGTCGTCGGGCAGGTTCATCGCGGTGCGCAGCAGGCACAACGTCCGGTCGACGGCGCTGGCGTGAGCCGTGCCCTCCTCGATGCCTGTGAGGTCGACGGTGACGACACGCTCGCGGGTGACGATCTCCACGCATCGCTTGGCGTCCTTGGGTCCGGGGCCGACGACGTGACGCAGGTCCTCAAGGGGTGTGAGAGCGTCCCCAAGAGGATCGCGAGCGTCGGACTGTGCAGTGAGCAGGTCACGAAGCGTGACATGCCCCCAGCGGCTCGTGGTGACGACAAGGTCGTGCGCACTCTGGTCGGTCTCCACCAGGGCGAGGACACTCTCACCCGCCGACAGCAGCCACCGCAGCGCCTGACGCACGCTGTGCGAATGGTCGGCCTCGTCGTCCGTCCTCCCAGGGTCCAGCACGTGGGGCTCCGGCACCGTGGGAGCTGCGAGGCGCGGGTCTTCGAAGGAGTCGATGGCCTTGTTGTCGATCATATTGACGGCGTCACCAAGCGTCGGGGCGTCAGAGGCCCCTCCGAAGGGCAGCATCTGGGCGCCCGCGCCGACGACGGTGTGACGCTAAACTAGCGTTCACGGCCGTTCCGACCCCGTCCGTTAGCCTCCGCCAGTCCTGTCAGCACCACCTGACTGTCCGCGCACACTTACAGCCCATTGCAGGCAACGCGCCTTGACAGCCTCCAACTGCTCCGCACCGATTCCATAACGCTCGACATCCAGAAGCGTCACCTGGCGTACTGCCTCCAGCTGGTGGGCGAACATAGCCATCTCGAATCCGTCATCACGTGCAGCAGCAACAGTCAGCAACTGCTCGTCAGTGAAACGGCCCCACTGACGGATGGCATCGACATCGAGATAGTCACGAGGTTCTCCCCGCGAGTAGACCGCAGAGATCTTGTTCCCCACCGCGTCCTCGACGCTGAGAACTGGACCGATATCAAGCCACACTGGATCGTTCGCACGCCAGTCCACCCCCATATCAACATCGAGTTGGAGTTCGCCACCGGCGCGTACCTCCAAGCGTGCAAAATACTCGACCCGACGAACCTCCTCAACCTCGTAGCCGTTCTCGCGCAGGTCCCGTACCACCCGATCGATAGCTCTCGCGAACTCGTCAGCGTCCTGCATCGTAGTGAACAGATCGACATCCTCCGTTGGCCGATCGATGACGCCGTGCTCACGGATAGCACCGGACCCAGCCAAGGCGAAGCCGGCCTGCGCAATTCCAGCCAGGGCAATACGGGTCACTTCCCGCTGCGTGTGGTTTTTCTCGCTCATGCGCTCGCCCCAGCACGTAGCTCAGGAAATCGCTCCTCCCACAGCCGCCGCACCCGGTGCGGCAGCAACAGTTCCGGCCACACCTCCACAAGCCGATCCCAATTGACAACGGCCGTCTGATCCTCGACAGTACCCTCAGCCAACACCGCCCGATAGGCCAACCCGACGCCTCCCTCCGCATCAAGATCAATGCGTCCATTCCCCGGCGCCCACAGCACCCTGTGCGGCAGGTGGACAACACCAGACGCCGGTCCTTTCAAGTCATCCGATTTCTCCGGGACCTCGTAAGGCTTCACGTCAGAGAAGAACATCCGCCGCTGCGGCGCCGTCGGCACAGAGCGGTGGCGGCGCTTCGCAGCGTTGATCGCGCCGCGGTCCTCACCCTCGCGATTCCCTGCCACAGCGAGCCCCTCCCCACATTCTCAGACCATTCTATTGACCTATCCAAGGATGATCGTGCTGGTCAGACTCGACCAGACCGGCCTCGCACACAACCATCACGACCTCACTGCGCCCTAGCACACAGCACCACTGCCCCAGCCTATCTCTTGCCTCCAGGCTCAGCCCAGACATGCTCCCTCTGCGCTAGCCTCACCTCAGGCCCACGAGCCCAGCACCAGCCACCAGCCTGCGCTCTTCTTCACCCTTCACCACAGCACCATGCCCCTCCTGCTCCCCAGCCTCCAGGATGAGCACATCCGCGCCGCAGTCGTCGACTACCTGTCAACGGCCTTCGCACTGACAGACGCCGAGCCTCGGCGCGCCCTAGATCGACCACCTCTCGCTGCCCGCCCCTCCCCCTGTTACCGTCGTCGGCATCACACGTTCCGATAACGAGGAGCACCCGCCATGGTTGACAAGCAGGAGCCAGGCCACCTTCATCTCATGTTTCATGACCCCTACGACCCGGCCATCGGGGAGGACATGCGCGATCGCCGTCGGCAACTGGGGCTGAGCGTGCAGCAGATGGCCCAGCTCGCCGGCGTGACGGAACAGACCTGGCGCAATTACGAGGCCGGACGCACTCAGGTGCGTGGCGACAAGCAGGAACAGGTGTGGGACGCCCTGGGCTGGCACCTGCCCACCTGGGAGGAGCGGATCGCCCTCACCGGCATCTACGATGATGCCCCCACCGACGACCTCGGGGTGCCTCCGTGGGACAAGATTCCTACGATGCTCGCCGTCGCCTACTCACCTCTTCTCGCCAGCACTTTGGGCGAGCGGGCGGCCCGCTGCTTCGCCCTGGGTTCCTTCCTCTACCACCAGGCCGTCGAGGAGAACCTCCGCGATCTCGCCCTCCTGCCCCGCGGCGCTCACCTGGGCCTGCTCGATGAGTCGCACATCGCCGACACCCTGCCCGCGCTGTGGCTGACCCGGTACGACTACGAGTTCGTCTTCCAGATGCGGGCAGTGGCAATGGACCTCACCCGGCGTCTGCACGACGGAGCCCCTGCGCCCGCGGAGCCCCTGGTGCGCAGCATGGCTGAGGCTCTCGTCCTCCACGACATCCTCGCCCTCGGAGCTGTCATCGCCTCCCACGACCTCCTCATTGAGGACAACACCACCGTCGAGGAAGAAGAGTGGGAGGGGTGGGTTGATTCCCTCTGCGGGCCGGACCAGCCCGTCCATTGGCTCATCGCCACTGCACTCGTCCCGCCCCCCAACGCGCCCGAGCACATCGATAACTGGTTCGCGGCGCTTGAGCGCCCGTACGTCCCCAACTGGACGGCCAAGGCCACGAAGTCCGACGGCGGCGCCACCGTCACGAACATCAGCAACCGTCGGTAGCGTCGCCGAACGGCGGTAGGGACCAGGACGAGCTCGACCGCGGCTACCGACGCCTCTTACCGGGCCATCGAGCGAGCCATAGGATTCGTAGTACGCAACGAAAGGAACGGCTTCTCATACCCGTCACCAATGCCATGCGTACCTGCCACGCGGTGCGGGAGTACCTCGACACTCCCCTCGCCGATGACGTTGTCGCGGCCCTGCGCTCGCACGTCGAGCAGGCCAACGCCTCGGCACGCAGGCCTTTACGCTCACCGGCAGGGGCGACAAGGCGACGCTGACGCGCCCCGAGGGCGATGACGCGGCCAGGACCGCGGCATCGTGAGGTACTTCTTCGAGGTCGGTGCCGGCTGCGACAGCTTCCGCTGGGCCTCCTGAGCGTCCCGGCGCCCGCTGGCGTCAGGCGCCCGCTGAGGCGGCGCCCGACCCGGCCTCACCCCACGGCCATCATGATGGTGCCGGCCGTCAGCAGCACCAGGCCGGCCAGGGACCGGCACCCAACCCGCTCTCCCAGCACAAGGACCGAGAAGCCGACGGTGACGAGCACACCGAGCTTGTCGATCGGCACGACCACGCTCGCAGGACCGTCCGCCAGCGCCGCGAAGTAGCACAGCCACGACGCGCAGGTCGCCGCCCCGGAGGCCAGCACCCAGCCGAGCTCGCGGCGCACGACGCGCAGCCGGCCACCGGAGGCCGCTCCCTGGCTCAAGCGGGAGACCGCAACCATGGTCCAGACCATGATGAGCACGACGAGGGTGCGCACCGCCGTCGCCAGGTCTGAGGGCACCGCATCGGCGCCGGCCACTCCGAGCTTGCTGAGGATCGCCGTCAGGGCGGCGAAGAACGCCGACCCGCAGGCGTAGACGAGCCATCCCCTCTCCCGCACCCCCGGTCCCAGCGAGTGGGCCAGCGCACGCAGGTCGTCGGGCTCGAGCATGAGCAGCGTCCCAACTGTCATGGTCACCAGGCCGACCCAGCCCAGCGGGCCGAGCGGCTCACCGAGCAGGCCGACCGCCAGCAGCACGGTGAGCACGGTGCTCATCTTGTCCACGGGTGCCACCTGGGAGACGTTGCCGAGCTGGAGCGCCCGGAAGTAGCACAGCCATGATGCGCCCGTCGCCAGACCCGAGCAGGCCAGCCAGCCGAGCCCGGCCAGCGGCACGTGCCCCAGCTGCGTGACCGACCCGCTGAGGACGGTCATCGCCCACGCCCCCACGAGGATCACCGGGGTGCGCAGCGCGGTGGCGAGCACGGAGTCGGTGGTGCGCACGCCGAGCTTGGCGAGCACGGCGGTCAGCCCCGCGAACAGGGCGGAGGCCACGGCCAGGAGGATCCACACGTGTCAGTCGCTCTCCGCCGGTCACTGTCGGGCCGAGCACGCCCCGCACGGGCGCGTCCCCCGGTTGCCTGTCATCGCCACAGCCCGGCCCGCTGGGCGATCACCGCGAGGGCCACCGGCCCGGCGCTGGCCGTGCGCATCACGTGCGGTCCCAGCCGCACCGTCGTCGCCCCCACCGCCTCCAGGGCTGCGGTCTCCTCACTGCTGATACCACCTTCGGGTCCGACGACGACGGCCACCACCGGGGCGGGTGCGCTCGTGGCGTCGGCCCCGGCCTGGGCTCCGCCGTCGGCCTGACCGAGGTGCCCGTGCCCGGCACCGCCTGCCCCGCCACCGACAGTCTCGGCAGCCTGACCGGTGTACCCGGCCGCCGTCGGCAGGCTCACACCACCGACCGGGGCCGTGGCCTCCTCGTGCAGCACGAGCACCACTCCCCCGGCCCCGACCGTGTCTCGCACCCAGGTGCACAGCTGCGCCGTCGAGCGCGCCTCATCCACCACCGGCACACGCGCCCGACGGGCCTGCTTGGCGGCCTCGCGCGCCGTCGTCTCCCATCGGGCCCGGCCCTTGGCGGCCTTCGGCCCGTTCCACACCGACACGCAGCGCCCCGCCTGCCAGGGCAGCACGAGGTCGACGCCGACCTCCGTCGCTGTCTCGACCGCCTGCTCGTCGCGCCCGCCCTTGGCCAGCGCCTGAACCAGCGTCAGCCGCACCGGTGGGGCCGGCTCCTCCACGCGCTCGCTCACGCGCACGCCCAGCCGGTCCTTCGCGCCGTCGGCCCCCGCCTCGGTGACCTCGCACACGAGACGCAGCCCCTCGCCGTCGACCAGATCGACCCGCTCACCGCGGCGCAGACGCCGCACCGTCACCGCGTGGCGGGCCTCCGCTCCGGTGAGGACGAGGGAGGTCCCGGCCTGCGCGGTGGCGGCCACCCCGGCGGGCTCGAGGGTGTCGGCGGTGAGAACGAAGACAGGGGCGGTCACGCGCCCCAGCCTACGGGCCGGGCCCGGGCACCTCGGCACCCTGGCACCCCGGTGCTAGCGTCGCCTGCCATGAGCGCCCGTGAGTCCGACACCTTCCCCGAGCACGCCCACAGCGTCACCGAGATCGCCGCGAACCTGGCGGCGGTGCGCGCACGCATCGACGCCGCTGCCGCACGCGTCGGGCGCGAGGGCGCCGCCGTCCGGCTCCTGCCCGTGACCAAGACCGTCACCGAGCCCCGCCTGCGCGCCGCCTACGAGGCCGGGGTGACCCAGATGGGTGAGAACAAGGTCCAGGAGGCCCTGGGCAAGGCCCGGGCCATGGCGGACCTGGCGATCCACTGGGCCGTCATCGGCCACCTCCAGACCAACAAGGCCAAGGACGTCGCCGCCTTCGCCCACGAGTTCCAGGCACTGGACTCCCTACGTGTGGCCGAGGCGCTTGACCGGCGTCTCCAGGCCGCCGGGCGCGGCCTTGACGTCTACGTCCAGGTCAACTCCTCCGGCGAGGACACCAAGTTCGGTCTGGTGCCCGAGGATGTGCCTGAATTCCTGACCTCCTTGAGCGTCTACTCCTCACTCAGGGTCCGCGGGCTCATGACGCTCGCCGCCCACACCGAGGACCGTGAGCGCGTCATCGGCTGCTTCCAGCTCATGCGCGATCTGCGTGACGCGGCCCGGCAGGCCGGCACCGTGGGCGAGGGTGAGCTGTCGATGGGGATGAGCGGCGACTTCGAGCTCGCCGTCGAGCACGGCTCGACCTGCGTGCGGGTGGGCCAGGCGATCTTCGGGCGGCGTCCCACCCCGGACAGCCTCTACTGGCCCGGCCGTCCCAGCGGTCGCTGAGCCTCAGCGGGTGGCGTCACCCATGGCTCACGACGGGGTGAGGACTGAGCTCCGTGGCGTGGTGGCCCCGCGAAGACCCGTGTTGGCGGGCTTGCACGCTCACGCTCGTCGACGTCTGTTGAAAACGGCGGAATCATGCGGTTTTCTCGATCGGCGTTCTCGAGTGCTTCAGCTCCCATGTGCATGGAGGTTGCCCATGCACATGGGAGCAAAAAAGGCCACGTTCGGCAAAACGGCCCAAACGGCGGAATACCAACGAAAAGTCCGAATCGGCCAAGTCACACCAGTCACATGAGCGTGCAAGCCCCAGCCGGTGGGGGCCGGGCTCAGCGGCGCTTGCGGGACTTGCCGCCCTTGCCGGCGTTCTTGATCCGGTCGAGCAGCCCCTCCTCGACGGCGACGAACCCGTCCTCACCGCGCAGGGCGGCCAGCTCCTCGAGCAGCTCCCTCTGGCGGTCGGTGAGCCGGGTGGGCGTCTCGACGGTGAGCACGACGTGCAGGTCACCACGGCCCTTACGGCGCAAGCGCCCCACGCCCAGGCCCTCCAAGCGGATGTCGTCACCCGACTGGGCGCCCGCGCGCACGGTCACCTCCTGGTCCCCGTCCAGAGTCTCCACACTGAGGTTGGCGCCCAGGGCCGCGGCGGTCATCGGCACCCGCAGCTCGGTGTAGAGGTCGTCGCCGTCGCGCTCGAGGCTGGGGTGCTGCTCCTCCTGGATGATGGCGTAGAGGTCACCCGCGGGGCCGCCGCCGACCCCGGCCTCCCCCTGGCCGGACAGGCGCAGGCGCGTGCCCGTGGAGACGCCGGCGGGAACGTTGATCTCAATGTCGCGGCGCACGTGGTTGCGTCCCTCGCCCGCGCAGTCGCGGCAGGGGGTGACGATCTTCGTGCCGTAGCCGCCGCACTCGGGGCACGGGACGCTGGTCATGATGTTGCCCAGGAAGGAGCGCTGAACGCGCTGGACCTGGCCCTGGCCGTTGCAGCCGGTGCACTGCACCGGGGAGGTTCCCGGCGCGCAGCACGAGCCGTGGCAGGTGGCGCACTGGACGTAGGTGTCCACCTTCACGCTCTTGGTCGCCCCGAAGGCGACGTCCGCGAGCGTGACCGGCACGGCCACCATCCCGTCTTGGCCGCGGCGGGCCCGTGAGATCGGGCCCCGGCCCTGCCCACCTCCGAAGAAGGCCTGGAACATGCCCCCCAGGTCGGAGAAGTCCCCACCGGGGAAGCCGCCGGGGCCACCGCGCAGCGCATCCTCGCCGCCGAGGTCGTACATCTTGCGCTTGTCAGCGTCCGAGAGCACGTCGTAGGCGACCGACACGGCCTTGAACTCGTCCTCGTGCCCCGGGCCGGCGACGTCGGGGTGCAGTTGTCGGGCCCTCTTGCGGTAGGCCTTCTTGATCTCGTCGGCGGTGGCGTCTCGGCTCACGCCCAGCAGCTCGTAGTAGTCGCTCACAGGTGGGGATCGTCCTTCGTGTTCATCATCGTGCGTTCAGCAGGGGGCGGGGGCTCACTGGTGAGCAGACCCCGCGAGGAAACGGGTGAGGTAGCGGGCGACGGCGCGTACGGAGGCCATCGTCGCCGGGTAGTCCATGCGGGTGGGACCGATGACTCCCAGGTGGGCGACGGCGTCGTCCGAGCCGGCCGTGTAGGAGGCTGAGACGACGCTGGCCTCCGCCAGGGCGTCGTCGCGGTTCTCCGAACCGATGGACACGCGCATGCCGTCGTCGGCGGCGTGTGAGGCCGGGGCGCCGCCGTCGGCCAGCAGGCGCAGCAGCACGACCTGCTCCTCGACGGCGTCGAGCAGGGGGCCCAGGGAGGAGAAGTCCGGGGTGGAGCGGGCCAGGTTCGCGGTCCCGGCGACAACGAGGCGTTCCTCGGCGTCGGGGCACAGGGCATCCTCGAGGGCGCCGGTGACGGCGCGCAGCAAGACGCGCTCCTCGGCGGGGGCCTGCTCGCCCAGGGCTTCCAGGGCGGGGACGACGTCGGCCGCGCGGCAGCCGACGAGGGCGGCGTTGAGCCGCACGCGCAGGTGCTCCAGGGCCGGGAGGCTGACGACGTCGCCGTCCATGATGACGGTGCGCTGCTCGACGCGGCCGGTGTCGGTGATGATGACGAGCAGGATGCGGGTGGGGCCAAGGGCCACGAGCTCGAGGTGGCGCAGGGAGGTGAGTCTGAGGCTGGGGTACTCGACGACGGCGAGCTGGCCCGTGAGCTGGGCGAGCACGCGCACAGTGCGGGCGACGACCTGCTCAAGGTCCGCCTCTCCGGTGAGCAGGGCGGTAATGGCGGCCCGCTCGGGGGCTGACAGAGGCTTGACGCGGGCGACCTCGTCGACGAAGAGGCGGTAGCCCTTCTCTGTGGGCACGCGCCCGGCGCTGGTGTGGGGCTGCTGGATGTAGCCCTCGTCCTCGAGGGCCGCCATGTCGTTGCGGATCGTGGCCGGGGAGACGCCGAGCTGATAGCGCTCGACCAGGGCGCGTGAGCCCACCGGCTCGCGGGTGCGCACAAAGTCAGTGACGATGGCGGACAGGACCTTGAGGCGGCGGTCGTCGGCCATGCGGGTCTCCTTTCCTCCTCGTCCCGCTCTCACCCCGGCAGCGCGCCGGGCTGTTAGCACTCTCGCGGTGTGAGTGCCATCCTACGCCGGGGCTCGGCGGGTCAGGCCACCCCTAGCCGTGAGGTTCCCCTACCGTGCCCTGAGTGAACACGCCCCGACGACCCTCAGCAGCCGGCACCACCCCCGGAGCCATGCGGGGCACCGCACCCGCTCCTATGCGGGGCACCGCACCCGTGCCTATGCGGGGCACCGCACCCGTGCCAGGTTCGACGGCGGCCAGACGCGCCGCCCTGCGAGAGCAGGCCCAGCGCGAGCAGGAGGCCATGCGCGCTGCCGGCAGGCGCGCCATGACCCCACTGGAGCGGCGCCGGGCCGAGGCTGCCCCGTCCGCTCGACCCACGACGTCGGACCGCTATGGCGGGGACGTACTGCGCACCGACCCCCACCGGGTGGGGCCCCATGCGGTGCGCCCCGAGTCCGTCCACGTGCCTGTCAGCCACGGGCTCGTCGTCGAGGACCGCCAGACCGGCTTCGTCGGCGCCGCCGTCGCCGTCGAGAAGTCCGGTGGCCGCCACGTCGTCGTCCTCGAGGACCGTCACGGCACCCGCCGGGGCTTCCCCCTGGGCCCCGGCTTCTGGATCGATGGACGGCCCGTCATCCTCGACCCGCCCGTCACCCGTCCGACGGCGCCCACCGGCCCCGTCAGCGCCGCCGGCAGGAGGCTCACGGCCTCCGGCTCCTACGCGGTCGAGCGCGGCCCGGCGAGGGTCGCGCGGGCCTCACGCATCTGGGTCGAGGGCCGCCACGACGCCGAGCTCGTGGAGAAGGTGTGGGGTGATGACCTGCGCCACGAGGGCGTCGTCGTGCTCATGCTCGACGGCGTCGACCACCTCGAGGAGGTCATGGCCTCCTTCGGCCCCTCCCCCGAGCGCCGTGCCGGCGTGCTCGTCGACCACCTCGTGCCCGACTCCAAGGAGTCGCGCATCGCCGAGCGCGTGCGCGCCATGCCCGGCGGGGACAACGTGTTGGTCCTAGGCCACCCTTACGTGGACGTGTGGCAGGCGGTCCGGCCTGAGCGCCTGGGGTTGCGGGCGTGGCCGCACGTGCCGCGCGGCACCGACATCAAGCGCGGCACTCTTGAGGTCCTTGGCTGGCCGCACGCGGACCAGGCCGACGTCGCCCGCGGCTGGCAGCGCATCCTCGCCACCGTGCGCAACTACAAGGATCTTGAGCCGAGCCTGCTGGGGCGCATGGAGGAGCTCATCGACTTCGTCACCGCCCCGGGCACCTGCTGAGCCGGTACGTCAGGCCTCGCGGGGAACGTCACCAGTTTTCGCGGCGGATAACACCAGAACTCGTGGGGAATAACACCAGTTCTCGCGGTTAGGAGTCTTGGAGCTTAAGGCGGCGGGCGTGAGCGAGCAGTCGGACGTTGTTGCCCAGCAGGAGGGCGACGATGAGGGAGCCTAGGGCCTTGGCCCACAGCGGCTCGGCGATGAACAGGCACACCATGGCGGCGAGCACGGGCGCCAGGTAGGTGAAGGACTTGGCGACGTAGCCACCGAAGGAGGGCATCTCGACCCCACGGCCCTCGGCGACGGACTTGACCATGAAGTTGGGGCCATTGCCGATGTAGGTCAGCGCCCCGCACAGCACCGCACCCAGCGAGATGGACACGAGATAGGTCTCGGGCACGCCTGCCACCGTCGCACCGCCCGGGTGGGCAACCTGCCCGGCCATCTCGAAGAAGGTCGCGTAGGTGGGGGCGTTGTCGAGCACTGAGGACAGGCCCCCGGTGAAGACGAAGAAGGTGATCTCGTTCAGCGGCAGGGAGCCGGCGACCTGGTCGAGGTAGTGCAGGGCCGGGATCATCGTCAGGAAGATGCCGATGAACAGGGTGGCGACCTCGGCAATGGGGCCCCACTCGAACTGGTTGTCCTCGAAGCGGGCGCGCTTGTCCCCGAAGCGGTAGGAGCACCAGGCGGCGGCGAGCATGATGATCTCGCGTAGCGGCACCCAGTCGGTGAGGGTGGCGTGTCCGGCCTCGATGGCCTCAACGTCGACGGACGGAGTCAGGGCGACAGCGCCGATAATGACGACGAACCACACGAGGTTGCTGGCACCGCGAAGGCCGAGGGGCTCGATGTCCTCGCGGTCCTCACGCACGGCGGAGGCGGGCTCCTGGGCGTAGTAGTAGGAGTCGAGGGCGAAGTAGGCGGCGAGCATCATGGCCAGGACGAAGGCCCACTCCCACACGAGGCTGAAGGTCCAGGTGAAGGGGACGCCGCGCAGGAAGCCGAGGAAGAGCGGCGGGTCCCCCAGCGGGGTGAGCAGACCTCCGCAGTTGGCGACGACGAAGATCGTGAACAGCACGGTGTGCACGCGGTAGCGGCGCTCCTGGTTGGTGTTGAGCAGGGGCCGGATGAGGAGCATGGCCGCGCCCGTGGTGCCGATGAAGGAGGCGAGCACGCCACCGACGGCGAGGAAGAGAGTGTTGTTGCGCGGGGTGGCCTCGATGTCTCCCTTGAGGAAGATGCCGCCGGAGACGATGAAGAGGGCGAGCAGCAGGGCGATGAACTGCCCGTACTCGACGACGGAGGCGAAGACCGCCTGCCAGCCGAGGGCGAACCACATCCACACGGCCACGGGCAGGCCCAGCAGGAGGGCGACGGCGAGCTGGCTGGACTGCTTCTCCCACCAGTGGGCGGTCCTGGGCACAAGCGGCAGGACCGCGATAGACGCGAGCATTGCGGCAAAAGGCAGGATGGACCACCACTGCAGGTGCACTGAGACTCCTCGAGGACGGATCGGTCTGGTGCGGCTGGGGCCCACGAGAAGGGCGGCCGGGCGCGCCGCTCCACTGTACGACGCTGCACGTCCCAGGATCAGGGAGGAGAGTCAGAGCCAGCCGGCCAGGAGCCCTCGTGCCTGCTCGATGAGGGTCTGGGCGCAGCCCTCGGAATCGTTGCCCCAGCGCAGGTAGGTGAAGGTGCCGCCGCCGGCCTCGGTGAAGGTCTCGCGGTTGAGCTGGTCGATCTCCTCCAGGGTCTCCAGGCAGTCGCTCATGAAGCCGGGGCAGATGACGTCCAGGCGCGGACAACCCGCCCGCCCCAGCGCCTCGACGGTGTCGATGGTGGCGGGGCCGATCCACTCCGAGCGCCCGAAGACGGACTGGAAGGTGGTGAGCACGAGAGCGCCGTCGTCCCCGTTGTCCTGGCTGACGGTGACGCCCAGGCGCTCAGCGAGGGCGGCGACGGTGGCCTCGCACTCGGAGCGGTAGGGGTCGCCGGCCGCGTGCATGGCGGCGGGGATGGAGTGGAAGGAGCACAGCAGGTGCTCCCCGCGCGAGGGGTCGGGGCGTCCGTGCTCGGCCCAGTGGGCCTCGATGGGGGCGGCCAGGGCCTCGATGTAGGTCTCGTTGACGGGGAAGGAGCGCACGGTGCGCAGCTCGGGCTGGTTGCGTGAGGCGAGCATGAAGCGCATGGCCTCGTCGATGACGGGCGCCTGGCTGGAGGCGGAGTACTGGGGGTAGGCGGGCAGAAGGGCGATGCGGCGGTGGCCCGAGTCCATGAGCTCACGCATGACGTCCTGGACGCCGGGATCGCCGTAGCGCATGGCCACGCGCACGACGACGTCGTCTCCCAGGGCCTCCTGGACGAGTGCGACCTGCCGCTCGGTGTAGTGCATGAGGGGGCTGCCGGAGCGGGTGTGCTCCATCCCTTCGCGCCAGACGGTGCGGTACTTGGCGGCGGAGTCCGCGGGGCGGCGGATGAGGACCATCGTCTCGAGGATGGGGCGCCACAGGAGGGGGTGCATCTCGACGACGCGGCGGTCGGAGAGGAACTCGCGCAGGTACGGGCGCACGTCCTTGGCGGTGGGGGTTGCCGGGGTGCCGAGGTTGGCGATGACGAGCGCGGGGCGCGGGTCGAGTGGACGTGCGTCGGCGTCGGGGGCCACTGGCCCTCCTTCGGTGGGTCATGGGGGTGCGGGGATCGTGACGGCATTTCGCGACACATCCCGCCGTTTCGTCGTCACGGGAGTCTAGCCGCCGCGACGACGTCTGTTGACCGACGTCGTGTCATCTCCCCCGCGCCGCGGTGGCGCGGGCCCCGCCCGCCGGGCAGGGCTCACGGGGGCGGCGCAGGCCCGCGGTGACGTCGTCCATGAGATCGAGGACGTCCGGCGCCCGCCACGCCCGACGGCCCCGCGCCACCTGGTAGCCGACGACGACGCCCGCGCTCTCGAGCCGGGAGAAGGCTCGCCGAGCGGCCTGCTCGCTGACGCCCAGCTCGCGTGCGGTCGTGGCGACGTCGAGCACCGGCTGGCTGAGGAGCAGACGGACGATCGACCTGTCGGGAGTACCGGTACGAGAGGTGATGAGCGTCTCCCAGTGCTCGTGGACGGCGCGCAGGGACGTCCCGGCCCTGAGGCCGAGGTCGGCCGCCTCCTGGGCGGCGTCGACGACGAGATCGATGACCGCCTCGCAACGGCCCTCACGGTAGGCGTCGAGGGCGTGGAAGTAGGTGCTCGTGTCTGCCAGGAGGACCGCGGAGATGGGCAGGGGCGCATAGACCCCCAGCCCCGACTGCCGCAGGAGCACGTGGATGAGGGCCCGCCCCGTGCGTCCGTTGCCGTCGGCGAAGGGGTGGATGGTCTCGAGCTGGGCGTGGGCGATGGCGGCACGCGTGAGGGGCGGGAGGTCGGTGCGCACGGTGAAGGCGATGAGGTCGTCGAGGGCGCCAGGGACCCGAGTGTGGACGGGCGGGACGAACAGTGCGTCGACGGGTGCGTGCTCGCCGCCGCCGATCCATATGGGTTCGTCACGCAGCCGCCCGGCGACGTCAGGGGCATGGGGACGAAGCAGGGCCTCGTGCATGCGCAGGAGCGAGCCCGTGCTGAGCGCTCCGTCGTGCGCCAGCGCCTCTCGCATGGCTCGGGTGTTGGCGACGACGGCCCTGGCGTTGCCCCCGATCCCGCCGAAGGACTCCTCCTCAATGACCTTCCTGGCGGAGGAGGTGAGTCTCTCGATCCGGGACGAGGCGGATGACTCGCTGCGCAGCAGCAGGGCTGTGTAGGGCAGGAGCGCGGCTCCCGAGTCCTGGTCGAAGCGCGCGATAGCGGCGACCGCCGAGGCCTCCCTGGCCGCCATGGCCGGGGAGAGCGGAGGGCGGGCACGGGCGATCTCGGGGAGGACCGCCGTCCGCCGCACACCCCGCCGCCGCACCCGAGGTCCCGCCCGGGCCTCACTGCCCGACGAGGCAGCCGGTGACGTGATCCGCCATGAGCCGACCGCGCAGGGTAAGCACGGCGCGCCCGCGCAGAGCGGGCGCCGCCTCGAGCAGCCCCTGCCCCACGAGGCGCGCCACCACGGGCACGAGCCGCCGGGGCGTGCCGTCCGACGTCGTCGCCTCACCGGGGCGCGCCAGAGCGTCCAGCGCGATCCCCTCGCGCAGGCGGATGCCGAGCATGACCCGCTCGAGCTCGCGCGCCTCGGCGTCGACGACCTCGTGCCCGGCCACCGGCAGGCACCCCGCGGCAACCTGCGCGGCCCAGGCCACCGGAGCCTTGAGGCCCCACATGCGCACGTCACCGAAGTGCGAGTGCGCCCCGGGCCCCGCGCCGTACCAGTCCCAGTCCTGCCAGTACGCCCGGTTGTGGCGGCACTGCGCCCCGGGTCTGGCCCAGTTGGAGATCTCGTACCACTCGTACCCGGCGGCGGCCAGGGCGGCGTCCGCCATCTCGTACTTCGTGGCCTCGTCGTCGTCCTGCGGCATCTCCAGCTCGCCGCGACGCACCTGGGCCCACATCCGCGTGCCCTCCTCGATGACGAGGGCGTAGGCGCTGATGTGGTCCGGCCCGGTGAGCACCGCCGCCTCCAGGCTCCGGGCCCAGTCCTCCATGGACTCCCCCGGCGTGCCGTAGATGAGGTCGAGGCTCGTCGACAGCCCCGCCCTGCGCGCCCACTCGACGACGAGCGGCACCCGCTCGGGCGTGTGCGTCCTGTCCAGCGTCGCCAGCACATGGGGCACAGCCGACTGCATCCCGAAGGACACGCGTGTGAAACCCGCCTCGGCCAGCGCCACCAGGTAGCGCTCGTCGACGGTCTCCGGGTTGGCCTCGGTCGTCACCTCCGCGTCCTCGGCCAGCCCCCAGGTGGAGCGCACAAGGGCGACCATCCGCGCCAGGTCGCCGGCCGGAAGCATCGTGGGCGTGCCCCCGCCGAGGAACACCGTCTGTGCGGCACGCTTCGGCAGGCCCGCCCGGTCCATCGCCTCGCGCGCCAGGCGCAGCTCGCCCGCCAGGGTGCTCACGTAGTCCGACGCCGACGCCCCGCCGCCCATGTTGAGGTTCGTGTACGTGTTGAAGTCGCAGTAGCCGCAGCGCACCCGGCAGTAGGGCACGTGCAGGTACACCGAGAAGGGCCGCGCGCTCCCGTCGGGCGCCGGGGCCAGGACCTGGGCGGGCAGGTCGCCCGCCCCTGGCAGGGGCTCGCCGTCGGGCTGGCGCGGGCTCACACGTGCCCGCCCGCCGCGCTCCGCCAGGCGGCCGGGGCCTGGGTGGCTGTCCGGTCATCGATCTGCTCAAGCACCGGCTGGCGGCGGCGCGGCACCCAGGCCTCCTCGGTGCGCACGGCGGTCAGGTCACGGATCGTGCGCCCGGCGTCGATGCCGCGCTGCTCGAAACGGGTGAGGCCCCGGCCCTCGAAGCGTTCGGACCAGCCGCCCAGGACGCCCGACGGCGAGCCGGGGTCCGGCCCGTTGCCCCGCGAGCCCGGTTCGGCACTGGCCGCTCCGAGCTCGGCCCGGGCCCCGGCGTCGTCGTACCTGAAGTAGGGGCGGGTCTGGTCGGTCTCCAACCCTTCGGGCAGGGCGGAGGCTGCCTCGAGGACGTCGCGCATCTGCCAGGCGTAGTCCGCCCAGTCGGTGGCCAGGCGCCACACGCCGCCCGGGCGCAGCACACGCGCCACTGCGTCCGCGAAAGCCTCGTTGACGAGGCGGCGCTTGCGGTGGCGCGGCTTGCGCCAGGGGTCGGGGAAGAAGACCCACACCTCGCTCACACTCGCCACGGGCAGCGCGGTGGCCAGCAGCTGGGAGGCGTCGGCCGGCACCACCTTGAGGTTGCGCAGCCCCGCCCGGGCCGCCTCGCGCACGATCCTGGCGATCGCCGTCTCCCACACTTCGACGGCCAGGTAGTCCGTGCCCGGGTTCGCGGCGGCGGCCGAGAGCACCGCCTCGCCGCCGCCGGAGCCGACCTCGACGACGACGGGGCGGGCCTGGCCGAGGTGGCCCAGGGCGGCCGCGGGGTCGAGCCGGAAGCCGGCGTCCACGGTGCGGATGGCGTCGGCCCGGGGCACGTCGACGACGTAGGCGGGACCGTGCTCGGCCAGCGCCTGCCTCTGCGCCTGCGTCAGGCGCCCGCCGGCGCGCGAGTAGGAGCGCACGCGCGAGTGTATGGCGTGCGACTGCAACGGGTGGACCTGGGCCATCGCTCACTTGTCCTTACCGGTGGGGGTGTCCGCCCCGAGGGCGGCGATGAAGGCCTCCTGGGGGACCTCCACGCGGCCGATGGCCTTCATGCGCTTCTTGCCCTCCTTCTGCTTCTCCAGCAGCTTGCGCTTGCGGGAGATGTCACCGCCGTAGCACTTGGCGAGCATGTCCTTGCGCAGGGCGCGGATCGTCTCACGCGAGATGATGCGCGAGCCCACAGCGGCCTGCACCGGGACCTCGAACTGCTGGCGCGGGATGAGCTCTTTGAGGCGCTTGGTCATCATCAGGCCGTAGGAGTATGCGGCGTCCTTGTGGACGATGGCGCTGAAGGCGTCCACCTTGTCCCCGTTGAGCAGGATGTCCACCTTGACCAGGTCGGCGCTCTGCTCGCCGTCCATGTCGTAGTCGAGCGAGGCGTAGCCGCGGGTGCGCGACTTCAGCGCGTCGAAGAAGTCGAAGACGATCTCCGCCAGCGGCAGCGTGTAGTGCATCTCCACGCGCTCCTCGGACAGGTAGTCCATGCCCGTCATCGTGCCGCGGCGCGACTGGCACAGCTCCATCACCGTGCCCACGAACTCGCTGGGGGTCAGGATCGTGGCGGAGACGACCGGCTCGCGCACGTCCACCACCTTGCCCTCGGGGAACTCCGAGGGGTTGGTGACCGTGTGGGTGCTGCGGTCCTCCATCGTCACCTGGTACACCACCGAGGGGGCGGTGGAGATGATGTCGAGGTTGAACTCGCGCTCCAGGCGCTCGCGGATGATCTCCAGGTGCAGCAGGCCGAGGTAGCCGCAGCGGAAGCCGAAGCCCAGCGCCACGGAGGTCTCGGGCTCATAGGTCAGAGCGGCGTCGTTGAGCTTGAGCTTGTCCAGGGCGTCGCGCAGGTTCGGGAAGTCCGAGCCGTCCACGGGGAACAGGCCGGAGAAGACCATGGGCTTGGGGTCCTGGTAGCCCTCGAGCGGCTCGGTGGCGGGGTCCTGGGCCGTGGTGACCGTGTCACCGACCTTTGACTGGCGTACGTCCTTGACGCCCGTGATGAGGTAGCCGACCTCGCCCGCGCCCAGGCCCGTGGAGGGCTGCGGCTCGGGGCTGATGACGCCGATCTCCAGCAGGTCGTGCACAGCGCCGGTCGAGAGCATCTCGATGCGCTCACGGGGCCGCAAGGCGCCGTCGACGACGCGCACGTAGGTGACGACGCCGCGGTAGGTGTCGTACACGGAGTCGAAGATCATGGCGCGGGCCGGGCCCGTCGGCTCCCCCGCGGGCGCGGGGACAGTCTCGACGATGCGGTCCAGCAGCTCGGGCACGCCGTCGCCGGTCTTGCCGGAGACCCGCAGGACGTCCTCGGGGTCGCAGCCGATGATCGAGGCGATCTCGCGCGCGTACTTCTCCGGCTCCGCCGCCGGCAGGTCGATCTTGTTGAGCACCGGGATGAGGGTGAGGTCACCCTCGATGGCCATGTAGAGGTTGGCCAGCGTCTGGGCCTGGACGCCCTGGGCGGCGTCAACGAGCAGGACGGCGCCCTCGCAGGCGGCCAGGGAGCGGTTGACCTCGTAGGAGAAGTCGACGTGCCCCGGGGTGTCGATCATGTTGAGCGCGTAGGTGCGCGCCGCATCCCCGGTGCCGACGGTCCAGGGCATGCGCACGGCCTGCGACTTGATGGTGATGCCGCGCTCGCGCTCGATGTCCATGCGGTCGAGGTACTGGGCGCGCATGTCTCGGGGCTGGACGACACCGGTGGCCTGCAGCATGCGGTCCGCCAGGGTCGACTTGCCGTGGTCGATGTGCGCAATGATCGAGAAGTTCCGCAGCAGCTCGGGCGCGGTGGCCGCAGGGGTAACGGTGGCGGCCTGCTCGGGCGTGGGGATCGGTGACACGTGGGTTCTTCCGGGTGAGGTGCGAGGAGATGTCCTCCAGTCTCCCACGCCCCGCGTGCACGCTCCCAGCCGTGCGCTGTGAGACGGGCCCCTTCGGCCCCGAGGTCCTTCATCGTCGCCGTCCCAAACGGGCATGATGAAGGGTGATGGCACGACGGGAGGAGGAATGTGTGGCGGGCCTGCTGATCGGCGTCGTCGAGGACGACGCGAGGCACGCGCGCGTCATCACCGACTACCTCGAGCGCTTCGCCGCCGAGCGGGACCTGGAGCTGCGCACCCGTCTGTTCCCCGACGGCGACCAGCTCCTGCGCTCCTACCGCCCCGAGTACGACATCCTCCTGCTCGACATCCAGATGGCGGGCACGGACGGCCTGGACACCGCCCGCCAGATCCGACGCCGAGACCCCAGCGTCATCATCATCTTCATCACCTCCGCCCCCCAGTACGCCATCAACGGCTATGAGGTCTCCGCCCTGGGCTACCTCCTCAAGCCCGTGCCCTATTCCTCCTTCGCCCAGGAGATGTCGCGGGCGCTGGAGTCGCTGGGCCGGCGCGAGCGGCGCAGCCTCACCGTGCGCGACTCCTCGGGCGTGCAGCGCGTGCCCATGGCTGACATCGTCTACCTGGAGTCCGTCGGCCACCGCCTCGACATCCACCTGACCTCACGGGTCATCTCCCTGACCGGGACCCTGAAGGAGATGGAGCCGCTGCTTGTCCCGCACGGCTTCTACCGCTCGAACTCCTGCTACATCGTCAACCTCGCCCACGTCATGCGGGTGCACGACCAGGAGTCGGTCATGAGCACCGGGCAGGGACTGCGCATCTCGCGCCCACGCAAGAAGGGCTTCATAGAGGCCTTGACCGAGCACCTTGCCGGGGCGGACCCATGAGCGAGGAGCTGCCCGACATCCCCCGGCTGTGGACAGCGGCGGCCGAGTGGGGCGCCTGCCTCGTCTACGTGCTGGCCGCCTGGCGCGCCACGGACCCGGCCCGGCGGGCCGTCGTCGTCCTGGGCACCGCGCTGCCGGTCATCGCCCTCTACCAGCTCCTGGCCGGCACCCTGCCCATGTGGGCGTGGCTGCCGGCCATGGTGGGGGCGGTCGGCCTCATGTGGCTCGTCCTGCACCTCGCCCTGGGCGGCTCGGTGCGGCGCTCGACGTATCTGGTCGTACGGGCCTTCGTCGTCGCCGAGCTCGTAGCCTCCCTGCAGTGGCAGCTGAGCCTGTCCACCATCGCCGCCCCCGCGTCGTCATTCGCGCTCGCAGTCGCCACCATGGTCGTCTTCGACACCCTCATGCTGGGCCTGCTCCTGGCCATCGAGCGCCGCCAGATGCACTCGGACCCGTCCCCCACGCCGGTGGACGTGGCCGTCTCCACAGCGATCGCGGCGATCACCTTCGCCCTGTCCAACCTGTCCTTCGTGTCGACGGCGACCCCCTTCTCCGGGCGGCTGGGCCGCGAGATCTTCTACATCCGCACTCTCGTGGACCTGTGCGGCTACGTCGTGCTGTACGCCCAGCGGGAGACGGCGCGCCAGACCAGTGCCGCACGCGAGCTGGCCACCTCGCGTGCGCTGCTGCGCTCGCAGTACGACCAGTACCTGGCCTCCAAGCGGGCGATGGACGTCGTCAACCGCAAGTACCACGACCTGCGCAACCTGGTGACGGCGATCCGGGGCGAGGAGGACCCTCAGGTGCGCCGCGACCAGCTCGACGAGCTCGAGGCCAGTGTGCGCCCCTACGCGGCCTTCGTCCGCTCAGGCAACCCGGTCCTTGATGTCATCCTCACCGACAAGGGGCAGGTCTGCGCCGAGCGGGAGGTGACGCTGAGGATGATGGCCGACGGCGCCGCCCTGGCCTTCCTGTCACCCATGGACATGGCGGCGATCCTCGGCAACGGGCTCGACAACGCCATCGAGGCCGCCGTGAGGGTCGCAGCGCCCGAGGACCGCGTCATCCGTCTCGATATCCGACGACGTCGGGGCTTCGTTGTCATCGAGATCGAGAACCCACTGGTTGGCGCCGCTGTGAGCGGTGTGAGCAGGGACGGGCTGTTCGCCACGACGAAGGAGGACACATCCCAGCACGGCTTCGGCCTGGCCTCCATCCGTCAGGCGGCGGCCCGCTACGACGGCGAGATGAGTGCCTCGCCCACCGGCCACGGCACCTTCCGGCTGCGCGTGCTCCTGCCGGTGCCGGAGAGCGCCTCCCCCACGAGCGCTGCTCCCCCGGTCAAGTGACGCTGCGGCCTGGCCCTGTGATTGCGCCTCCCCCACGAGCGCTGCTCCCCCGGGCCCCGTGCAGGCGGGCGAGGGCTGAGCCGCCTCTCACGGCAGCCGGGCCGGATCAGTTGAGGTTGAGGGCGCGGCGGGCGACGTGGTAGCCGACGACGGGCACGCGCCGCCCCAGCGGCCCGCGCAGGTTCATGGCACGGCCCAGCACCGTGCGGCGCAGACGACGGTGAACGTCCGGGCGGCGCTCAGCCATCCGCGTCCACAGCTGCTCCTTGATGGCAAGGTTCTGCTCGGTCCCCGAGCGCAGCGCCATAGTGGAGATGACGACGCAGTTGATGAGGTAGTAGTGCAGGAGGTAGCCGTAGAGGGAGGAGCCGATCTCACCCTCCTGCGGCAGAGCCTCGAGCATGAGGGCGTTGACCCGGTCGTGCTGGTCAAGGCGGCGCACGATGACGTCGTCGGCGACGGACTGGCCCTCACGCCCGATCGTGTAGAGGTAGAGGTCGAGGTCGAGGTAGGTCAGGGACCTCACGGCGGTCAGCGGCTCGAAGGCGAAGACGCTGTCGACGTAGAAGCAGTGCTCTGGCAGGACCGTGCCCGAGGCGCGCAGCACCTCGGTGCGGTAGAGCAGGGCGTGCATCATGAGGTACTGGTCCGCACGGAAGCGGCCCACGTCGTCCCAGGTGCCCACCCGGTCCTCGGGAATGAGTCCGTGGAAGCGCACGGCGTGGGCGGCACGCCTGGCCGTCGGACGGTGGGGCACGAGCAGGCGCGAGCGCCGCCCCATGCTGTGCCAGGCCTCGGAGCCCTCGCGCACGTACACGAAGTTGGTCACGACGAGGTCCGGGGCGGTGGAGTCGATGTCCCACTGGCGCAGGCGGGCCAGCAGGTCGCGCAGGGCGACGGGGTCCAGGGCGTCGTCGGCGTCGCAGACCTTGAGCCAGGTGCCGGTGGCGTGGGCGACGCCGGTGTTGACGGCGCCCCCGTGGCCCTTGTTGTCCTGGTGGACGACGACGACGCCGGGGGCGCGTGCAGCCAGGTCCGTGGCCAGAGCGAGAGTGGAGTCCGTGGAGCCGTCGTCGACGATGATGACCTCGACCTCGCCGCCGTCGACAACGAGGCTGTCGACGCAGCGCTCGAGCCATGCCTCGGCGTTGTAGGAGGGCACGACGACGCTCAGCAGCGGCTCCACGGGCAGCAGGTCCTCTCAGGGGAACGCGGACGGGCCGAGCCTAGCAAGGCGACGGGCGGCACCGCGGTCGTACGGTGAGACGGGGCAGGCAGAGCCGGTGCGCTCAGGACCGCGCCTCAACTGCCTCAACCGCCTCAGCTGCCTCAGCAGTCTCGGCCGCCTCGGTCTTCTCGGGCACCTGCGTGAAGATGACCTTGAAGATCGGGAAGAACACCCAGAAGGAGACGGCCGCGTTGATGATCATCGTGACGACGTCGGCAACCGTCTCGCCCGTGCGCGCGCCCAGGAGGTCGATGCTCCACGAGTAGATGGGGGCCTTGTAGAGCACCTGCAGGGCGGCGGCGACGATCGTGATCACGACGTAGGCGATCGCGTACCACATGGCCGCCTTCCAGATCGAGGAGTTCGACTTGAAGGTGATGGAGCGCTGCGCGAAGAAGTTGATGACCTGGGCGATGAGCAGGGTGACCTCGACGGCCAGGAAGTAGGCCAGGCCGCCGCCGGTTCCGTCGGGCAGGATGGGCCCCGCCGTGTAGTCGAAGAGGTAGACGGTCTGGCCGCCGCTGGAGCCCACCGGCAGGAACTGGAAGGCGGTGCCCTCCAAGGACGTCAGGCCGAAGAACCAGCGGAAGACCGGCATGAGGACGAGCTGGAGCACGGTGATGCCGTTGGACAGGATGAAGAACACGACGAACTGGGCAGCGGTCTCGTGCTTCTTCTCGACGTTCTTCCACCAGGCCGTCAGGGCGTTCATGGTTGGTCTGCTTTCAGGAGTGTCTGTGTCTAACTGGTCAAGCTGTTGCTGGTCAGGCGCCGCTCAGCGGCGCGGGTGGTCGAGGACCCGCTGGACCGCCTTGTCGGCTCGACGGTTGCGCACGTAACCGCCGAGCGCGGCGCGCAGGCCGCGCAGGGTGTGGCCGTTGACGAGGTCCACCAGGCCTCCGACCATCTCGTCGGACACGGCGCCGCGGGTCATCTTGCTCGTGGCCCGTAGCGGCATGTTGAGCACGAAGAGGATGTTGAGGTCCGGCTTGCCGGTCGCGTCGGCCTTGGCCCGACGGCGCGTGAGGAAGGCGGCAACGGTGCGCGCCAGGCGCGAGCGGGCCCCGCTCATCGCCGACAGCGGGTCGTTGGGCCCTATCTCGCCGTCGGGGGCGGGCGTGGGCACCGGCCGGCCCAGCAGGGCGGCGAACTCGGCCTCACCAACCTGGTCGACCCGCCCCGTGAGGTAAGCCCCCAGGGCGGGGTCGGCGGGCTCGGGGGCCTCACCCTCGACGTCGAGGACCGCCTCAAGCGGCAGGTCCTCCACGTTGCGCCCCACCAGCACCGTCCAGGCGCCGCCGGTGACCCTCCAGGCGCCGGCAGCCGTGGAGTAGTGACGGAAGGTGTACTCGTCAAAGGGGATCGTCACCGTCACGCTCGCGCCGGCGGGCACCATGACCTTGGCAAAGCCCTTGAGCTCGCGCACCGGGCCCCACACGCCCTGCGGCGGGCTCACGTAGAGCTGGACGACCTCGGCGCCGTCGACCTCGGAGGTGTTCGTCACCGTCACGCTCGCCCCGTCGGCGTCCACCCGCAGGTCGGAGTAGTCGAAGGTCGAGTACGACAGGCCGAAGCCGAAGGGGTGAGCCACCTCGACGCCAGCCGTCTGGAAGTAGCGGTAGCCGACGTAGGGGCCGTCCGTGTACAGCGCGAGCTCGCCGGTGGCCGGGAACCACGCGGAGGTGGGGTGGTCCTCGTAGGAGACGGGGTAGGTCTCGGCCAGGCGGCCCGACGGGTTGACCTCGCCCGTGAGCACGTGCAGTGCGGCCGATGCTCCGGCCTGCCCCGACAGGGAGGTGTGGATGACGGCGCGGGCGTGCGCCTCCCAGGCGGTCTCGACGGCGGATCCGGCCGACAGGACGACGACGACCTTGGGGTTCGCCTCCGCCACGGCCTGAAGCATCCGGGTCTGCACGGCCGGCAGGCGCATGTGGGAGCGGTCCAGGCCCTCGGACTCACTGAGCTCGTCGAGGCCGATCCAGGCCAGGACGACGTCGCTACGGCGGGCCAGCTCAACGGCCTCGCGGACCAGGGCCTCGTCGTCGGCGCCCTGGCGGTCGTAGCCCGGGGCGTAGCCGACGACGTCGAGGTCGCTGTCGCCCACGACGTCGAGGAAGGTCTCCAGACGCGTGGGGTTGATCTGGGAGGAGCCGGAGCCCTGGTAGCGCGGGGTGGCGGCCATGTCCCCGATGACGGCGACGCGGGTGCCGCCGACCAGCGGCAGCACAGCGTCATCGTTCTTGAGCAGGACGATGGACTGTTCGGCAACCCGGCGGGCCACGTCATGGTGGGCCTCAGCCTCCAGCGCCGGACGCTCGCCGTGGGACAGGGCGGCCTCGCTCATGGCGATGACCTCCGTGGCGCGCTCACGCAGGGACTGACGGCTCAGGCGACCCTCCATGACGGCACGCACGATGGCGCGCGCCCCGTACAGGCCCGGAGCCGGCATCTCCAGGGAGGAGCCGGCACCGGCCGCCGCGGCGGCGTCATTGGACCCGCCCCAGTCCGAGACGACAAGCCCGTCGTAGCCCCACTCCTCGCGCAGGATCTCGGTGAGCAGGTGGCGGTTCTCGTTGGCGTAGACGCCGTTGACCCGGTTGTAGGCACTCATGAGGGCCCGGGGATGGGCCTCGCGCACGACGATCTCGAAGGCGGTGAGGTAGATCTCGCGCATGGTGCGCTCGTCGACGACCGAGTCGGAGGACATGCGCCGCAGCTCCTGAGAGTTGACGGCGAAGTGCTTGGGCGTGGCCGCCACACCCTGGGACTGGATGCCACGCACCAGCCCCGCCGCCATACGGCCCGCCAGGAGCGGGTCCTCCGAGTAGTACTCGAAGTTGCGTCCGCACAGGGGTGAGCGCTTGATGTTGAGGCCCGGGCCGAGCAGGACGTCAACGCCGAGCGCGCGCGCCTCCTGCCCCAGGGCCGCACCCATCTCCTCGGCGAGGGCCGGGTCCCAGGAGCAGGCCAGCGCCGCCGCCGTCGGGAAGCAGGTGGCCGGCTCGGACTCCGCGATGCCCAGGTGGTCGCCGCTGCCCAGCTGGCGTCGCACCCCGTGCGGGCCGTCGGACATGACGAAGGAGCGGATGCCCCTGGCGGGCAGGGCGCGTGAGTCCCACTCGCTGGCGCCCGACAGCAGGGCGGCAGCCTCGATGAGACTGAGGTCCGAGGCGTTGACGGTCACGACACAGGGTCCTTCCTAGCGGCCGTCACCTCACCGCGTCGGGCGAGGAAGCGGCGCACCGCAATGACCTCCAGGCCGATGAGTAGCACGGCGCCGACGCCCAGGACCGTCCAGGTGATGTACTCCCAGCGGGCGCGCTCGGCCTCGGGCTGGCCGTTGGCGTAGATCCAGGAGTTGGCCACCGTGTAGAGGATGTTGTGCGAAGCCTCTCGCATGGCCGTGACCGCCACCGGCGAGTTGGTGACCTGGACGAAGTTGACCCCGATATCCGTGGTGGCGAGCATCATGTCACCGCCGTTGCGCACAAGCTGGTCGGCGTTCTGGTAGCCGTAGCCACCGAAGTAGTCCGTCAGCGTCATGCCGGTGAAGCCCCACTCCTGACGCAGGACGGTCTGCAGCAGCCCGGGGTGAGCGCCCGCATAGACGGTGCCGATGTAGTTGAAGGCCGTCATGACCGCGCCGGCGCCGCCCTCCTTGATGCCGATCTCGAAGGAGCGCAGGTAGATCTCGCGGATGGCCTGCTCGTTGGACCAGGTCATGAGCATGTCGGTGCGCTTGGACTCCTGGTCGTTGAGGGCGAAGTGCTTGATGAAGGCGTACACGCCCAGCTCGGATGCGCCCCGGATCTCCTGGGCGACCTGCGTTCCGGCCAGCAGCGGGTCCTCCGAGAAGTACTCGAAGTTGCGGCCCGCGTAGGCGTAGCGGTGCGTGTTCGTGGCCGGGGCGTACCAGCCGGCGACGTCCATGTCGTGCGCCATCGTGCCGATGGCGGTACCGAAGTCGTGGGCGAGGTCCTTGTTCCAGGTCGCGGCCACGGCCACCGACACGGGCAGGCCGATGGAGCCCACGCCCGTGAAGTTGTTGTTCAGGGCGGCGGGCCCGTCGACGTCGGACACGCGCAGCTTGCCGACCGAGCCGATGGCGACCGAGCCGTAGCCGCCGTTGGCGATGAGGTTGTTCATCTCCCCGACGGTGAGCTGGTCAAGCAGCTGGTCCCACGTCGGGTCGTCGTAGGCCAGGCCGTACATGTCGCCCAGGACGAGGCCGTTGTCAGCGCCCGTCGTCGGCATCGTCACGTCATCGGCGGCCGCGTCGGCAGCGGCGGCGTCGTAGGTGTCGTTGTTGATGAAGGTGGCCTTGAGTGCCTCGCTCAACTCGAAGGAGGCGGGAGCGGCGGTGGCCACGGCGTAGTTGGCGAAGGAGTCGGCACGCGACAGGTACGTCACCGCGCCGTCGGCGTCGTCGAAGACGTTCGTGGCGGGCGCGACGTCGCCGTCGTGGGTGTTGTCCGCCGTGTCGTAGGTGACGGTCTGGGCGACGGTGAGGGTCTGGGCGGCGATCTGCGTGTGGGAGTCCGAGCGCAGGGAGATGACGTAGTCACCGGCCTCGAGAACGTAGGCCTTGGCCCCGTTCTCGTCGTAGGAGGCCATGTCGTCCTGCTCGAAGGTCAGGGTGACGGTCTCGGACTGCCCGGGCTCGAGCAGCCCGGTCTTGGTGTACTCGACAAGGTTGACCGCGGCCTTCTCGATGCCGCCGTTGGTGTACGGCGGGGTGTAGTAGGCCTCGACGACGTCCTTGCCCGCGACATCGCCGGTGTTGGTGACGTTGACCGTCACCGTGATCTCGCCGTCGGCGGCGTGCTCGACGTCGACAAGCTCCTGGTCGAAGGTCGTGTAGCTCAGGCCGTAGCCGAAGGGGTAGACAACACTCGAGTCGTAGTCGATGACGCCCTCAGCGGCAGCGGTCTCGTACCAGCGGTAGCCGACGTAGATGCCCTCGTTGTAGGACACGAAGCCGGGGCGGGTGGTGGCGCCGGTGAAGACGGAGGTCTGGGCGAACTCCTCCATGTTCGTGTAGGTGAAGGCACCGAAGTTGTTGGCCGCCGGGGAGGAGGCGATGTCGTAGGCGAAGGTGTCGGGGGTCCTGCCGGAGGGGTTGACCTCGCCGTCGAGAATGCGGCCCAGCGCGTTGAAGCCGACCTGGCCGGGGGGAAGCGCCCAGATGATGGCGTCGATCTCGGGGTTGTCGGCCAGCTCGCCGAGCTGGAAGGCGTTGGCGGCGTTGATGACGACGACGACCTTCTCGGAGTTCTGTGTGGCGACCTCGATGAGGTGCTTCTCAGGGTTGGTCAGCTCCAGGTAGCCCTGACCGTCGTCAAAGTCCGGCTCGGAGCTGGAGTTGTTCGTGTAGGAGAAGGCCGGGTTGGCCGCGATCTCGGCGTTGACGTCCTGGGGCAGGTCGAAGCCCTCGCCACCGGAGCGGCTGATGACGACGACGGAGGTGTCGGAGTACGAGCGGATGGAGGACAGGACGTCCTCGGTGTAGGCCTCGGCGGTGGGCTCGGGAAGGCTCCAGTCGGCGGCGAACATCCCGACCTCCGGGCGCGCGTCGCGGTAGCCGGTGTAGAGGTCGGTGAGGGTGCTGTTGAGCGTGAAGCCCGCGTTCGTCAGGCCGTCGAGCAGCGAGGTCGTCGGGTTCTCGGCGCTCAGCGAGCCGGAGCCGGTGCCGCCGTAGACCGGGTTGGTCGATGCCCAGCCCAGGACGTTGAGGGCGGAGCCGTCCTCAAGCGGCAGGGTGGCGTTGTCGTTCTTGAGCAGCACCATGCCCTCGTCGGCGATCGCGTTGCCGAGCTCCTCGGCCATCGCGGAGGTCTGGGCGGACAGCACACCCGAGCCGGAGGACAGGTCGAGGATTGTCTTGAGGCCTCCGTACATCATGGCGGTCACTGCCAGGGCGACCGCGACGACGGCGGCCACCCACGTGGTGGAGCGGACGAGCTTGCGCTCAGGCCTCCTGAGCCAGTGCGCGGCAATCGTGACGATGATGGCCAGGGCAAGGGCGACGCCGATGATGATGAGCTGGGTGCGCAGGCTCACCAGGACGTTGATGACGTCGTCCCAGTTGATCGACAGCATTGTCGGGGGTTTCCTCTCTCTCGCCGCGCCGGGGTGAGCACGGTCTGGGTGGAACTCATACGGTTCTCACGCGCTGGCGCGCGGCAGGGGCCGGGCCAGGTGACGTACTCATCTCACCGTGGCAACCGGGGGTGGTGCACCGCGCTGTGCACAACCTGTCGCTGTGCGCTCATGATCTGCGCGGCCCCGGCCTGCACGGACCCGGTCTGCACGGCTCGTCGTCCGCACGGCTCATGACCCGCGCTCGGGCCCGAACCTCCGAGTTTTTCTGACACCGATGGCCGTGGCGTCACCTGCCGCCCTACGCTTGCCGACCGTGATCGATCGGATTCTTGAGCTTCCTCTCATCTGGGCCTGGGGTGTGCTGTGGTGCGTGGCGATGTTGCGCGCCAACCTCATCCACTGGATGGGCCGAGGGCTGGGCAAGGGGGCAGAGCACTCGCGCTTCTCCGGGATGCTCACCAGCCCGATGTACGTCAGCGCCCAGGCGATGGCCGAGCGCTGGGGGATCATCGCGGTCCCGCTGTCCTTCATGACGGTCGGGGTGCAGTCCTTCGTCCAGCTGTGGGCGGGCGTGACCCTCATGCCACTGCGCCGCTACCTGCCCGCCGTCATGGTCGGGGCAGCGATCTGGGCGACGATCTACGCCACCGTGGGCCTTGCGGTCTTCGCCGCGTGGGTCGGTGCCGGCGGAGGCTGGGCCATCGCCGCGCTCGTCGCGGTCGCCGCGCTCGTCATCTGGGCGCGCGGCCGCCGCCAGCGGGCCCAGTCCGCCGTCGACGCCACTGTCCAGGAGCACGCCGCACCTATCCGGGTCCGTGAGGCTGTCGAGGCCTGATCCCGGCGGCCGGGCAGCGCCCGCCCGGTCCGTCTCACGATGAGACACGACTCGGCACGGATTTGGGTCACCGGAACGGCGTGGCCTAGGCTCACGGCCGTGACCACGTTCTTCTCCCGTTGCTGGTGGTGGCTCCCCTGAGGGCGAGCCACCCAGTCGCGTACGCGGAAGCAGAACACCAGAGCTCGCCACCAGGCGGGCTCTTCGTGCATTCGGAGCAGGTCGTCGGTGGCACGAACCGAGGAGACCACCTCCCATGACGACACCCACCCCACCACCGACGGTGCTCACCCAGCAGGTGCGCTACCAGCCGGACTGCGGGCGCCTCCTGGAGCACCTGGTCGCAGCCGACCTCCTGGCCACGACGACGGACCCCCACACCGGCCGCCGTCGGCCCGTGGACACGGTCCTGCTGGAGTCCGTCGACATCGCCACCAAGGTCTCGCGCACCACCATCGCGGTCCTTGAGGCCTCCGCCCGGCTCACCTGCGAGGGCGAGCAGGTCCTCATCGAGGCCCTGCCGCAAGCGCGAGCCGACGGCGAGGCCGCCCTCGCCCGCCTGCGCACTGCGCTGGGTGAGCACGTGAGCTCCGACGCCGAGTACCGCCTGGCCCTCATGATCCCGACGGCTGACGCCGCCCACCTGGAGGAGAGCGAGCGCCTGAGGGCCTGCTCAACGGTGGAGCCGCTGCGGGTGCTCGCCGGCGTGGAGGTCGACCACCCGCACCTGCCCCTGGAGGCGGGCGTGGTCGCCTTCGACTACCTGGCGACCTTCGAGACGCTGCCGGCGGTGGCAATGGGGGCCAATACCTGCCCCGACTACCTCTTCTACGATGCGCGCATCATCCTCGTCGTCGACCACCCCACTCGCGAGGCGACCCTCGTGGGGGCGAGCGTCGACGCCGAGGACCTGGCGGCCCGAATGGAGGCGCTGGCCCGGGCCATCGACTCCTTCGCTCCGCTCGAGCCGGGGCACGACGACGAGCCGGAGCGCGTCGTCGGCACGGGACACGCCGTCGGCACAGAGCGCCCAGTGGTGCGGGCCGTGCCCACCCAGAGCGACGAGGACTTCGCAGCCACCGTCAGCCGCCTCAAGGAGTCGATCAGCGCCGGGGACATCTACCAGGTGGTGCCCTCCCGGGGCTTCACGATGCCCTGCCCGGACGCACTGGCCGCCTACCACGAGCTGCGCCGCACCAACCCCAGCCCCTACATGTTCTACGTGGCCGCCCCCGGCTTCGAGCTGCTGGGGGCCTCCCCCGAGTCCGCCCTGCTGCACTCGGCACGCACCGGCACGGTCTCGATTCGCCCCATCGCCGGCACCCGCCCGCGCGGCCTGGCCCCGGACGGCTCGGTGGACCACGAGCTCGACACGCGCCTGGAACTGGAGCTGCGCACGGACACCAAGGAGGTCGCCGAGCACGTCATGCTCGTGGACCTGGCCCGCAACGACGTGGCCCGGGTGAGCGTGCCCGGCACCCGCCACGTCACAGACCTGCTGCGCGTGGACCGCTACAGCCGGGTCATGCACCTGGTGAGCGAGGTCAGCGGCACGCTCGCCCCGGGGCTCGACGCGCTGGATGCGCTGCGGGCCTCCATGACGATGGGCACGCTCACCGGCGCCCCCAAGCTGCGTGCCGCCGAGCTCATCCGCCTGACCGAAGGCGTGCGCCGCGGCTCCTACGGCGGCTCGGTCGGCTACCTGCGCGGCGACGGCGAACTCGACACGTGCATCGTCATCCGCTCGGCCTTCGTCGCCGCAGGCCGCGCCCTGGTCCAGGCGGGGGCCGGCGTCGTCGCCGCCTCCGTGCCCGAGGCGGAGGCCGCCGAGACGGTCCACAAGGCGGCTGCGGTCCTGCAGGCGGTGGCCGCCGCCCAGGGGGCCGAGCTCCTCATCGGTTCCGACACTCCCAAGGAGGCCTGAGATGCGCGTCGTCCTGCTCGACAACCGCGACTCCTTCGTCTACAACCTCGTGGACCAGCTCGCCCTGCTGGGCGCCCGGACCGGGGTCTACCGCAACACCCTGCCCACCGAGGTCCTGCTTGCGGCCCTCGAGCCCACGGCTGAGGAGCGGGACCGTGGTGAGCACCCCCTCCTGTGCCTGTCCCCCGGCCCCGGCCACCCCCGCACGAGCGGCTGCCTCATGCCCCTGACCGAGGCGGCCCTGGAGCGGGGCGTGCCCACGCTCGGCATCTGTCTGGGCTTCCAGGCGCTCGTCGAGGCCTGTGGGGGCGTCATTGGACCGGTGGGCGCGGTCCACGGGCGCAGCGCGCGCGTGCACGTCACCGAGGCCGGGCGCCACGATGCCGCACTCGCCGTCCTGGCGGGCGGCCCGCTCGACGTCGCCCGCTACCACTCGCTGGGCACGCGCACCCTGCCCCCGGACCTGGCCGCCCTGGCCGTCACCCGTGAGCAGGACCCGGTCGGCGCCGACGTCGTCATGGCGGCGCGCCACCGGTATCGCCCCGCCGTCGGCCTGCAGTTCCACCCCGAGTCGCTCCTGACGCCCCAGGGGCCGGCGCTCCTGCGGGCCCTGACCGTCTCACTGACCGGCGAGAGCAGCACCGCCTGAGCCGCCCCGTCCGGGCCGCGAGCGCCCGGGCCCACACCCGACCACGACACAGCGCCCAGCCCCACCCGGCCACCGGCGCCCACCCCCGAGGAGAACACCATGACCACCGCCCCCGCCGAGAACAACGCCATGAGTACCGGGACGGACAGCCGTCACGAGCGCACCGAGGCCGCACGCGCCCTCATGCGCACCACTGTCCAGGGACAGGTCCTGTCCTACGAGGACGCCTCCACCGTCTTCGCCGCACTGGGCGCAGGTCTGCTGAGCGAGGTCGAGACCGCGGCCCTGCTGGCGGCCATGCACGCCCGCGGCGAGCGCGCCGAGGAGGTCGCCGGCGCCGCCCACGCCTTCAGGGCAGCCGCCCGGCCCTTCCCCGAGGTCCCCATGCCCCTGCTCGACATCGTCGGCACCGGCGGTGACGGAGTGGGGACCATCAACATCTCCACCGGCGCAGGCATCACCGCCGCCTCGATGGGCCTGGCGGTCTCCAAGCACGGCAACCGTGCCGTGTCCTCCAAGACCGGTGCCGCCGATGTCATCAGCGCCCTCGGGCTGCCGCTGGAGCTCAGCCCCGAGCAGTCCGCCAAGGTTCTTCAGGAGGTCGGCTTCACCTTCCTCTTCGCCCAGGCCTACCACCCGGCCATGCGCTTCGTCGCCCCCGTGCGTGCCACCCTGCGCACCCCGACGATCTTCAACGTCCTGGGACCGCTCATCAACCCCGCCCGCCTGAGCTACCAGGTCATGGGCGTTTCCAACCCGGCGATGATGGACATGATCGCCTCCACCCTCCAGCGCCTGGGCCGCGAGCGCGCCCTGGTCATCCACGGCCTGGGCCTGGACGAGATCACCGTCCACGGGGCCACGAGCGTGCGCGAGGTGACTCCCGACGGCGTGCGCTCCTTTACGGTCACCCCCGAGGAGCTGGGGGTGCCCACGCGTCACCTGTCCGAGATGCTGGGTGGCACGCCCGCCGAGAACGCCCGGATCCTGCGCGACGTCTTCGAGAACCGGGGGCGGGCGGGGCACCGTGACGCCATCGCGGTCAACACGGGGGCGCTGCTGTACCTCGCGGGCCGGGTGGGCACGCTGCGCGAGGGCACCGAGGCGGCGCTTGAGCAGCTGGCTAGCGGCCGGGTGGCCAAGCACCTGGAGCGCATGGTCGCCGCCGCTGCCACTGTCTCTGCCACCATCTCTGGCGCCGACTCCGGCCAGGCGGACGGGACGGTCGCCTGATGGGAGCCTCAACCACCGCCGCCGACCGCCCCGAGCGGCTGCCCGTCTCGCAGCGTCTCATCGTCTCCGGCACCGTCCTGGACGCCATCGTCGAGGCGCGCCGCGCCCGCCTGCCCGAGCTGCGCGAGCGCTTCGGCCACCTGCGCGCCGAGGACCTGCCCCGCAGTGAGCGCTCCTTCAGCGCAGCCCTGCGCCACCGTTCGGGCCCGCTGGCATCCCCGCAACCGGCCCTGGTGCTGGAGTGCAAGTCCGCCTCGCCGTCCTTGGGCACGATCCGCGCCGACTACGACCCGGCGTCGCTGGCCCGCATGTACCGGCCCTACGCGGCGGCCGTGTCCGTGCTCACCGAGCCGGACCGCTTCAACGGCTCCTTCGAGGACCTGGCGGCCGTGCGCGCCGTCGTCGACTGCCCGGTGCTGTGCAAGGACTTCATCGTCGACGAGGTGCAGGTGCTCGCCGCCCGCCACCTGGGGGCCGACGCAATCCTGCTCATGCTCTCCATCGTGCCCGACGACGTCTACCGCGAGCTCGCACACCTGGCCTCCTGCCTGGGCATGGAGGTGCTCACGGAGGTCTCGACCGTGGAGGAGATGCACCGGGCGGCCGCGCTGGGCGCCGCCGTCGTCGGGATCAACAACCGTGACCTGCGCACCCTGGCCACGGACGTGGCCCGCACCGAGCAGATGGCGCCGCTGGCTCCGGCCGGGGTGGTCCTCGTGGGCGAGTCCGGGGTGGGCAGTGCCGACGACGTGCGCCGCCTGGCGCCGTTCGTTGACGCCCTGCTCATCGGCTCCTCCCTGTCGTCCGCCGAGGACCCGGCAGCCCTGGCCGCCTCCTTCGCCACCGCCATCCCCGTCCCCACCACCCGGGAGAAGACCATGACTGCCAACCCCGCCGACACGGGTGCCCACCCCCGGAGCGCGCCGACCGCTGTCGGAGCCGACGACGTCGGAACCGATGCCGCCGTGCCTCCTGCCGCCTCGCCGTCGGCCACCGTCCCCCCGCAGGGTGGGCGCGAGCACGACGGGCACCACCACCCCCGGCTGAGCGCGTACTTCGGCCCCTACGGCGGCCAGTACGTGCCCGAGCTGCTCATCCCCGCCCTCGATGAGCTCGAGGACGCCTTCATCGAGGCGCAGGCGGACCCGTCCTTCCAGGCCGAGTTCGACGAGCTCCTGCGCCGCTACCTTGGGCGTCCCACCCCGGTGACCGAGCTGCGCAACCTGCCGCGCCAGGGCAACGCCCGCATCTTCCTCAAGCGCGAGGACCTCGTCCACGGCGGCGCCCACAAGGGCAACCAGGTGCTCGGCCAGGCGCTGCTGGCCAAGCGGATGGGCAAGAGCCGCATCATCGCCGAGACCGGCGCAGGCCAGCACGGCACGGCCACCGCGATGGTCTGTGCGCTGCTGGGCCTGGAGTGCACCGTGTACATGGGGGCCACCGACGTCGTGCGCCAGGCCGCCAACGTCGAGCGCATGGAGCTCATGGGCGCGACCGTGGTGCCGGTCGACAGTGGGGCGGGCACGCTCAAGGACGCCGTCAACGAGGCCCTGCGTGACTGGACCGCCTCCTTCGCCACCACCCACTACCTGCTGGGCACGGCCGCCGGCCCCCACCCCTTCCCCACCATCGTGCACGAGTACCACCGGTGCATCTCCACCGAGGCGCGCGCCCAGGTGCTCGCCCTCACCGGGCGCCTGCCCGACCATGTCATCGCCTGCGTGGGCGGCGGATCCAATGCCATCGGGATGTTCAGCGAGTTCATCGCGGACGAGGGTGTGGGCCTCATCGGCGTCGAGCCGGCCGGTGAGGGCCTGGACTCGGGGCGTCACGGCGCCCCGGTCAACGCGGGCAGGGTCGGCATCCTGCACGGTGCGCGCTCCTACCTCATGCGCACCGAGGAGGGGCAGGTCGAGGAGTCCTTCAGTGTCTCCGCGGGCCTGGACTACCCGGGGGTCGGCCCTGAGCACGCCTGGCTGGCGGACACCGGGCGCGCCGGCTACGTGGGTGTCACCGACGACGAGGCCATCGACGCCTTCGTCCAGCTCTCCCGATGGGAGGGCATCATCCCCGCCCTGGAGTCCGCTCACGCCCTGGCCATGGCCCTGCGGATCGCGCGTGAGACCCCGCCCGACGCTCCGACCCCGCACCTGCTCGTGTGCCTGTCCGGCCGCGGGGACAAGGACCTGGACCAGGTCCGCCTGCGCCTGGGCGGATCCTTCTCCACCGACGGCGCCGTGGGCCACGCCTCGCGCATGCTTAAGGAGATGGGCACGCGTACCGAGTACCTGGGACTGACCCAGCACGAGTCCGCCGACGCCGGCCAGGAGGCCTGAGATGACCCGCTACCCCGAGATGTTCCGTCGTCTGAACGAGCAGGCCGAGGGGGCCTTCGTCCCCTTCGTCATGCTCGGCGACCCCACGCCCGAACTCAGTGAGGCCGTCATCGAGGCGCTCATTGAGGGCGGTGCCGACGCCCTGGAGCTGGGCGTGCCCTTCTCCGACCCGGTGGCCGACGGCCCGACGATCCAGCGCGCCCACATCCGGGCGCTTCGGGCCGAGGCGGGGCTGCGCACCTCGCTGGAGATCGTGCTGCGGGTGCGCGAGCGCCACCCGCAGCTGCCGGTTGGGCTGCTGGTCTACGGCAACGTGCCCTTCGCCGTCGGGCTGGAGGAGTTCTACCGCCTGTGCGCCGCCAGCGGCGTGGACTCGGTGCTGCTGCCGGATGTGCCGGTGCGCGAGGGCGAGGCCTTCTCGGCCGCGGCCGAGGCGGCCGGGGTCGACGCCGTCTACATCGCCCCGCCCTCGGCCTCCGCCGAGACCCTTGACGGTGTGGCCCGCCGCTCGCGCGGCTACGTGTATGCGGTCTCGCGCGTCGGGGTGACGGGCACCGAGCGGGCCTCGTCGACCGTGGGGCTGGCAGAGTCGGTGGCACGTCTGCGTGCGGACGCGGCCGCGCCGGTCATGCTCGGCTTCGGCATCTCGACACCGCAGCAGGTTGCCGAGGCGGTGGCGGCCGGGGCGGACGGGGCGATCTCCGGCTCGGCGGTGGTGAGGATCATCGAGTCCCACGTGCCGGCGCTGCTGGGCGGCGATGCCAGCACGCGCCAGGTGGCGCAGGGGGCACTGTGCGAGGACCTGGTGGGCTTCGTGTGCGCGATGAAGGCCGCCACCCTCCGCACAGACAGCTAGTAACCTCCATATCCTCCTCCTTCCTTCCCGCGAGAACTGGTGTTAAACCTCACCAAAACTGGTGTCATTCCCCACGAGAACTGGTGTTAAACCTCACCAGACCTGGTGTTGTCCTCCACCACACCGGTTCCAGCACGCAGCACCAGTTCTCGCGTCAGACAACACCAGTTCTCGCGCCGGATAACACCAGTTCTCGCGGGTAGGGTCGGGGCATGGTTTCTCTGCTCAACCGGATCATCGCGATCCTCGCCCGCGTCGTCCGCGACGTCCTCGAGGACGCCAGCTCCGGCCGGACCCCGAAGGCCGGGCGGCCTGCACGCCCCCACGCGCAGGCCAGCCGCCCCCGGGCAGACGTCACCGAGTACGACGTCGCCACACACGGCCTGCCCGCCTTCTCCTACTCCCCCGATCCCGACGGCGACGCCGATCCTGGCGAGGTCGTGTGGACGTGGGTGCCCTACGAGGAGGACGCCACCCAGGGCAAGGACCGTCCGGTCCTCGTCCTGGCACGCGAGGGCTCCGGCTCCTCCGCGCGCCTCATCGTCGCCCAGCTCACGAGCAAGGACCACGACCACGACCGCGCCCAACAGGCGCGTCACGGCCGCTACTGGTTCGACGTCGGCACCGGCGCCTGGGACCCCAAGGGGCGCCCCAGCGAGATGCGCCTGGACCGCCTGCTCCTCGTCGACCCCTCCGCGGTGCGACGTGAGGGCGCGACGATGAGCCGGGCCGTCTTCACCAGTGCCGTCCAGGAACTGAGGAAGCACTGGGGCTGACAGCGCTGCGCCAACACGCGCTTTCGCGGGCGCTCCCGACGAGTCTCGTCGCCCACTGGAAGAGACTGGCAAGTAAAGGTATGCTTTAGGGTACCGTCAAAGAGGACGGATCGTCAGAGAGGATGGACTCATGCGTATTCCCCACTTCTCATCACTACTCGCTATCCCACTTCTCGCTCTCGCACTCGCAGTCACACCAACCGCCTCAGCCGCCGAATCACCAGTTCCAGACGACGCCGCAGGATCGGGATCGGTCGTCATTGAGGACCAGGCGACGACATGGAGTAGCGGCGCCAGGCCTTACGGCATTGTTGGTTCCCACACGGTTTCAGTTGCTGGAGGCCAGTGGAGTTACGGGACAAACGCAACCACCGTCTGGTCGAGGTTCTATCACCCGACTCGCTATCACGGCTCCACAGTGAGTAAGTACGACGGGGGTGTGTTTTTGCGCAGTCCCGTCACTGCGCCTGGCGCGTGGTCTCACGCGCAAATGACTCGCTCAGCAGACTCCAATGAGGCGTACTACTGGTTCAAGTGACGCGTTGCGGTTGTCCTGGGTGCTCAGTTCTGCTGAAGGGCACCCAGGACCACCGCCATCTCAAACATGACCCTCATCACTCGCGCCACCTGGGCCCTGCTACTGACTCTCACGTTCGCGACAGTTCTCCTCGTCCCGAGACAAGTGGAATACACCTTCCCAGCTGAGAGCACCTGTCAGTTCATCATCACCGAGACGGGCGTCAGCCCCAGCGAACTGCTGGAACTGTCCGAGCAGCACGACGTCGAGTTCGTGCAGCTGCTCATGACCACGGACACCATGGGCCTTAACAGCGAGCCGCTCGCCACGAATGTCATCGAGATACTCGGCCACGACCCGGACGACTACATCCGCCCGCCGCTGACACCCATGTTCGCCGAGGCACCCATCGTGTACGCAGGCAGCCACGCTCAGGACTCGGCGCTTGGCGCATGGCACGTCATTGGCCGTGAGGCGAACGTCTATCACGCACTCGACGCGGTGCAGGCACAGTGGAGCCACGCGATCCAGAGCTCGCGCGTCCTGGTCCCGGGAACAGCGACGGAGATGATGCTGCATGCCCCCCTCGGCCGGGCGCTGCTTCTCGCACTGGCCACGCACGCGGTCGTCACCGCATCAGCGGTGCTCACACGCCCTGCGCCCTGGCGCAGCAGCCTCCTTTCAGGGCGCTCGCGCGCCCGTCTGCTCATCCACCTGATGAGGCTGGGACTCGTCTCGGTCAGCACCTGGGTCCTCATCCCCCTGGGCGCTCTCGGACTCGCCATCGTCTACGACGTCTACGCCAACGCCCTGCTCAGCGTCCACCGCCTCATGACGGAGCTCATCGTTGTCGCCGCGCTTGCCGCCCTCAGCGCCACCGCCGTCGGCATCACCATCGGGTGGGGGGTGCTTGCGCGCACCAGCCGGGGGCGCGGCGCTGGATCATCCGCACTTGCTCCGCGGGTGCGGACGGTGCTCGGCGCGCTCCTGTGCGTCGTGGCTGTGTCCATGACATGGTCATTCGCTTCCTCCAGCAGCACCGCAGTCACTGGCATCCTCCAGGACCAGTCGCTGCGGCGGCAGGCGCAGGCGCAGAACTCACTGCCCGCCGCATACTCCCTGAGCATCCGCACCGCCTCAGAGCCCACTTACGACAGCCTCATGCCGCGCATCGGCGCTTTCGTCAACGATCTCGAGACCTCCGGCTCCCTCGTGCTCGCCTGGGCCATCCCTGACGGCACGACCCCAGACGCGAGCGGCCCACCGACCCTCTACCTCAACAACGCCGCCGCCACCCACTATGGCCTGGGGACCGTCAGCCCCACCGAGATGGCGCTCTACCGGCCTCGGCAGGATGCCGACGATGACGCGAACCTCTCATCCCAGCTGAGCCGGAACGCAGCCTTCGAGGCTCAGCTCGGCGGCAGCGTCGCCACACCCACGGTCTCCATCCACGACCTGGAGCAGACCACCGCGCACCTACCCCAGTCCCTGCCCGAGATCAGCTTCTTCCTCGGCGCCACCGCAACGACCACGAGCGACTGCCTCATCGTCGTCGTGCCCGACGGGTACTTCGCACCCACGAACTACCTGTCCGCGCTGTCGCAGGGCGCCGCCCTTGTCACCGCCGACACCCAGGAGGAGTTGCTCAATGACCTCAGTGCCCACCGTCTGGCCGGTCTGGTCGCTCGGGTCGACGCCGTTGGCGGCGGACACACCGCCACCATCGGTCTTAGCACGCACCGGTTCGTCCTCGACGTCCTGGTCCTGGCGGCCTCCGGCGCGGCTGCTGTCGTGAGCACGAGCGTCGCCACACGATCCTGGGTGCAGGTGCACCGCAGACAGCAGCAGATCGGACGACTGTTTGGCGGGCGCACAGGCCTGATGGTCCGTCTCGTGCCGCTTGTCCTCGTCCTCATCGAGCTCGTCGTCCTGGCTCTGCACTCGCTGCTCACCCCAGATGCTCCTGTCGCCATCACCCATGCCGTGTGCGCCACCGCACTCACCGCGGCCGCCGTCATCGCGTACCGACAGGCCACCGGCCACCACCTCACGAGGACACGCCATGACTGATGCGCTCACCGCCACCGGACTGACCATCGCACGCGGGGGACGCACCCTCGTCGAGGATCTCGACCTCTCGCTGCCCCGGGGCGCCGTCACCGCCCTGACCGGCCCCAACGGCTCCGGCAAGTCGACGACGGCGTGGTGCCTGAGCCTCCACGACCGCGACTGTTCCGGTGTTATCACCGTCGACGGCGTCCCCGCCCGCGAGATGAGCGCGCGGTCCCTACGTTCCCTCCACCGTCGCACGATCGCCCTTCAGCCCCAGGACCTCCTGCTGGAGGACTCCTGGAGCGTTGCACGCAACCTGTGGCACGCCGCGTGGTCGCTCGCCCTGCCGTGGCGGCAGCGCACGGGCCTCGTGACGGAGGTCATGGCCCGCACCGGTGTAACGGCCTTCGCGCGTAGGCGTGTGGCCTCCCTCAGCGGCGGCGAACGGATGAGGGTGGCGCTCGCACGCACACGGCTCATGCGCGAGCCCGCCCTTGTCGTCCTCGACGAGCCCACAGCGGGCAGTGACGAGAGCCTTGGCGCCCTGGTCATGGACCTGATGGAGGAGTGGACGAAGGCCGGCGCCGGGGTGCTCGTCGTCACCCACGACCAGCGGCTCGTTGAACGGGCCGACGACGTCATCAGGCTCGGTGACGAGCCCTCCGCGTGAGGTGCGCCCGGCCCACAGATATTGACGCACCTCACGTTCTGCCCGCCCCGGCGCGGCGGTCGCCTGGCGGGGGCGGCTGGTAAGGTCTCCGTCTGGACCTCTGGCCTGGCCGGCCGTGGGGTCCAGCGACCGGGCTCGCCGGGTGCTTCCACCACCTCTTGGCCTGTGTGCGCGAACCCTCTCTCCGGCCATTGACCGAATCCGACTTCAAGAAAGCGTCTTCCACAGTGGCGAACATCAAGTCCCAGATCAAGCGCATCAAGACCAACGAGAAGGCCCGCCTGCGCAACCAGTCCGTCAAGTCCGAGCTCAAGACTTACGTGCGCCGCGTGCGCGAGGCTGTCGAGGCCGGCGACAAGGCGGCCGCCGAGGAGGGTCTGAAGAAGGCCTCCCGCAAGCTCGACAAGGCCGTCTCCAAGGGCGTCATCCACAAGAACCAGGCCGCGAACCGCAAGTCCAAGCTGGCCAAGCGCGTCGCCTCCCTGTGAGCTGACCCCGCCTAAGCGCATCACGAGGGGCGCCTCCCACCTGGGAGGCGCCTCTCGGCCGCCTGCCGTCGCGCCCGCAGCGCCCGTCGCACCGGAGTCTCGACGACGGCGTGTCGCACCGCCGATGGCGGGCAACACTGGCATGACACGAAGCAGCAACATGACCCGGCGGTAGTCTTCATCGGGCCGGCGCTCGTAGCCGTGCCCGAACGGCCGCTGCTGCGGCCACGCCGACAGCCAGGGACGAGGAGCACGCATGCGCACAGGTTTTGACCGCGAGGAGTACATCCGGGCCCAGTCCGAGCACATCGCCGCCCGACGGGCCCAGTTCGGCGGCAAGCTCTACCTCGAGTTCGGCGGCAAACTCGTCGATGACATGCACGCCTCGCGCGTGCTACCCGGCTTCAGCCCGGACAACAAGATCGTCATGCTCAAGGAGTTGGCCGACGAGGTCGAGATCATCGTCGCCGTCAACGCCCGTGACTTCCAGCGCCGCAAGGTCCGCGCAGACCTGGGCACCTCCTATGAGGACGAGATCCTGCGCCATGTCGATGCCTTCCGCGACTACGGCCTGTACGTCGGTAGCGTTGTCATCACCCAGTGGACGGACGACAACCGTGAGGCCAAGGCCGTGCGCCGCAAGCTCGAGAAGCTGGGCCTGAAGGTCTACCGCCACTTCATCATCCCCGGCTACCCCAACGACGTCGCCCGCATCGTCTCCGAGCACGGGCTGGGCAAGAACGAGTACATCGAGACCGAGCGCGACCTCGTCGTCGTCACTGCTCCCGGACCGGGCTCGGGCAAGATGGCCACCTGTCTGTCGCAGCTCTACCACGACCACCTGCACGGCCTGACCTCGGGCTACGCCAAGTGGGAGACCTTCCCGATCTGGAACCTGCCGCTGGACCACCCGGTCAACATCGCCTACGAGGCCGCCACCGCGGACCTGGACGATGTCAACATGATCGACCCCTTCCACCTGGCCGCCTACGGCGTCCAGACGGTCAACTACAACCGCGACGTCGAGATCTTCCCCGTCCTCAACCGCCTCTTCGAGAAGATCCTCGGCACCTCCCCCTACCGCTCACCCACGGACATGGGCGTCAACATGGCCGGGAACTGCATCAGCGACGACGACGTCTGCCGCCGCGCGAGCGAGCAGGAGGTCATCCGCCGCTACTACAAGGCGCTGGTGACCGAAACCCGCGAGATGACCGACCCGGTGCAGTCCGAGCGCATCGCCCTGCTCATGGCGAAGCTCGGCGTGACGAAGAAGGACCGCCCCGTCGTCCCCGCCGCCCTGCGCGTGGCCAAGGCGACCAAGGCTCCGGCGGCCGCGCTCGAGCTGCCCGACGGTCAGGTCGTCGTGGGCAAGACCTCTCCCCTCCTAGGGGCCTGCTCCGCCATGCTTCTCAACGCCCTCAAGGCGCTGGCCGGGCTCGACAAGGAGAAGGAGCTGCTGGCCAAGGCCTCAATCGAGCCCATTCAGGCGCTCAAGACCAAGCACCTGGGTTCGCGCAACCCGCGCCTGCACACCGACGAGGTGCTCATCGCCCTGGCCGTGTCCGCCTCGAGCGACCCCGACGCCAAGGCGGCCCTCGACCAGCTGGAGAGCCTGCGCGGCTGCGACGTGCACACCTCGACGATCCTGGGCAGCGTGGATGAGAGCATCCTCCGCGCACTCGGGGTCCAGGTGACCAACGAGCCGGTCTTCGCCACGAAGTCCCTGTACCGCAAGAAGTAGGGGGTCCTGGTGCTGCCCCGGTCGTGAGGTCAGGGCGGCCCTGTCACCGGGGTCCCGCCGCCCCGGGGCCCGGCGGTCAGTACCCGACTGTCAGCGCCGGGAGCGGCGGGCGCGGCAGATGGCGAGCACCGCCCGCTCAACCGCGTGAACAGGGTCCCGAGAGCCACCCTTGACCTCGGCGTCGGCCCGGGCGACGGCGACGATGGCGGTGGCCAGGGCGTCGTCGCTCCACCCGGACAGCTCGCGGCGCGCACGGTCCACCTGCCAGGGGGCCATGCCCAGGTCTCGGGCGGAGAGGTTGCGCCCGCCTGCGGCGGCGACGCGGGCGAGCTGACGGACCTTCATCGCCAGGGCGGAGACGATCGGGACGGGCTCGGTGCCCGTGGCGATGGCGTGGCGCAGGGCCGTGACGGCCCGGGCGACATCCCCGGCCGCGGCGGCGTCCGCCACGGTGAATCCGGTGGCCTCGAAACGTCCGGCGTAGTAGGTGTTGACCTCGCGCACGGTGATGGTGCCCTCGGTGTCCGCCGCGAGCTGGTCGACGGCGCTGAGCAGCTCGCGCAGGTCCGAGCCGAGGGCGTCGACGAGAGCCCCGACGGCGTCGGCCTGCGCACGCCGGCCCCGGTGGTGCAGGTCCGCGGTGACCAGGGCGGCCTTGTCCCGAGGTGACTTGACGGCCTCAATGGTGACGACCGGGTACGGGGAGGCTGCCAGGGCGTCAAGCAGCTTCTTGCCGCGCTGGCCCCCGTTGTGCCGCAGGACGACGGCGACCTCCGGGTCCGCGGCGTCGGTGTAGGCGAGCAGGTCCGCGAGCAGGGCGTCGGTCATCTGCTCAAGGGCGGGCACGAGCACGAGCCGGGGCTCGCCGAAGAGGGACGGGGAGACGAGCGTGGTCAGCTGGTGGGGCTCGTAGGAGGCCGCCTCAAGGGTGGTGACCTGCGTCGTCGGGTCCTTCTCGCGCGCCTGGGCCAGCAGTCGCGCCACGGCCCGGTCCGCGAGGATCTCCTCACCGGAGCGGATGAGGACGATGGGAGCGAGGTCGACCTCGTCCCAGGAGGGTCCTGCGGGCGCACGGCGGGTGCCGCGCGAGGTTCGGGGTGAGGCCATGGGCCAAGCCTGCCACGTGGCGGCGACGCGATTCGACGCACGAGTGCACTCGGCCCGGCGAGAGGCAGACTCTGACGCAGGAAGCGCCGGGCGCGTCGGCTGACGAGCACGCCCACCGCCGCCTCGACGGCGGCCAGGAGCACGGCGCCTCCCACTCCCCCGGGCCAGTTGAGGATGGCACCGGGCAGGGTGGCACAGAACCGGGCGACGACGGCCAGCCAGGCGCAGGAGACCAGCGCCGGCCAGGCAAGCAGGCGCGCGAGACCGGGTGACAGGGGGCTGGTAAGGGCTGCCAGGAGGCCGCTGACGGTGGCCACGGGCACGGGCGGAGCCGCGAGGACATTGGCGGGCACGGCCCACAGGCCCACCTGCGGCTGAAGCATGACGAGCACGGGGGCGCAGGCCGCCTGGGCGACGAGCGGCAGGGCCAGGGCCGCGGCGAGCCACCTGGGCAGCCGCCGTGAGAGGGCTGTCTGGAGTGGTCGGGCGCTCAGCAGGATGCCTGCGGTGGCGGTGACGGACAGGGCGAAGCCGTAGCTGCGTGAGGCCCAGGGGTCGAGCAGCACAAGCAGGACGACGGCGGCGCACAGCGCGGGCACGGAGGCTGAGCGTCGTCCGACGGCGACCCCGGCGAGCATGACGGCCCCCATGACGGCGGCGCGCAGCACGGAGCCTCCGGGCCTGACGATGACCACGAGAGCCACCAGCAGGAGCGCGCCGATCAGGGCGCGCCACCGGCGCGGCACGGGTCCGAGCGCCGCGAGCGCGAGCCCGACGACGAGTGCCACGTGCTGGCCGGAGACGGCGGTTAAGTGCGTGAGACTCACGGCGCGCATCTGCTCCCTCACCCGCTGGGGCAGGGCGTGGTCGTCACCGAGGGCGACGCCGCTGACGAGCTCGCGGCTGCCGGGGGGCCAGCGGTCACGGCGTGTCTCAACGGGCGCAGCAGCCGGGGCGCCGACGGCGTCGGCCAGGCCCTCGCGCAGCCTCCCGACCAGCGCCAGCACCCCGTCGGGCGGCCCGGTCACCTCCACCTCGGCGTCGCGGCCGATGACGGCGGTTTGCGCGTCACCCGGTTCGGTGGCCTGAGCGCGCCCGCTCACGCGCACCCGGGCACCGAGGGGGACGTCCACCCAGGCGGCGCCGCCCAGCACCAGGGCGCTCGCCCGTGACGGCTGTCCGTTGACCTCGTGGACCTTGAGCTCAACGAGCACGGTCGTGGAGCGGTTGGAGGCGATGACACGCGGGGAGGAAACGACGGTGGCGGTGAGCACGCTCGCAGAGCCCTTAGTACCCTCGGTGCCGTCGGAGGCGGCGTGAGTCAGTGGGTCGAGGGCTCGGGCGTGCTGGGCAGCAGCGGTGACGGCGAGCACGCAGGCGGCGGTGAGGAGCACGAGCAGGGCGCTGGCGGCGACGGACCCGCGGGCGGCCCCACCGGGCAGGTCGGCGCCCGGGCGCGGGTCGGCGCGGTGGCGGGCAGGCCTAAAGCGTCGGGTGGCGGGCACCAGGGCGGCGGCCGCGACAGCGAGAGCGAGTGCCGTGAGGGCGCTGGCGCGTGCGCTGTGGCCCACGGCCCACCCGGCCGCGGTCCAGGCCGCCACCGCGGCGGGCGCCAGCCGCAGGTCCAGCGGCTCAGGTGCGGGTGCGCGCCTGAGGTGCCGTTTCCTGTCCGGGTCGCTCCGGCCGGGCCCGGCCTGGTTGGTCGCACCGGGACTGTGAGGTCCCTGGGAGGCAGGACCGTGGCGGCCGGGAGTGGGCCGATCGTGCGGGTCACTCACTGTGCCTGTCACACGCTCACCAGCTCTCGCAGCGCCTCCAGCCTCGCGCTGCCGATGCCGGAGACCGAGGTGAGCTCGTCAACGCTGGTGAAGGCACCGTGCTCGGTGCGGTAGTTGATGATCCGTTGGGCCAGGGCCGGGCCGATGCCGGGCAGGGTCTCGAGCTCGGCGGCGTCGGCGGTGTTGAGGTTGACGGTCCCGGAGGTTCCCGAGCCCCCGGCGGTGCCTGTCGGTCCCGGCGCTCCGGGCCCCTGACCCGCGGGCCCCGGCCAGGGCTCCTCCCCTTGTCGCGGGACACGCACCTGCTCGCCGTCGGTCAGGGGGCGCGCGAGGTTGAGCTGGTCCGTGTCCGCATCCGGCGCCGCTCCCCCGGCGGCGTCGATGGCGTCGATGACGCGGGCGCCCTCCGGCAGGACGACGACGCCCGGTGCGGTGACGGCCCCGGCTACGTGGACGACGACCTGAGCGCTCCCTGTGCCGCCTGCACTGGGGTGATCGGTGGGAGGCGGTGAGGCGGGGTCCACCGGTGCCAGGGCGTTGGCGGCCTGTGCGTCGCCCGTTGAGGAGGCGGTGGTCGAGGGCGTTGCGGCAGGGGCGGCGTTCCCGGGGGCCGTGAGGGCGCTGCGGGCGGCCAGTGCCAGGGACAGGATGATGAGCAGGGCCCCCAGGGTCATGGCGACGGCGGGGGTCACTCCGGTGCGCCGTGGGCGGATCACGGGGTCGACGGGGTCGGGCGCGCAGGCAACACGGATGAGCTCGTCCAGGGGCACGCGCCCCGACCGGTTCACCCGCCTGCCGCTCATGGCACGACGGTAGGACGTTGCCTGCACGCCCTCGGCACGCCTGTGGATTGCCGACGCCGGGCCTGTCGCGGCGCGGGCCTGTGGAGCCCGGCCTGGGCCCCTCATCCCCAGGCTGGGCTCAACTGCCCGATCCCCGGGCTGGGCTCAGCCTCCCAGGGCTGGGGCGACGACAATGCCGAGCGCCCCGGGACCCAGGTGCACGCGGGTCGCCGCGTCGGCCGGTGAGCGCATGATCGTCTCCACCGTTGTGCCGGCCTCTGCCATCGCCTCTGCGAGGTCGTTCTCCAGCGCCAGAGCGGCGGCGGGGTCGTCGCTGTAGTGCACGGCCAGCTGGACCGGGGTCGCCGGCCTGCGGGCTCGCCTGCCGCCCACCGGGCCGCCGGCCTCAGCAACCGCCAGCTCGATGAGCCGACGCCGGGCCCGGGCCCGGCCGCGCACGGCCTCAACCACCTCGATGCCCGTGGATCCCACACGCAGCACGGGACGGATGCCAGGGGTGGAGCCGAGCAGCGCGATGCCCCGGTCCACACGCCCACCCCGGTGGAGGAAGGCCATGTCCTCAACGAGGAAGAACAGGCTCGAGCGCGAGGCGAGCTCGCGGGCCCGGGCGGCGCCGCGCCGCGCGTGATCAGCATCGGCCGCAGCCAGGACGGCGAAACCCTGGGCCCCTCCGGACACGCCCAGGTCGAGCACCGTCACGCGCTGGGACCCGCGCTCACCCGGGTTAAGGGCGCGGGCCGCCAGGCGGGCATTGTCGACCGTGCCGGACAGGGCGGCACTCAGGTGCAGGGCCAGAACCTCGTCGGCGCGCGCAAGGGCTCGGCGGTAGGCCTCGATCAGGGCCTCAACGCTGGGGCGCGAGGTCGTCGTCGGGACGCCGTCGTCGTCGGTGGCAACGGGCAGCTCAACCACCTCGATGCCGCGCTCAGCCGCGAGCGCCGCCGGAAGGCAGGCGGCTGAGTCGGTGACGACGGCGAGGCTCATGCGGATAAGGCTAACCGCCCGCACACGGGGTGCTCGTGCTTACGATGAGCCCATGAATGACGCTGCTGATATCGCCCGTCTCAGGGCGGTCGCCGCCCAGGCCGCTGCTGACGCCGCCGCTGCACAGGCCGCTGCCGCCCAGGCCGCGCTGGAGGCAGCGCTCGCCTCCTCCGGTGAGAGCACCGAGAGCTCGCCCGCCGAGGAGGCCGACGCCGGACAGGCGGGAGCTGCCGACTCCTCGCCGCAGACCGCGGCACCGGCTGAGGCTGCTGAGTCAGCTCAGTACGAGGGCTACGCCGCCGAGGTCCACGACGGGTACGCCTTCTCCGGCAACACCCTGCCGGTCGGCACGTACCTCGAGTGCCAGCCCTCGGTGCTCGACGGCGCTGACCCCGCCCCCGTCGCCGGGCTGCGTGTGGGGATCCCGATGGGCCTGGTCAACCGTCACGTCCTCGTCGCCGGCGCCACGGGCACGGGCAAGACCCGCACGCTCCAGCTGCTCGCGGAGGGGCTGTCCTCGGCGGACGTGCCCGTCTTCCTCTCCGACGTCAAGGGCGACCTCACGGGCATGGCGGAGCCCGGTCAGGCCTCGGAGCGTCTGACCGCGCGCACGGCCTCCACGGGGCAGCCCTGGCAGCCGACCTCCTTCCCCCTGGAGCTGCTCACCCTGGGCGACTCGACGACGGCCAACGGGCAGGCCGCCACCCCGCTGCGCACGACGGTCACTGAGTTCGGCCCCGTCCTGCTGGCCCGTGTCCTGGGCCTCAACGAGACGCAGACCTCCGCCCTGCAGCTCGTCTTCTCCTGGGCGGACGCCGAGGGCCTGGCGCTCATCGACCTCAAGGACCTCAAGGCCGTCGTCGACTACCTCACGGGCTCGGAGGCAGGCAAGGCCGCGCTCAAGACGATCGGTGGCGTATCGGCTGCGACGGCGGGAGTCATCCTGCGCGAGGTCTCCGCCCTGGAGGCCTCAGGCGGCGACGCCTTCTTCGGCGAGCCGGCCCTGGACGTCTCGGACCTGCTGCGGCGCACCACCGACGGGCACGGCATCGTCAGCGCCCTCGAGCTGGCCGACATCCAGAGCCAGGGGGTGCTCTTCTCCACCTTCCTCATGTGGCTCCTCGGTGAGCTCTTCGAGCTGCTCCCGGAGGTCGGGGACCCGGAGAAGCCGACGATGGTGTTCTTCTTCGACGAGGCCCACCTGCTCTTCTCCGACGCGACCAAGCCCTTCCTGGAGGCGGTGACGCGAACCGTGCGCCTCATCCGTTCCAAGGGCGTGGGCATCGTGTTCATCACCCAGTCCCCCACTGACGTTCCCGACGAGGTCCTGGCCCAGTTGGGCTCGCGCGTCCAGCACGCCCTGCGGGCCCACACCCCCGCCGACGCCGCCAAGCTCAAGAAGGCCGTCTCGACCTTCCCAACCTCCCCGCTCAACCTCACCGAGGTGCTCGCGAGCCTGGGAACCGGCCAGGCCGTCGTCTCCGTCCTGGACGAGAAGGGCCGGCCGGCACCGGTCACGGCCGTCGTCGTCGACGCCCCCGCCTCCATCATGGGACCGGGGCAGCCCGCGACCGTCTCCTCCCTCATCACCTCCTCCCCGCTGCGTGCGCGCTACGCCACAGCCGTGGACAACGAGTCCGCCTCCGAGATGCTTGCCGCGCGCGTGAGTGCGGACGCGGCCGCCGCCGCGGCCGCCGCTGAGGCGGCCGAGCGCGCCAAGGCGGAGGCGAAGGCAGCGGCCGAGGCGGAGAAGGCCGCCAAGAAGGAGGCCGAGCGCCAGGCACGTGCGCTGGAGAAGGAGACTGAGCGCGAGCAGCGTGAAGCGGCTAAGCGCGCCGAGAGGCTCCAACGGGAGGCGGAGAAGGCGGCCGAGCGCGCCGCCCGTGAGCAGGAGCGCCGTGAGGAGCGACGCCAGCGCGAGATCGAGAGGACCATCGGCTCCGTGGGCCGCCAGATCACGCGCTCGATCCTCGGCAACATCCTGCGCGGGCGCTGAGACGACGGGCACCGGGTCGCGACGATGAGCCACACCACCGGCACGCGCCCCACCCCCGTCCCTACGGTCCGGGTGCGCTGGGCCTGGCACTGGGGCGCCAGCCTCATACTGCTCGCCACGGCGGCAGTGCTACTGACCGTCTACGAGGGTCTGCCGGACCCCTACCCCATGCACCATTCGCTGACGGGCGTGGCGGACGGCTTCGCGTCCAAGGGCCACGTCGTCGTGTTCCTGCCGACCGTCATCGGCGCCGTCCTGGTGGGGGCCCTCGCCGCCACGAACACCGTCCTGGCCCGCTCACTGCGCACGCGGTCCGAGCGGCCTGTCGGCCGCTACGACCACCTCGACTTGACGGGGAAGAGCACCCCGGAGTCGGTCGCGGCGCTGGGGCCCGTCAACCTGCTGCTCGCCGTGATCTTGTCAGGGGTGTCCCTCCTGCCCGTCATCGGGCCGCTGGCGGGCACCGGCATGATCTGGGGCGGTATCGCACTCCTTATCGCGGTCATCGCCGTCCAGTCGGTGCGTGCCAGGCGCCAGCAGCACAGTTAAGACGCTGCACGCGACACAACGCGGCTCTTCCCAATTGAGGGTGTGGGTGGGGTCTGAGTCCTCCGGTCTCTAGTTGTGCTTTCTTTGGGGTTGTGAACGGGTTGGGTGGAGGTCTGCTGGGCGGGATGCGGGGTTGACGCTCACGTGCGGTCTGGGGAGGCCTTCATGGCGCATGCTGGCGCACCTTTGACGCCTGGGGGGCGTCGTCGTCTTGCCCGCCTGGGGGGCGTCGTCGTCTTGCCCGCCTGGTGGTGGAGGGCTGGTCCATGGGTCGGGCGGCTGAGTGCTTGCGGGTCTGGCCGGCGACGGTCGGCCGGTGGCTGGGGCCGCTGCCGGGCCCCGGTGCGCTGTGTGGAGCGCCATTGATCAGTTCCGGACCACGTTCGGTCGTTTGGACCACGTTCGGTCGTTTGGACCACCCCAGACGCGTCCGTAGGTGGTCCGAACGACGGCAGGTGGTCCAAGATGGCAGCAAGTGGTCCACACTAACTGTGCTTCCTCGGGACAAGACCCCTGCCTACCACCAGCACGCCCCCGCGTGAGCGAGAGAGGGGGGGGCGCTGGCGGGCCTGGCCCACCACTTGCGACCGCGCGGCGCAGCACCGCGCCCACCGGCCACGGCCAGGCCCCGAGCCAGGCCAACGCCGCGGCCCCGCGTCGGCCCCAAAAGGGACGGCCCCCTTACGCAGGCGCCCTGGCCCAGGCCCTGAACCCACCGTCGCAAGGGCCAAGCCCATCCGCAACCGCGCCCACCTCGACGCCCACAGCCCCTTCCAGAACCTGGACGATCTGGACGACGCCCGTGACCGCCACCACCCAGCAGGCCCCACTGGGCGGGCACCACCCGCCCCCACCCCACCACCGCCACGCTGCACCCCCGCCCGGGCACGACAGCACCCTCCAACCAGCCACCAACACCCCCCACACCCACCACCCCCAACCAGCAACCACCGACACCAGACAAACCAACCCCCACCAAACCCGGAGCCTGACACAACTAAAGACCAGAGGACTCAAACCCCACCCACACCCTCAAATGGGATGAGCCCACAACGCCCGCTCCCTCAGCCAAGGCGGGAGGCGGTGTATCGCAGGGACCGCACCTGCATCCCCGGCAGGGCGGCGAAGGAGTACACCGCAGCCGCCACCACGCCGACCGTCATGGACGCCCCGAGGGCCACGAGCACGCCCGGCCAACGCGTCCATACCCACACCACGACTGCCAGCAGCGCCACGAGACTCACTGTGCAGCGCGGGCGCCCCACCACGGTGACGGCGCTGAGCCGCAGCAGCGTTCCAAGCGGCGCGTCCACGTGAGCTCGCACCGCCCAGGACACGAGCGCCCAGACCAGGTAGCCCACGTTGACCACGAGCAGCAATCCGGACACACCCACCCCGACGACGCCGCCCAGCAGGTTCCAGTTGGCCAGGTAGTAGTCCCAGGCCAGGAGCGCCCCGACGGCCGCCTGAGCCCAGCCGAAGCGGTTGGCCGCCGCGACGTCCTGTTTCCAGGCGGCGTGGAAGGTGCACCAGGTACGGCGGACGGTCCAGGAGAAGTCCTCGTCAAGCATCCAGGTCCGGTAGGTGGCGAAGGCGGCACCCACCGCCGGGAAGAAGCCCGCCGCCACCGCGCCCATACACGTGTGGACGACCATGGCGCAGTTGATGACGAAGACGATGAGGATGACCCGGCACACCCGCTCGTACCCGATGGCGAAGGAACGCATCAGCCCTTGACCGCCCCGATCATGACGCCCTTGTTGAAGTACTTCTGCAAGAACGGGTAGATGATGAGCAGCGGCACCGTGGAGACGATGATGACGCCGAACTTGATCTGATCCGCGAAGTTCTGCGACTGCAAGGCGCTCATGCTTGCGGCCCCGGCCTGGGTCTGGTTGGCCAGCAGAATCATCTGCAGCACGTTCTGCAGGGGCTGGAGCTCCTGGTTGTGGATGTAGATCAGGCCCGTGAAGTAGTCGTTCCAGTGGCCCACGAAGTAGTACAGGCCGATCACCGCGATGATCGCGCCCGACAGCGGCAGCACGATGCGGAAGAAGAACCCGAAGTAGGACAGGCCATCCACCTGCGAGGCGTCACGCAGCTCCTCCGGGATGGAGTTCTCAAAGAAGGAACGGGCGATGATCATGTTGAACACGCTGAAGGCGCCCGGCAGGATGAACACCCACATCGAGTTCAGGAGCCCCAGCTGGCGCATGAGCAGATAGCTGGGGATGAGCCCGCCGGAGAAGAACATGGTGAAGGCGAAGAAGAACATGATGATTCGCCGTGGCCGGAACTCGCGGCGCGACATGGCAAAGGCCGCGGGCAGCGTCACCACCAGGTTCACCGCCGTCCCCACGAAGGAGTAGATCAGCGTATTTCGGTAGCCGGTCCAGATCCGGGAGTCGGCGAGAATATGTGCATACCCCGCGAAGGTGATGCCACGCGGCAGCAGCGTCACCTTGCCCGTTGACACGAGGGTCGGGTCGGAGAAGGAGGCGATGACAATGAACCACACCGGGTAGATGACCGCCAGGACGATGGCGACGACGATGAGGGCGAGGACGACGTCGATGAGCCGGTCCGCGGGTGTCTTGGAGAACCCGCGACGTGTCCGCTTCGCGCATCCCGGAAGAGTGATCTTCGGTGCCGGCCGGTTCGCGGGGCTGTCCGGGATGGTCCCGGCAGGGCTGCTCGAGCTGGTCGTATGAGTCATGATTCAACCGTCCTAGAACAGGCTCGTGTTGCTGGTACGCCGGGCCACCGCGTTGGCCGCGACAAGGAAGATGAAATTGACGACGCTGTTGAACAGGCCGATGGCCGTGGAGTAGGAGAACTGGCTCCCCAGGATTCCGATCCGGTAGGTATAGGTGGAGATCACCTCAGAGGAGGTGATATTCAGCGCGTTCTGCATCAGCCACACCTTCTCGAATCCAACTCCCAGCACCGATCCCATATTGAGAATGAGCAGGATGCCCGCCGTCGGCATAATGGCCGGCAGGTCCACGTAGCGAGTGAGCTGCAACCGCCCGGCGCCGTCGAGCTTGGCCGCCTCGTACAGAGACAGGTCGACGGAGGACAGGGCCGCCAGGTAGATGATGCAGTTCCAGCCGGCGTGCTGCCACACCTCAGTCACCCAGTACACGCCGGTGAAGGCGGAGGCCTCCCCCATGAGGTTGGTGCCGCCGAACAGACGGCCCACCATGCCGGTTCCGGGAGCGAGGAAGATGTTGATCATCGCGACCATGACCACTGTGGAAATGAAGTGGGGCATGTAGGTAATGGTCTGCACCATGCTCTTGGCGCGCTTGGAACCGATCTGGTTGATGAGCAGCGCCAGGATGATCGGGGCGATGAATCCCATGACCAGGGTCCACAGGCTGATGCGCAGCGTGTTGGTGAGGATCCGGGTGAACATCGGGTCGCGGAAGAACTGCCGGAAGTACTCCAGGCCGATGAACTCCCCGCCGGTGAGCCCCTTGGTGATGTCGTACTCCCTGAAGGCCAGCTGCACGCCGTACATGGGCACATAGCTGAACAGCGCCACGAACACGATCGCCGGCGACACCATGACCCACAGCTGCCAGTAGCGCGACAGGTGGGCGCGCACGCGCGTCGGCAGGCTCTCGCGCCGCCGCGCAGGCACTGAAGCGGCGGGGCCGTCAATGTCAGTCATCACGCCTGCGCCTCCTGTGCGATCTGGTAGGCGACGGCCGACCAGGGCTCGAGCCGACCTGCTGCCAGCGCCGCGACGACGTCGTCGTCGGAGTCGTTGGCGATGAGGATGCGGGACGGGTCCGGCTCTCCGATGAGTTCCGAGCTGGTGGGCGGCAGCGCCACCGCCTCGCCAGAGAGGTTGACGACGACGAGCAGTGCCTGCGCACCCAGACGGCGGGTGAAGGCGTAGACCTCCGTGTCGGTGTCCACGGCCTGCCAGTCGCCGATCGCCACCACCGGCTCGCTGTGGCGCAGGTGGATGAGCTGGCGGTAGAAGGAGAAGACCGAGTCCGGGTCGGTGCGCTGCGCCTGGGCGTTGAGCTCGACATAGTTGTCGTTGACGTCGATCCAGGGGCCATTGCCCCGAGTGGAGGTGAACCCGGCGTAGGCGGAGTCATCCCACTGCATGGGGGTGCGGGCGTTGTCGCGGCCCATGGCGGCCAGGCCCTGCATCATCTCCTCGTGGCTGACAGTGCCGGCATGGTGAACCAGCTGGGCGTAGAGGTTGACGGACTCCAGGTCGCGGTACTGCACCAGGCTGGTGTAGCCGGCGTTGGTCATGCCCAGCTCCTCCCCCTGGTAGATGAACGGGGTCCCCCGGTGCAGGTGGAGCAGCAGCGCCAGCGCCTTGGCGGATCGCACGCGCAGGGCCGGGGTGGAGTCGTTCCCCCAGCGGGAGACCACGCGCGGCTGGTCGTGGTTGCAGAAGTACAGGGAGGGCCAGCCGTGCTCGGCGGTGTCCCGCTCGTAACGCTCGAAGACGCCGCGCAGGTCGGAGACCTTCCAGGGCCGGACGCTGAACTTGCCTGCAGGGCCGCCCTGGTCAATGCCGGTGTGGTCGAAGAGGAACAGCATGTCCAGCTCGCCGCGCTGCGGGTCGGTGATCTCGGCGGCGCGCGGGGAGCTGACGCCCAGGGCCTCGCCGATGGTGAGGGCCCCGTCCCTGCCGTCGAACACCTCGCGGCGCATCTGGGCCAGGTACTCGTCCAGGCGCGGGCCGTCGGCGCTGAAGGGGACGGCGGAGGAGAACCCGTCCGGCCCCGCCTGAAGGGTGGGCACATCCGAGCCCGCGGTACCGGGCAGGCGGCCGAGGTCGTCGACGCGCTTGGAGATGAGCGTGATGACGTCCATGCGGAAGCCGTCCACGCCGCGGTTCATCCACCAGTTCATCATGGCGAAGATGGCCTCGCGCACCCGCGGGTTCTCCCAGTTCAGGTCCGGCTGCTTGGGCGAGAACAGGTGGAGGTAGTACTGCCCGCGCTGCTCGTCGTAGGTCCAGGCGGGCCCGCCGAACAGGGAGCCCCAGTCGTTCGGCTCGGCTCCCGGGGTGCCCGGGACCGTCCCCGGGCGGGCAGGTGCCCACCAGTAGAAGTCTGCGTACTCGGCCTCGGAGGTGCGCGAGGCCTGGAACCAGGCGTGCTCGTCGGAGGTGTGGTTGGCCACGAGGTCCAGGACGATCTTGATGCCCAGCTCGTGCGTGGCCACGATGAGGGCGTCCATATCGGCCAGCGTGCCGAACATCGGGTCAATGGCCTGGTAGTCGGCAATGTCGTAGCCGTTGTCCTCCTGCGGAGAGACGAACACCGGGCTGAGCCACAGCACATCCACGCCCAGCTCGGCCAGGTACGGCAGCCTGGAGATGATCCCCACCAGGTCTCCGAAGCCGTCGGCGTTGGAGTCCTGGAAGGAGCGCGGATACACCTGGTAGACGACGGCGTTGGCCCACCAGGGGTGACTCTGGGCACCGTTGGAGTGTCCCGGCGGAAGCGCGTCGCGATCGGTTGCGGTCATGAGGGCGTGGTCCTTCTGTGTCCTTCGGTGTTCTGGTTCGGTGGCGTCGGGGCGGCTCACACGACCCACCGGGCATGGGCGGGTCGCGTGAGCCGGTACCGACCGACGACGGGCTTGACGCCCGTGTCACTGGGAGTCGGGCGCCGTGAGCCCGACGTAGGGGGCGACGACCCGCTCCTGGCTGAGGTCCATGACCTCGGCCTGCGCGGCATCCCCGGTGATCATGTCGATCGCATTGGAGTCGGCGAGGTCGGTGTCGTAGGGGCTGTGCTCGGTGAGCTCTCCCCTGCCGCCGCCGAAGCGGTACTTCGCCACCCAGTCCTCGCATGTCTGGGCACTAAAACATGCGGCGGAGTAGACGGGCCGGACGTTGCCCACGGACTCGCTGTCCTCGGCGGAGGAGTACAGGGACACCTGGTAGCCGGCCCGAGCCAGGTCCAGCCCCTCCAGGACCTCGGCGTTCACGGAGGCGATGATGTACGGTCCGGTCACCGTCAGGGTGACATCACCGACCCGCTGGCCCGCGGCGTCGTAGATGCCGGGGCCGAAGGTGGAGCCCTCATTGCGGCCGTCGGCCACCACGACGTAGTCCCAGGCGCCGGACGCGAAGGTGTTGGTACCCGCGAGCAGCGCGGTGACCTCAGTGTCGGTGGCGGTGGCGTCGCGCAGGTACAGGTTGAGCCGCTGGGTGCTCATGCCGTTGGCGCCCCACGGGTTGGTGACGTCGCTGGCGAGCGTCGTCACGAAGCGCACGACGCCGCCGTCGCGGTAGACCTTCATCGCGGTCAGGTCGAAACCTCCGGGTGAAAAGGCGGAGTCGGTCGGGTAGGTGTAGCTGCCGGGCCCGTTGTCGTCTCCGCGCGGGTCCTCAAGGGATCCGACGAGGTCACCGAAGGCCTGCACCATGTAGCGCCGCACCGACACTGTCCCGGTCTCGGAGTAGGCGACCACCCGCACCCAGTTGGTGACGTCGGGCAGGCGCAGCCGGGCGTTGAAGCACCCGTGGGAGATGGGCACCTCCTGCTGCTCGCCGTTGACCGTGATGGCCACGCGTGCCGCGTCGGTGGTGCCCGTCAGCCCCACCTGCCGTGAGGTGAGGGTGGCGCCGTCGGTCAGTCCGACGACGGTCAGTGCCGGGGCGGGCCCCTGGGGCTGGCCGTCGGCCTCGGCGTTCCACCCGTCCCAGGTCTCGGCGTCGAAGTTGAGCCGGCCGGTCTCGTGGGAGGCCCAGTTCTCGCCGGCCTTGAGGATGGCCTCGCCACCGACCGTGTAGTTGTGCAGGTACAGGCCGTTGCGGTCGGTGACCTCGTTGCCGAGAGTGACCGGCTCGCCGTCGGTGTTGGTCAGGAGCGTGAGCACGCTCTGCTGGAGGTAGGGGCTCTGCCCGCCCCAGGAGTCAATGTGGAAGCCGTCGATCTCAATGTTCTCCATGTCGGACAGGGCGTAGATACGCATGGCGCAGTTGACGCCGCCCTCCACCGTGGTGTTTGTGAACCGCATGTTGCGCACGGTCGTGGCCGGATCGGCTGTCGTCCTTGAGCCCATGTCCTGCCAGTGGGTGGAGGAGTTGAACACGCAGGTGTTGTAGCCGACTCCTCCGGAGTACATGCGGTTGTGGATGACAGCGGTGGAGTCCACGTTCACGCCGTCGATGTTTCGTGGGGTCCAGCCCCACTGGATGACCGGGCCGTTCTCGTTCTTCCACACGACGGTGTCATTGACGTTGACCCCGGAGTGGTAGAGCTTGAGGACGTCGTCGTTGGCGTGGAAGAAGGTGTGGCTCATGGTGGAGCCGGAGTACATCTCGATGCCGTCGGTCTGCCAGTACCAGCCGCCCACCTGCTGATAGTTGGACACGTCCATGCGGAAGGTGTCCTCGTTGCCGTAGACCACGAAGGAGTGGTACGGCGGCTCCTTGATGGTGATGCCCTGCAGCTCGAGGTGCTGCTCGGCGTCGGAGGAGCCGAACTGCAGCATCTTGACGCAGGTGGCGTGGCAGTTATCCGCTTTGGGGTCCTTGCGCTGGTAGTTGTTGGCGGTATCGGACTCGTAGGGGTACTGCTCGCCCGACAGCACGCCGTAACCGGTGACCCGGTAGTCGCTCTGACCGCCGCCCACCGGGTCGGCGGGGTCCGCGAAGCGGAAGGCGCCCTTGACGAAGGCGCCGGGTGCCAGGTAGACCCACCGAACGTTCTCGGGCAGCAGGGCCCGGTAGTTCGAGCCCATCCAGTAGGTGCCCGGACCGAAGTACAGGATCTCCGCCGTGGTGGAGTCCAGATCGGTGACCTGGCCCGGCTCGACGTACTCAAGTGAACCGTCGGCGGCGGTGGGGACCGTGCCCGCGGGCGCCGGCGGTTGGGCGAAGATGAGCAGGGCGTTGCGGGGCTCGGTCTCGATGGGCACGTTCCCGTCAGCCTGTGTGGCCAGTCCCGTGGAGGCGTTGGCGTAGACCGTCATGAGCTCGGGAGCGAACTCCACGGATATGCGCACACCCGCCTCAGAGGCAGGCACCTCGATGCGGATGGTGTTCTCGTCCACCAGGGTCGTGTGCAGGCGCAGCGAGGCCGGGCGGATGGTCACCTCGTCGAGGGAGGAGATGGTGGCGCCGGTGTTGAGGGAGACCTCGACGACGGCGTCGGCCGACTGCTCGAAGGTGGACCAGGACATGGTGGCCCCAGCGTTGGAGGCGAAGTCGGCGCCATCCTCGGAGGTGTAGCCGTGCTTGCCCTCCCCGTTGCGGGGAATGGACAGGTAGGTGAAGGACTCGCTCATGTTCTCGGGCGAGTCGGCGGGTGCGACGCGCACCGTGTAGAAGGGCGACTGGCGCACCTGGTCCTCGGCGATGGCGGAGTCGGCGTTCTTGACGGCATTGTCGTGGGTCCAGGTGCGTACGGGGCCGGCCTGGGAGTCAGCGCCGGGCGTGGGGGCCGCGCTCGACGCGGCGGTGGTCGAGACAGTGGGGGCCTGCAACGTCGGATCGGCCGGGCCGGGGGCCGGCCGTTGGCAGCCGGTGAGCACGGTGGCGCAGGCGAGCAGGGCGATACCGGCCCTGAGGGCGGCGGATGGGATGAACTGGTCAAGCATGGGGGTCCTCCTCGGGCGAGGGCGGGCGGCACGCACGGCGCCATGCGCACGACGCCGTGGTGGTCGCGTGCCGACCGCCCTCAAGGGGTGTGCAATGAGCTGTCGCTCACTCGCTCAGCGAGTTGAGGTCCACACCCAGTTTGTCCATCTGCGCCTTGTAGGAGTCATAGATCTCCTGCTGCACAGCGATCGACTCGGCCAGGTTGTTCGCCTCGAGGCCGGCCACGTAGTCGTCCCATTCGTTCTCGACGCCGCCCTGAGTGATCCACTGGGCGAACCTGCTCATGGCGTTCTGGTTGATGCCGGTGGCGTTCTTGGCCAGAGTGCGCGACTGCTCCGGGGTCTGAGGCATGTTGGAGTACAGCACGTCCCGGTTGAGGTCGATGTTGGCGTAGTTGTCGTGGTAGACGGCGTCGACCTCGCGGTACTCGGTGTGCTCGGGCGGCAGCTCCAGCTTCATCTCCGAGCGGATCCAGCCGGGGGCGCCATCCGCCAGGGCGTTGGTGAACTGCCAGTCGGAGGCGTTCTTGGTGGAGTCGGCCGGCTCCAGGACCGTGTAGTCGTTCTCCGCGTTGCGCGTCACGCACGTGTCGAAGGCGCCGTAGCGCATCTGGACGGTCATGTCCGCGCTGTAGAAGGCGTTGACGACGGCGAGGGCCGCCTCCTTGTTGCTCGGGTTGGCGGAGACGACGGCGCGGTTGGCCTGGTAGGCGAGGTCATCACCGTTGTAGGTCCACACGGTCTTCTCACTCTGACCGGCCTGGGCCTGGAGTGCGGGAATGGTGACGTACTGGGAGCCGAGGGTCGAGCCGAAGATGTCCGACGGCGTCCACATCCAGGTCACACCCACCTTGGCAACGTCGCCGTCGCCCTTGGAGGTCGAGGTGTAGGCGGACCAGTCGTGGGTGAAGGCCTCCTCAGAGATGAGTCCCTTCTCCCACAGGCGGCGCAGGTAGACGATGAGCTCCTTGTAGGCGGGGTCGGTGAGGTAGTTCTTGACGACGCCGTCCTGGGCGTACATGCCCAGCGCCCCGGAGGAGACGGTGATGCCGCGCGAGGACAGCAGCACGTTGGGGTTGAACAGGCCGAAGCCGTCCGTTCCCGGGGCGTTGAAGTCCAGCGGGATGACTCGTGCACCGGTGCCCGTGGGGTCGCCGTTCTTGAAGGCCTCCAGGCAGGTCTCAAGCTCGTCCCAGGTGGTGGGGACCGCCAGGCCGAGCGTGTCGAGCCACTGCTTGTTGATGAACATGTGGTTGGAGGAGCGGGCCGTGATGGAGCGGGCCACGGTGGGGGTGCCGAGGATCTTGCCGTCGGTGGTGGTGGACACGACCCGGGCGTAGGGCTCGGCGTCGAACATGGCCTGCACGTTGGGCAGGGAGCCCAGCTCCGGGGTGAGGTCCATGAACAGGCTGCCGAAGTCCGCCATGTCGCCCGAGCCGAAACCGCCGATGGTGATGTCGGCGACGTCGCCGGCTGCCAGGGAGGCCTTCTTCTGCTGGTCCCAGGATGCCGACGGCGTCTCCAGCCACTGGATCGAGCAGCCCGCCGCCTCCTGAAGGGACGTGGTCCAGGCGAGGTCGGCCATCGCGGCGGTGCGCGAGTCCTTGACCACCTGCACCGTGACGATCGGCTTGCCGTCAGCGGTGGTGGTGCTGCCGCCGCCTCCACAGGCGGCGAGCCCCACGGTGGCGGTTGCCACCGTGCCCAGCGCCAGGAAACCGCGTCGAGACGTCTTCATCATTCCTCACTCCTCGTCGAGCCGAGTCATACCTGTCGGGCCCGGCTCCTGCTCGGGCCTCCGGTTCTGTCGGGAGGAAGGTTATGACGGACACAAGTTTTGCGCAATACTTGCGCACCCGTTTGCGTGTCGAGATAACTCTCGATCATGGAGGCGGCCGCTCCTGGCCGGGGGTGGGTGCCAGATACAGTGCAGATACAGTGCAGATACTGTGCCAGAAACAGTGCCGGGAGCAGGGCGGACGACGGCGACGCCGTCGACACCGGCGGTCACAACAGACGATGGCAGTCGTGACGGACGACGTCGGCCGCGTCAGTCACGTCGGCCGTACCAGACGTCCTTACGCAGGTTCTTGCGCACCTATTGCGCGCGGCCGGGCGGCACCCGGTCCGGCATCAGCGCTCGTCAGAACGCCAGGTGCGGCAGATGCCCGTGGACTCGCGCACCACCAGCTCCGGCTCGAAGACCAGGTCCCGCCGCTGGTCGAGCAGCGCGGGATCCTGCGCGCAGCGCAGCAGGGCGTCCACCGCCGTGCGGCTCATGGCATCGACGGACTGACGCACGGTGGTCAGCGCCGGCGAGGTGTACGGCAGCCAGGAGGAGTCGTCGTAGCCGATGACCGAGACGTCACCGGGCACATCGAGCCCCAGCGACCTCAGGGCGCGGACGGCTCCCAGTGCCAGCTGGTCGCTGGCGCACAGCAGCGCCGTGACACCCTGCTCACCGAAACGCAGCGCGGCGTCGCGCCCGGACTCGAACCCGTAGGTGGTCCACACCGTGGCCTCGTCCAGCAGGTCCAGCCCCGCCTCCTTGGCAAAACTCCGTGCCGCCTCGTACTTGATGAGACTGGGGTAGTGGTGCCGGTCGCCCAGGAGCAGACCGATGCGCGTGTGCCCTTGACTCACAAGGTGGCGCATCGCCATACGGGTGCCGGCGGCGTCGTCGGTCATGACGCACTGGCCACGCAGCCCGGGCGCAGTGGCGTTGATGAAGACAGTGGGTAGATGACGCTCATACAGCATCGCGTAGTCGCTGTGGTCGGCGAACTCGGTGTCGTAACGGCCCGCCAGGAAGATCACGCCGATCGGCTGCTGCTTGAGCACCATTCCCAGCAGCGAGGTCTCCGACGCACCGCGCAGGGTGTACGTGCACAGCACCGGCAGCAGGTTGTGGCGAGCCAGGTAGGTGGAGATCGAGGTGACAAAGGCGGCGAAGACCGGATTGGACAGGTCGGGCGCCACCAGGGCTACCTGCCGGGGAGTGCCGAGCTGCACCGACTCACCCACCATGCCCAGCTCGCGCATGGTCTCCATGATCGTTCGGCGCGTCTTGTCCGATACACCCGGCTTGCCGTTGAGCGCGCGAGAGACAGTTGCCTGACTGACGCCCACTCGTTGGGCCACATCCGCGAGTGTTGCCACCACTATCTCCAATTCACTGGGCAGGCCCGGCGAGTATATACGCACCGGTGCGCGACGCCTTGTCGGCATCGCGCACCGGGCTCAGCGGCCCACTCGGGAACCACTGGGACGAGCGCGGGGGGGCGCGGACGATGACCTTGCGCACCAGGTCGATCGTGGGCAACCCGCGTCGGCACTGAAGACCCGCCCCGGTTCAGCCCCCCATGATGTGGGCAAAGACCTCCAGGGGTCCTTCCAGCCCTCGCCACACCTGCTCCTGGGTCTCCCGCTCGGGCTCATCGCACCACACCGCCAGGCTCGCGCCCCGCAGCCATGGGGTCTGACCCTGCGGGTCCTGGCACGTGCCGTCCGGACGCGCCGGGAAGCGGCGAGGGGCCCAACCGGTCAGGCTCTGCGCCGTCGGACGCTTGGCATAGGGGTGGTCTGGGCCTGCTAGAACGTAGTAGAGGTCGCGGTCGGAGTAGTTGATGACGCGGTGGCCGGCGGCCAGCACTCGCGCCAGTGACGGGTAACTCGGGTGCCAGTCGGTCCAGTAGCCGATCGTCACCTGCGCCGGCAGCGCCTGGCGGGTGCCCGGCTGGTAGAGGGCGTCGTTCCATGCACGCACGTCAGTGATCCCCAGGTCCTCCAGGTGGGCCACCACCTGCCCCAGGAAGTGGACGTAACCGTCCAGGACGTGGGCGCCTGCACCGCAGCGGCGCTCAGCCTCGGCTGCCAGCTGGGGGAAGCGCTCGACGATCGGGGTCTCCTGGGTGACGTCGAAGGCCTCGTCCCCGCCCAAGCACCAGGCGGTCGAGGGCAGCATCTCGTGCAGCTCGTCGATGAGGTCCAGCACCAGGGCCACGGCCTCGGGCCGTGAGTAGTCCAGGAGCCGGGAGCCTTCCCGAGTCTGGCTGGCGCGCAGGTGGGGGTGATGGGCCAGCACCGCACCCAGGTGGCCGGGCACATCCAGGGCGGGTACAAGACGCACGCCCTGGTCGCGAGCCGCATGGGCGAGCCTCGCCAGGTCCTGGGGACCCAGGTGCTCGGGGCTGACGACCTCAGGATGCGACCGTGAGGCCACACGGTAGCCCTCGTCGTCAGACACGTGGAGCTGGAGCTCGGTGAGCCCCAGGGCAGACATGCGCTCCAACAGCCGGTGGATCCAGGAGGCGCTGAAGTACTTCCGGCCCGCGTCCAGGTGCAGGGCACGCACCTCGTAGGTCTGCGGCGCTCCCTCACCGCCCGGCATCCTCGCGCTCTCCTCCCCTCCTCCGGCCTGCACCAGCCAGGTCAGCGCTCCTCACGATGCTCATCACAGGTGCTCCTGCAGCCAGCGGCAGTGGGCCAGCACCTGGCGGTGGCCGCCGCCCGCGTGAGCACCGTAGGGGTAGACGTCGATCCGCTTGTCCGGGGCCGGGCACAGGTTGTGCGCCGCGAAGCAGGTGGAGGGCGGGCACACCGGGTCCAGCAGGCCGACGGAGAAGAGCGTGGGGACGTCAAGACGCGAGGCAAAGCTGGCACCGTCGATATACGACAGGGTCCGAGCCACGGTCGTCTCCGCCTGCGGGTGGACGGCGAGGAAGCGCTCCATCTCCAGGTAAGGCCCGGCGCTGGCTAGCTGGAGTGCTCGCGGGATATGAGTGATGAAGGGCGAGTCGATGCAGACCGCCTGGACATGCCCGTCCAACGCCGCCGCGGCCAGGGACAGTCCCCCGCCCTGAGAGCCGCCCACGCAGGCGATGCGCGAGGCGTCCACGTCCTCCAGGGTGCGCATGAGACGCACCGCGGCCACCGAATCCAGGATCGTCCGGCGGTAATAGTAGGTCTCGGGTGCCTGGACGCCGTCGGTCAGCCATCCCGCCGCGTGGGCTCCGGCGCTGCTGGGGTCAGGGGTGGAGCCGTAGGCCCAGTCCCCGCCCTGGCCGCGTGGGTCCACGATGAGGTGGGCGAAGCCGGCCATCGCGTACCAGGGGACCTGGCCGGGCAGGCCACGCCCGCCGCCATAGCCCACGCACTGGACCACACCGGGTAGGCCGGGCTCCCCCGTGAGCTCTGAGTCCTGCTCAGCTCTGGCAGCTGGCAGGGTGAGCAGCGCGTGGACCGGGTCGTCGTCGGCTCCAGCAAAGACGAGCTCGCGGATGACCATGCCCGGGAAGGGAGTGTCTTGGATTTCGTCTGAGAGAAGCTCGGGACGCTCGTGCAGGCTCTGGAGCTGCTCGGCCCACCAAGCGTCAAAGTCGGCTGGTTCGTCGAGCTCGGGAGCGTAGGCCCGGAGCTCAGGCAGGGACATGTCAAGAGTGGGCATAGATATGGCCTCCTCAGGCCTTGACCGCACCGGCGACGGCGTTAATGTAGTTCTTCTGGAAGATGATGAAGATGATGAGCACCGGGACGATCGAGATGACCGTGCCCGCGGCGATGTAGCCGAATTTGTAGTTGAAGGAACCGTTGAGGTACTGCAGCGCCGCGGCCAGTGGGTACTTGGCCGGGTCCTGCAGGACGATGATCGGCCACAGGAACTCGTTCCAGCGCCCGATGAAGTCGAAGATGACCACCGTGGAAATGGCCGGCATGATCGAGGGCATCATAATCTTACGCCAGATGAGCAGCTCGGAGGCCCCGTCGATGCGCGCGGCCTCGATGAGGTCACGCGGCACGCCCAGGTAGGCCTGCCGCAGCAGCACGATGGAGAAGACCTTGAGGGAGCCGGGCAGGATAACGCCGACCAGGGTGTTGAGCAGGTGCAGCGTGGACAAGGTGAGGTAGTTGATGACCATGCCCGCGGCTGCCGGGATGATCATGGCTGCGATGAGCAAGACCATGATGACGTCGCGGCCCGGGAAGCGCATACAGGCCAGCGGGTAGGCGCACAGAGAGGCCAGCACCACGTCGATGACGATCGAGCCAACCGTGATGACCACTGTGTTGCCCAGGTAGGCCGGGATATTGAGGAACTCCCACACGCCCACGAAGTTGGCCACGGTGAGCTGGCTGATCTTGATCGAGGGGTCGTAGATGTTCTGGCCGCTCTTGAAAGCGGTGATGGTCATCCACAGGAAGGGACCGGCCGCCACGATGGCTACAGCCAACAGTGCGATGTACGTCAGCGTCATGGAGAGGCCGCGACGCGCCACCACCTTGGCGGGACGACGACGGCGGGGCATGCTCACGCGTCCAGCTCGCCTGGGGCGACGGTTCGCCCGGGTGGCCGAGGGCGAGGAGACGCCGGGCACGGACATGGTCTCAGCGGGCGTTGTCATAGGTCATTCCCCCGTTCCTCTTGCCGTAGACGAAGACGACGACGGACAGCAGGCCCGTGATGACAGCCTGAACCAGTCCCAGGGTCGCCGAGTAGCCGAACTCGAAGTCCTTGAAGGCCCGGATGTAGGAGTAGTAGTTGATCACCATGGTGGAGTTGTTGGGTCCACCCTGGGTCATGACGAAGATCGGGTCGAAGATCGCCACGGCCGAGATGACGGAGTTCAGGGAGCAGAACCAGATGTAGGGCTTGAGCATCGGGACCTTGATACGGAAGAAGACCTGCAGGGCGCTGGCGCCGTCGGTACGGGCGGCCTCCTCAATCTCGGCGGGGATCGACTGCAGGCCCGCCAGGTAGAGCATCATGTAGTAGCCCAGACCCTGCCACAGGGTGATGAACATGATGCAGATCATCGCGGTCTTGGAGGAGTTGACGAAGCCCAGTGGCTGGTTGGTCAGTCCCCACTCCATGAGCCAGGTGTTGATAATGCCGTGGGAGTCGAACAGGAAGGACCAGATAATCGACACCGCCACCATCGAGGTGATGACCGGGACGTAGAACAGGGTGCGGAAGAAGACGATGCCCTTGAGTTTCTGGTTGACCAGACTCGCCAGCGCGATCGAGCACAGTTGGATGACCGGGACCACCGCCACGAAGGTGATGGTGTTGACGATGGCGATGTGGAAGGTGCCGTCGGATAGCGCTCGGCGGAAATTGTCCAGGCCAATGAACTCCACGTCCCCGATCATCGAGTAGTCATAGAAGACCAGCGGGATGGATCCTGCGATGGGCAGGAACACGAAGAGCACGAGCATGACGAGAGCCGGTGCCATAAACAGGTAGGCAAAGATCGTCGTCCTGGTTCGTAGTTTCATCACGGTGCTTTCGACGCGGGAGCAAGGTTCACGGATAGGTGGAGCCTGGGACCGCCGCTAGGGCTGGTCACGCACCGGCCCAGGACCGGCAGGGTCCGGTCCTGGGCCGGCAGGCACCTGGCCAGACAGGCGGCCCGGATGCTCAATTCTGCTTGAGCAGGGCGTCGACGGCGTCATGGGCATGAGCCAGAGACTCCTTGACGTTGTCGCCGTTGATGACGGCGGCCTCGTATGCCTTGTTGACCTCGTCAGCGATCGTGGACTGACCCTCCACACCCAGCGAGAAGTCCGCGCTGGTTGTGGAGGCCTCGGCGCACATGGCCGAGGCCTGTCCCTCGATGGTGGAGGTGTCGGAGGTGAAGTACGGGTCCTGCGAGGCCTTGAGCGTCGAGGGGAAGATGCCCGCCTCCTTGGCGAAGCTCAGCTGGCTCTCGTCCCCCGTGATGAACCTGGCGAACTTGGCCGCATCCTCCTGCTGGGAGGACTTGGAGGGGATGACCAGATTCATCAGCGGGTTGCGCGAGACCCCTGCCGCTCCCTTGAGCGGCAGGGCGATACCGATCTGCTCGTAGACGTCAGGCGCTTCGTCCTTGATACGGCCGACCGAAGCAGGAGAGGAGTTAATGATGGCCAGCTGGCCGGTCTCGAAGAGCTTGAGCTCGGTATCCCACTGCCCCCAGTCGGTCTTAGGAAGATCGTCCTTGTCAGACAGCTCCTTGAAGTTGGTCAGCAGCTTCTCGGCGGCATCGGTGGCGAAGGCTGCCTTGGTCTTGTCCTCGCTGAGGATCGGGATGTCCTCCTCAAGCATGAGGGTGAACAGGGTCGGTGGGTTGAACAGGTAAGCGCCCGTGGCCGCCTTCATAGTCGGGGCCATCTGAAGGGCCTCGCTGTAGGTAGTGGGCTTGCTCGTCAGACCCGCCTTCTCGAACAGGGACTTGTTGTAGATCATGATGTTCGGTGCGGCGTACCAGGGGAAGGCATAGACCGCATCGCCGATCTTGGCAGAGTCCCACAGGCTCTCGATATAGACAGCCTGCTCCTCCCTCGTGGTCAGCGAGGTGACGTCAACCAGGGCCTTCTTGCCGGCCATGGTCAGGGCGAACTCGGTGTTGAGGTTGACCACGTCCGGCGCGGTGCCACCAGCCGAGGCGGTAATGAGCTTCTCAACGATGGAGTCATAGGGAAGGTCGGTCCAGTTGACCTTGACCCCCGGGTTAGCCTCCTCGTAGGACTTGATGAGGCCGTTGAAGTAGTCGGTGAAGGTGGGCTGTAGGGAGATCGTCCAGAACTCCAGCGTGCCCGAGCCCTCGTCCTTGCCACCACCGCAGGCAGCGGCACCGGCCAGAGCCATGGTGAGCGCGGCAGCCTCCAGGAAGCGCCTCCTCGCGATGTCCATCCCGTGCTCCTTCCGTGAGATGCGTGCTGGCCGTTGGGACCCGTGAAGGCTCTCTCGCCATCGAGAAAGGCGACCAACTCGCAATTGGGATACACCAGCAAGGTATGCGGCGCTCCCTTAACTGTCCAGCCAGATCGAATGTGACTCAGGCTACATTCGTATTTATCCGCTTGTTTTTGCCCTATTTTCGCCGCATGCTTCTTTCAACAGGTGTACACACGAGACACCCCGCCACATAGTCAGAGAACACTGGAGTACTCCAACTTGTCGACTGATTCATCCCCGACCGGCCCCCAGGCCCTGCGCGAGGCCCTCGTCGAGCTCGTCACTCACGAGCTTGCCGACGGTGCTCGTTTGCCCTCCGAGCGCGAGCTGGCCACCACCTACGGCGTCAACCGCCTGACCGTGCGCCGGGCCGTCGACGCCCTAGTTGCCGAGGGCCTGGTCCGTCGTCGCCAGGGCGCCGGCAGCTTCGTCTCACGCACCGCTCGCTCTCGCAGCCTCACGACCTCCTCCTTCACCGGGGAGGCGCGCGCCCGCGGCCTACAACCCGGCAACGCCCAAGTCTCGGTGTCCACCGTGAGCGCGGACGCGCGTATGTCCTCCCTCCTGGAGATCCCGCCTGGCACCGAGCTGCGCACGATCATGCGGCTGCGCACCGTCGCGCGCTCCCCGATCGCCATCGACCAGACCTGGATCCGGCGCGAGCTGGTGGAGGACCTGACGACGCTGGAGCGCGACGCCTCCCTGCTGGAGACTCTGCTGGGCCGCTACGAGCTGCCCATCGACCAGATCGACGAGACCGTCAGCGCCTCGGTGCTCGACCGCCGCTCAGCCCAGATGCTGCGTGCCCTGGCCATGATGCCAGCGCTTCTGGTGGCCAAGACGATGCGCAGCCACGACGGGACCCCGATCGCCTACTCCGAGACGCTCCTGCGAGGCGATCGCTACAAGTACCACAACACCATCACGAGGAAGGGCAACTGAGATGCACATTGTCGTCATTCCGCTCGATGAGCGCCCGGTCAACACCCAGATCCCGGCGCTCGTCGCCTCCATCGGTGGAGCCTCGATCAGCCTGCCCCCGGCCGCGGCACTGCCCTGCTTCCGCACGCCCGCCGACCTCGACCAGCTCGCTGGCTGGGTCGGTCAGCAGGCCCGCGCACACGAGGAGGCCTGCCTCGTCGTGTGCACAGACACCCTCGTCTTCGGCGGCATCATCCCTGCCCGTATCAACAACGACCCCCTCAACCAGGCTCTGGGCCGCCTTGACCTGCTACGGGGATTCAAGTCGCAGCACCCGCGGCTGCGCATCATCGCGACCTCGCTGGTGATGCGCACCTCGGACACCTACTCCAACCAGGAGGAGCCGACCTACTGGTCCGAGTTCGGACGCGAGTTCCAAGCCCTGGGCGCGGACCTGCACCGCAGCCTGGAGCTCGACATCCGCGACGAGCTTGTCGGCCCCCCAGCGCCCTCGCCCGTGCCTGCTGAAGTCCGCGAGGACTACGAGGGCCGACGCCTGCGCAACCATATGGTCAACCTTGCCGCGCTCGACCTGGTCCACGAGGGCGTCATCTCCGCCCTGGCCGTCACAGCTGACGACACCGCCTACTACTCGGCCGGATCTGCTGAACAGTACTGGATCGGGCACTGGCGCCGGGCCCTACCCTCACTCCAAGACGTCCTCATGTACCCCGGAGCGGACGAGGTGGGCGCAACCATGACCGCTCGCGCACTCGTGGCAGGCACTCACCAGCCCTCGGTGTCCGTCCACTGTGCGGATGAGGAAGGCATGCTGCGGATCCCCAGTTATGAGAACGTCCCACTGTCCACCTCCGTCGAGGCTCAGATCCGTGCCTGCGACGCGCTTCCATCCACCGAGCAGGACGCCGATATCCACTTCGTCGTCCACGCCCCCGGCACTGTCGACGACGACTGGTGGGGCTCGACCCCCCGGCCTGAGCCTGAGGCTGCTGCCCTGACGGCTCGCCTGGTGCGCGACCTGCTGGCCGCAGGAAAGCGTGTGGCTCTGGCGGACGTGCGCTACACCAACGGCGCCGACCCAGTGCTGGTGAAGGATCTGCTGGCCGACGGCACCTTCTGGTCCCTGTCCGCCTACGGCGGGTGGAACACGGCCGGTAACACCATCGGCACCGTCCTGGCGACGGCGGTGGCCGAGCACGTGGGCACCGAGCGGGGTGAGCTGGACGAGCGCGCCAGGGATATTGCCCTGTGGACGCGCCTGCTGGACGACTACCTCTACCAGACGCGGATCCGCACCGACTACTACCATTCCACCGGCGGGCGGACCGCGGTCATCGAGGATGAGGAGACCTTGACCCGCATCGAGGCCGAGGTGGCCGCCACGATGCGGGAGTTCATCCAGGCGCAGCCGCAAGCACCCGGCATCACGCTTGTCAGCGCCGCGCTTCCCTGGCGGCGGCCCTTCGAGGTGCGCGTCGCCCTGCGCTAGGACGCAGCGCCCGCGAGGTCAGGACACGAGCGAGCGAGCCATTGTCACACCGCCTTCGTCCTGACCGATCCGGGTCAAGCCGATGGCCTGGTAGAAGGCAATGGAGCCGGTATTGTCCGCCCCTACTCCCAGGTGCAGGCCGACCGCCCCCTTCTGGCGTGCATGCTCCGTCCAGGCCTCGACCAGCCGTCGGCCCCATCCCCGGCGCCGGACCGGCTCCAGCAGGTCGATGTGCAGGTGCGCCGGATAACGCTCCAGCCAGGCCGCGGGCTGAGGAACCGGTGCGCGCAGCAGTCTGAGATACTTGCGGTCGGTCTCCGCCAGGCTCAGCGGGTCCCTGGCCTCATCAGCCAGGCCCAGCTCGCTCAGCCGTGCCGGGGCGTACTGACCGGTGAACCACTGCCGGAAGGCCGCCGTGTCCAGCGTGCCGACGACGTAGCCCAGCACCGCCTCGCCCCCGGCACCTGCCGGGGCTTCGTCGTCGTCCCCGGCGCAGGCGACGACGAAGCAACTGGCCGGGTCGTGCAGCACGTAGGGATCGGCATAGACCGCCCCAACCAGCTCGGGTCGGCTCATCTGCGTGGAGATGTCCCGACCGTAGGCAGCCGTGCGCACGCAGATCTCGTTGAGCGCAGTCAGGTCACCGATGCGAGCCCGCCTCAGGTACATCACGGCTGCCCCTCACTCACTCGGGGACGATGGAAGCGAGCTCGCGGCAGGCGCGTCCTGGCGCGGCTGCCCCTCACTCACTCGGGGACGATGCTCACAAGCTTAGGTGCACGCACGATGACCTTGCGCACTCCCCTGCCGTCCAGCGTGCGCACAACGCCGGGGGCCGACAGGGCCAGCCTCCCCAGCTCCGCCTCGTCAATCTCCGGGTCCACCTCAAGGCGGTCACGGACCTTGCCCTTGACCTGAATGACGCAGGTGACCTTCTCAGCCGCCAGCAAAGACTCGTCCTCAACAACGGGGAAAGCCTCATAGGCAAGCGAGCCCTCGTGGCCCAGCCGGAACCAGATCTCCTCCGCGATGTGCGGGGCGACCGGCGCCGTCATGAGGGTCAGCGCCTCAACGGCCTCGCGCGGTGAACGCTTCAGGCCCGTGAGGTGGTTGTTGAGGACGATGAGCTTGGCGATGGCCGTGTTCAGGCGCATCCCCTCGTAGTCCGCGCGCACGCCCACGATGGTCTGGGCGATCAGGCGGCGGGTGGCCTCGTGTGCCGGCTCGTCGGAGACGACGAGCTCGCCGGTAACCTCGTCAACGACATTGCGCCACAAGCGGGCCAGGAAGCGCTGGGAGCCGGCAACGGCACGCGTGTCCCAGGGGCGGTCCTGGTCGAGCGGGCCCATGCTCATCTCGTACACACGGAAGGTGTCCGCACCATAGGACTCGTACATGTCGTCCGGGGTGACGATGTTCTTCAGGGACTTGCCCATCTTGCCGTACTCACGCGCAACGGGCTGACCCCGCCACGTGAACACGGGCGCGCCATCCGGCGCCGTCGTCTCCTCGACCTCGTCTGCGGGCACGTACTGGCCGCGGGAGTCGGTGTAGGCGTAGGCCTGGACATAACCCTGGTTGAAGAGCTTGTGGTACGGCTCGGAGGAGGAGACAACGCCCAGGTCGAACAGGACCTTGTGCCAGAAGCGCGAGTACAGCAGGTGCAGTACCGCGTGCTCGACGCCGCCGACGTACAGGTCGGTGCCGCCGGAGGTGTTACCGGCCTCGGGGCGCGGGCCCATCCAGTAGGCCTCGTTGACCGGGGAGACGAGCTGGGTGTCGTCAGTGGGGTCGATGTAGCGCATCTCGTACCAGCACGAGCCCGCCCACTGGGGCATGGTGTTGGTCTCGCGATAGTACGTCCTCATCCCGTTACCGAGGTCGAGCTCGACCTTGACCCAGTCCTCAGCCTTGCCCAGCGGCGGCTCCGGGCAGGAAGCGGCGTCGTCGGGGTCGTAGGAGCGCGGCGAGTAGTCGGTGACCTCGGGCAGCTCGACGGGCAGCATCGACTCGGGCAGGGCGTGGACGCGCCCCTCCTCGTCCCACACGACCGGGAAGGGCTCGCCCCAGTAGCGCTGGCGGCTGAAGAGCCAGTCACGCAGGCGGTAGGTGACGGCGCCGCGGCCGGTGCCCGTGGACTCCAGCCAGGCGATCATGGCGGCCTTGGCCTCGTCCTTGCTCAGGCCGTCGAGGCTGATCTCGTCGTTGGCGGAGTCGACGGCCACACCGTCACCCGTGTAGGCGGCCTCGGACAGGTCCACGCCGCGCGGGTCCTCGGCGGGGCCGATGGTCTGGACGATGTCGAGGTCGTAGGCGCGGGCGAAGGCGAAGTCACGGTCATCGTGCGCGGGCACAGCCATGATGGCGCCCGTGCCGTAGCCCATGAGGACGTAGTCGGCGACGAAGACGGGGACCTTGGCGCCGTTGACGGGGTTGACGCCGTACAGGCCGGTGAAGACACCGGTCTTGGTGCGGCCCTCGTCGGTGCGCTCGGCCTCGGTGGCGCCGGCGGCGTAGGCACGGTATGAGGCCACCGCCTCGGCGGGTGTGGCATGACCGGCCGTCCAGGCCTCACGGGTGCCCTGCGGCCAGGTGGCGGGGACGGTGAGGTCCTCAGCATCCGTGGCCTCCACCGAGCCCAGCAGCGGGTGCTCGGGGGCCACCACCATGAAGGTGGCACCGAAGAGCGTGTCCGGGCGGGTGGTGTAGACAGTCAGCTCCGTCACGGCGCTGCCTGCCTCGGCGGCACCCTCAACCGGGAAGGTGACGTTCGCACCCTCGGAGCGGCCGATCCAGTTGCGCTGCATGGAGCGGACCTTCTCGGGCCAGTCCACGGTGTCGAGGTCCTCGGCGAGACGGTCGCCGTAGGCGGTGATGCGCATCATCCACTGGCGCAGGTTGCGCTTGAAGACGGGGTAGTTGCCTCGCTCGGAGCGGCCCTCGCTGGTGACCTCCTCGTTGGCCAGGACGGTTCCCAGGCCGGGGCACCAGTTGACCGGGGCGCTGGAGACGTAGGCCAGGCGGTGCGAGTCAATGACGTCGGCACGCTCACCGGCGCTCAGCTCGGCCCAGGGGCGCCCGTCGGGGGTGGGGACCTCACCGGAGGCGAGCTTGGCCTCGAGCTCGGCCACGGGGCGGGCGGCGCCGGTACCGCGCCCGTCGCGGCGCGGGGCGTTCGGATCGAACCAGGAGCCGAAGATCTTGAGGAAGATCCACTGGGTCCAGCGCACGTAGTCCACGTCGATGGTCTGGACCGAGCGGCGCGAGTCGTGGGACAGGCCCAGGCGGCGCAGCTGGCGGCGCATGTTGGCGATGTTGGCCTCGGTGGACACGCGCGGGTGCTGGCCGGTGGCGACCGCGTACTGCTCGGCGGGCAGCCCGAAGGCGTCGTAGCCCATCGTGTACAGGACGTTCTTGCCGGTCATGCGTGTGAAGCGGGCGACGACGTCGGTGGCGATGTAGCCCAGCGGATGACCGACGTGCAGTCCCTTGCCCGAGGGGTAGGGGAACATGTCGAGCAGGAAGAACTTGTCCTTGGCGGCGCCGGGTCCGGCGAGCGCACCCTCCGGGTTGTCGGAGTGGAAGGTGCCCTCGCGCTCCCAGCGGTCCTGCCAGGCGGTCTCGATGGAGTCCGCCAGCGCCGCGGTGTAGCGGTAGGGCGTGGCGTTGGTCGGGTCGGTTACCTGGCTGGAGTCCGTCATGCGGGCCAGCCTATCGCCGGGTACGACGCCGTCTCGCGGGCAACCGGTACGTGGCCGGGCGATGCCGGTCACTTTGATAACGTCCGACTGACTCGACTGAGCCGACCGCCAGGTCACTGCGGTCCGCCCGGTCGACGCCCGGACCCCGCAGGCATGCCCCCCGACGAGAGGCACTGATGACTCCCCAGCACCGCACCCCCGCCGACCTGATCGCCAGGCTCGCCCACAAGCTCGAGGACGAGGTCTTCTCCGGCATGCTCATGGTGGCCGCCGCAGCCCTCGCCCTCATCTGGGCCAACTCCCCCCTGCGAGGCTCCTACGAGGCCCTGTCCCACGCGCATGTCGGGCCCGCCTTCCTGCACCTGGACCTGTCCGTCGCCCACTGGGCGGCCGACGGCGTCCTCGCGATCTTCTTCTTCGTCGTGGGCTTGGAGCTCAAGCAGGAGTTCGTCGTCGGCTCACTGCGCGACCTCAAAGAGGCGTCCCTGCCGATGACCGCCGCTGCCTTCGGCATGCTGGGCCCGGCACTCGTCTACACCGCCGTGCAGCTGGTCGGCGACGGCAACCCGGCCGGCTGGGCCGTGCCCACCGCCACGGACATCGCCTTCGCGGTGGCCCTGCTGTCGATCTTCGGGCGCGGCCTGCCGCCCGCGGCACGCACCTTCCTGCTCACCCTGGCGGTCGTCGACGACCTGCTCGCCATCATCGTCATCGCGGTCTTCTACTCCGGTGGGATCAGCCTGCTGCCCCTGCTGGGCGCGCTGGCCGTCGTGGCGGTCTTCGCCGTGCTCGTCCAGCGCGGCTTCACCCGCTGGTACGTCCTCATCCCGCTGGGCGTGGTGGCCTGGGGCCTCATGCACGCCTCGGGCGTCCACGCCACCATCGCCGGGGTCCTGCTGGGCCTCGTCGTGCCAGCCCGGTCCACCCGCGCCGAGCCCACGGGCATGACCGCCCGCTTCGCGCACCTGGCGCACCCGTGGAGCGCCGGGCTCGCCCTGCCCGTCTTCGCGCTCTTCGCCGCCGGCGTCAACATCGTCGATTCCGGTGGCCTGGGAGAGGTCCTGGCGGATCCGGTGGCCGTGGGCATCTACCTGGGCCTGCCGTTGGGCAAGGTCCTGGGCATCTGGGGCTGCGTCGTGCTTCTCACGCGCTTCACGACGCTGCGCCTGGGCCACGGGATCGACAACCAGGACGTGCTGGCCCTGTCCGCCCTGGCGGGCATCGGCTTCACGGTCTCACTGCTCATCGCGGGCCTCGCCTTCGCAGACCCGACGACGACGGGCCACGCCCGGGCAGCGGTCCTCCTGGGCACCCTCATCGCCGCCGTCCTCGGGGCCATCCTGTTGCGCCTGCGGGTGCGCACCCAGAGGCGCGGCCCGGGCGCGAACGCGCACGGCACGGCCGACCTGGGCCGCCCCGAGCGCGGCCACCTCGCCCACGAGGTGCGCCGTCGCAGCGCGCGTGAGCACAGGGACGGCAAGCGGCGGCGATAGGTCCTGGACCTCCTGGAGTGTTGGGCTCCTGGAGTGTCTGGCCGCACCCGGGTCCCGGGCAGCGCGCTGCGCCGCGGCTAGGCCAGGGCCGCGGAGCCGAGGAGCGCGGGCACGAAGGCACCCCAACCGTCCTCGCGCAGGCCGGCGCGCAGGGTCTCCATGGCGGCGTCGAGCTCGGCGGCCTCAGCCGGACGGGCACTGGCCGGGTTGACGTCGGAGGCCTGATTGAGGGGCAGGACGTGCACGTGCAGGTGCGGTACGTCCAGGCCGACGACGACGATGCCCGGTCGCAGGGCCACAAAGACCCGCACCTGCGTGGCAGCGATGCGGCGGGCGACGACGGCCAGGTGGGCGACGGTGGCCTCATCGGCGTCGATGAGAGTGGTGACCTGCTCACGGGGCACGACGAGGACGTGCCCCGGGGTCTGGGGCTCGATGGTCGCGAAGGCGACGCACACGTCGTCCGCCCACACGAAGCGGCCGGGGATCTCGCCGTTGATGATCCGGGTGAAGACGCTGGGCTCGGGTGCTGCGGTGCTCATGGGGTCAGGGTAGACGCCCGGCGCCGCCGGGCCCGGGGCCGGGCCTCATCCCCTCCTCAGGCCAGCACCCACAGGGCCCCAGCCGGTACGACGACCTCGCCCGTGCCCTCGGGGGCGAGCACGGCTCGGATCGTCGTCGGGCGGCGCGTGCGCCGTCCACCGGATTCGGCGGCCGGGCGGTCGACGACGACGATGGGCGTGTCCAGGCCGATCCCGGCGCCGGCGAGCTGACGCAGGGGCGCGGAGTCGTCGTCAATACGGGCGACGACGGCGGTGCGCCCCACGGACACCGTGTCCAGGCCGCGCAGCTCCGGCTGCACGATGCGCCCGTCGGGCAGAGGAATGGGGTCCCCGTGGGGGTCGCGCACGGGGTGGCCGAGGGCCTCGTCGAGCGCCCCCAGCAGCCGCTCGGAGCAGGCGTGCTCAAGCTCCTCGGCCTCGGCGTGGACCTCGTCCCAGTCGAAGCCGAGCCTCTCGACGAGGTAGGTCTCGAGCAGACGGTGACGGCGCACCATGAGGCAGGCGCGTCGGCGCCCCTCCTTGCTCAGGGTCACGGCCCGGTAGGGCTCGTGCTCAAGCAGCCCGGCCTCGACCAGGCGGGCGACGTTCTCCGATGCGGTCGAGGGGGCCACCCCCATGCGCCGGGCGAGACCGGTGATGGAGGCGCCACCGCCCCACTCGGAGGCGGCCCAGACGGCCTTGAGGTAGTCCTGGGTGACGGTGGTGTCCGTGTCACCCACGGCGGAGGTGGTGCGCGCGCTCATGTGCTTAGCCGATCAGTCCGACGAAGCCGTCCCAGAAGCGGACCAGCACGACGATGAGGATGACGAGGTAGGTGGCGCCGCTCCCCCACCAGCGTGCGGCGGACAGGCGGGCGGCGGCGCCCTGGCTCAGCGGCAGGTGGCCCTGGTCAGCGGCCTCACCCCAGGTCGCCCAGGCCATCGGGATGGTCACCGCCCAGATGAGCATGCAGAAGGGGCACAGGGCGCTGAAGACGGTGACGGAGATGGTGACGAACCAGGCGATGAAGGCCAGGGCCCCCACCGTCCCCGCAACGAGGCCCCACCAGAACCAGCGCGGCAGGCGCGCCCCGGAGGCGAGCAGCAGCCCGACGGCCAGGAGCACCGCGTAGGCCATGGCCCCGACGAACGCGTTGGGCACGCCCAGGATGTTGCCCTGCCAGACGTCGAGGGAGGCTGAGCAGGAGACAAAGGGGTTGATGTCGCAGGCCAGCGAGCTCAGCGGCTCCCTGAGGAGGGTGATCTCACTGAGCATGAGCTCCCAGGAGGCGGCGATGCCGATGGCGGAGCCGACGACGAGGAGCCAGGCGTAGGCGGCGCGGGCGCCGGTGGCGCGCAGCCAGGTGGGACGGGCGGCGTCCTCGGGTGTGTGGGGGGTGCCGGGTCCGGCGAAGGTGCCGTCGAGGTAAGCCTCGAGCTCGTCCTCGCTCATCCGGTCGATCTCGGCCTCGGTGGGCACGTGGGCCATGAACTCTCCTCGTCTGCGCCTGGCGGCGCCCGTGTGGGTACTCACCATTGTGCCCGATCAGCCCCCTGAGGCTGCTGCGGCGTCGAGCACGCTCTGGGAGGCGCCGTCGAGCACGGTACCGACCGGCGGCACGGAGCGCCATGCGCCGACGGTGACGGAGGCGTCGGGGTGGACGACGACGGCCCGCCAGGCGACGAGTGAGCCCTCGTCGTCGAAGGACAGGACGTGGAGGTAGGCGTCCTCGGTGACCGGGCCGATGGAGGTGCCTCCCAGGGCAGCGCCGCTGGTGAGGTGGGCGACGGTGGCGTGCTCGCCCTGGGTGACGCCCATGCCCTTCTCCTGGTGCACGTGGCCGGCCAGGAGCAGCGGGGCGCAGCCGGAGGAGATGAGGGGGCCGAAGGTGTAGGGCTGGTGGATGAGGACGACGTCGACGTCGGCGCCCTCAGCGCAGGTGGCGGCCGCGAGCCTGGCGCCGATCTGCTCGCTGGTCTCGTCGCCGCGCTGGAAGGTGCCACCGGCAGGGGTACGCAGGGCGTCGACGTCGCCGATGACACGCAGCCCGGCGACCTCCTGGACGCTGCCGTCGGTGACGGTCCAGCCGCGGGCGCGCATCTGCTCAGCGGTCTGGGCGGAGTCGTGGTTGCCGACGGTGAAGACGCGGGCGACGCCGTCGGGAACGGCGTCGGACAGGGCGTTGACGCAGAACTGCTCGGGTGCGGAGCCGGTCATAGTGAGGTCGCCGTCGTCCATGTGGAGCCGGGCGCCGGACAGGGCGTCGAGGCGGCCGGTCAGCGCGATCATGTCGAGGTTGCAGTGCAGGTCGGTGCTGAGCACGGCGGTGAGTCGGCCCCGTTCGGCGACGGCGAAGACCCCGGTGCGCGCGGCGGAGGTGGCGCTCGGTGTGGGGGCAGGCTCGGCAGAGGTGGGCGTGCCGGGAGGCGTCGTGTTCTCCTCAGGTACGGGCCCCTCCCCCTCGGCCACCGGCGGCGGGGACACGAGCGCGCCGCCTGTCTGCCGCGCGGTGGCGGCCGCAGCTCGTGCCCGCATGTCCTCAACGTCCACCGCTGCCCCGCTGGCGGTGACGTCGACTGCCCCGCCGACCATCTGCGACGCCTGCCAGGCGGCCTCGAGGTTGGCGTTGGCCTCGTCGTAGAAGGCCGTGTTGGCGTCCACGAGGTCGGTGATCCGGCCGCCGTAGGCCGCCACGACGTCGGCCACGCGCCCAGACAGGCGGGCCTCGGCCAGCGGGGTGTCGGCCAGGACCTCGAGCCGACTGCCGGCGTGGGTGCCTGAGCGTAGCGTCGGCACGATGAAGGCCAGGACCATGACCGTGACCGTCGTGGCCAGGAGCGCGGAGGGCAGGCCGTGAGACAGCCGGGCGCGCACGGCCTCGCGCAGCCTGCCGCCCGTGGCCAGACGTCCGGCGGCGACCAGGCACAGCAGGAGGGAGGCCACCAGCCCGGCGCGCCGCAGTGCGTCGGCGGCCAGGGCGCGCAGGCCGGCTTCGATGGTGATCTCGGGGTGGGTGATGAGCGAGAGGTAGGCGGCGCCGTCGGTGGACAGCAGCGCACCGACGATGTCCTCGCCGCCGTCAGACACGGCCCCGTCCGAGGGGATCTCCCCCAGGACGACGGCGACACCGAGGACCCCGGCCGGGGAGTCCATCGACACCATGCCGAGCACACCGAGGTCCAGGGTGACCCGCGAGTCGAGGGTGGTGGACCAGTGGGCCTCGTGGGGGCCTACCGGCGAGGAGGCGGTGGCCGTGACCACACCGAGGCCGAGGGAGGCGGCAGCGGTGAGCAGCAGCAGGACGAGAGTGCGTGTGACGCGCCGGAAAGTGACGGTGCGCGCGTCCCACCAGCGCGCCAGGGCGCTGCCGGGGCGCGCGGTCACGACCTCGTCAGTCACGTCAGCCTCATCAGTGTTGTCAGTGTTGTCAGTGTTGTCAGTGTTGTCACTGTTGCCAGTGTTGTCAGCGTCGTCGGTCTCCCTGTCAGTCACGAGGTCCCCAGGAGTCTCCTGCCCGGGCGGAGGCGATCCGGGCGGCGAGGTCGGTGACGTAGGCGGCGGTGTCCCGCCAGTCGGAGACGGCGTGGCAGGGCACGCCCAGCGCCTTGACGGGGTAGTCGTTGCCCTCGGGGTCGAGGCGGTCGCCGATGAAGAGCATGTCCGTCAGGGCAATGCCGGTGACCTCGGAGAGCCTCAGGATGCCGTAGGCCTTGTCGACGCCCTTGAGGGTGATGTCAACGCTGGTGGAGCCGCCGGAGCGGACCTCGAGAGCGGGCAGGAGGGCGGCGACGGCGTCGCGCAGGGCCCCCTTCTTCTCCCCCGTGGGGTCCCAGGCCTTCTTGGCCTCAAGGGGGGCGTGCTGGCCGAGGGCCGAGAAGGTGATCTGGGAGCCGCGGTCCTCGAGGATGGGGCCCCAGGTCTGCTCCTCCCACAGGCCGAGCTCACGGGCCGCGTCTTCGACGACGCGGAAGCCCTCGGCGACCTGCTCGGGGGTGAGGTCGTTGGCGTAGACCAGGCGCCAGTCGGCGCCCGCGGGTGAGCCGGCCTCGCCCTGGCCGGGGTCGTAGGTGTAGTAGCGGGTGCCGCAGGTGGGCATGAGGTGCAGACGGGTGAGCTCGTCGTCGGTGGCGCCCAAGTGGGCGAGGACCTGGTCGCGGAACTGGAGGATCTGGCCGCCGGATATGACGCAGACGGGCACGACGTCGAGCAGGGCGCGCAGGGCTCGGGCCATGGGCTCGGGCATCAGCGACTTGGAGGGGGCGAGCGTGTCGTCGAGGTCGAAGGCGACGAGAGCCGGGGTGCTCGCGGTTGCGACGTCGGTCATGAGGGCCATGGGGGCATTGTGGCGCACGCGCCCGCCGCACGGAAAACGTGCGGCGGGCGCGAGGGTGGGACTCAGGGGCGCGGTGTATCTCGCTTGGTCAGCTCTCCGGCTGCTCTGCGCCCTCGCGCAGGTGGGCGTGAGCCGCGGCGAAGGCGGCGGCGCGCTCCTCGTCCTCCTCACGGCGCCCGCGCACAACGAGCGCGGTAACGGAGACGGCGAGGCCGCCCCAGACGATGATCATGGCAACGAGCATGAGGATGATGGCCTGGGCGGTCATATCACTTCACCCCCTCGAGAACATCGAGGTCAATGGGCTGGAAGTCGTCGACGGGGGTGCGCCACTTGACCAGGCTGAAGACCACGCTGAGGACGGCTCCGAGCAGGAGCATGCCCCATCCGAAGACGGCCTCGAAGCTGCCTCCATAGCCGTAGCCGTCAGCGGCGTAGGACCCGACTGCCTGGAAGAACATGTAACCGAGGACCACGGGCACGACGAAGGAGATGAGGATCCTCCACCACCAGCCGACCTGGCGGGTCTCAGAGACGAGGTTGAGGTGGCGCTGGAGCTGGGAGGTGCGACGCAGCACCCAGCCGATGCCCACGCACATGATGATGGTGGAGCCGACGACGCCGATGTTGTTGATGTAGGCGTCGACGACGTCGAGGGTGTACAGGCCGGTGGTGGTGGCGAACAGGACGACGGACAGCACCGCGGAGGAGACGCCGGCGACGACCGTCGCACGAGGCACGGACCAGCCGGTCTTCTCCGCGACGGCGGGGGCGACAACCTGGAGGATCGAGATGAAGGAGGTCAGGCCCGCCATGGAGAAGGACCCGAAGAACAGCACGCCGAACAGCGCGCCCCCGGGCATCTGGGAGATGACCGTGGGGAAGGTGACGAAGGACAGTCCGACGCCGGTGATGCCCTCGAGATCGGCGACGCCCACGTTCTTGACGTGGGCCATGAAGCCGAGGGTGGCGAAGACGCCGATGCCGGCGAGGATCTCGAAGGAGGAGTTGGCGAAGGCCGCAGTCAGGCCCGTGCCCACGAGGTTGGAGCGGGGCTTGAGGTAGGAGGCGTAGGTGAGCATGATGCCGAAGCCGACGGACAGGGAGAAGAAGATCTGGCCGAAGGCCGCCAGCCACACCTCATAGTTGCCCAGGGCGCCCCACTGGGGGGTGAACAGAGCGTTGAGGCCGTCGGTGGCCCCGGGCAGCAGCAGGGCGCGCACGACCAGGACGAGGAACATCACCACGAGCAGCGGCAGGAAGATGCGGTTGGCCTTCTCCACTCCCTTGGCCACGCCCCGGGCGACGGTGATGATGCCGAAGACCCACACGAGGACCAGGGGCGCGATGACGCTGAGGATGGGGACGAAGGCGAAGGTGGGCTCCTCGGCCAGGCCGATGTAGCTGTAGAAGAAGGAGCCGGCGTCGTCGCCCCAGGCGAGGGTCACGGAGAAGACCGTGTAGGCCAGGGACCAGCCGACGACGACGGCGTAGTAGGTCATGATGACGAAGCTGATGAAGACCTGCCACCAGCCGAGCCACTCGAAGCGGCGACTCAGGCGGCGGAAGACGGTCGGCGCGGAGCCGCGGAAGCGGTGCCCGAGGGCGTAGTCGAGGAAGAGGACAGGCAGTCCGGCGGCCAGCAGGGCGATGATGTAGGGCACCATGAAGGCGCCACCGCCGTTGGTGTAGGCGACACCGGGGAACCGCCAGATATTGCCGAGGCCGATGGCAGAGCCGATGGCGGCCATGAGGAAGCCGAGCTGGCCGCTCCACTGCTCGCGCTGGGGGCGGGGCTGCGTGGTGCTGGAGGACATAGGGACGGACCTTCCGAGGTCGTGTGTTGTGGTCGCCGCGGGCACATGACGGGCGGCGTCGGACCGTCCCTTCGGGGAGCGGGCGCGGTCCGGGAATGCTCGCACGCTACGCGCGTCCGCTCATCGGAAACATCTTGTCCCGCATCTTGGAACCTGCTGGCTGTGCCACACTGGGACGGCCGTCCGCCGTCGGCCCGGCGCCCAGGGCGCCCCAGCCCTGCCGCCCGGACCCCACGGGGCCCCACAGCGGGCAGCCGCACCCACACGATTTCAAGGAGAGCCATGGCCACCGCGCACATCGCCGCCGAACCTGGAGACTTCGCCCCCGCCGTCCTCATGCCCGGCGACCCTCGACGGGCCCAGCGCATCGCCGAGGCGGTCCTGACCGACGCGCGGCTCGTGACCGACGTGCGCGGCATGCTCGGCTTCACCGGCACCTACGAGGGCAAGCCGCTGTCCGTCATGGGCTCGGGCATGGGTCAGCCCTCCTTCACCATCTACGCCACCGAGCTCTTCAGCCAGTTCGGCGTCGAGCGCATCATCCGTGTGGGCACCGCCGGGGGCATCAGCCCCGAGGTCAAGGTGGGCGACGTCGTCATCGCCACCGGTGCTCACACGGACTCAGCCATGAACCAGTTGCGCGTGCCCGGGGTCAACTTCTCCGCCGTCGCGGACTTCCGCCTGGCGCTGGCGGCCTACGAGGCGGGCGTGGACGCGGGCCTGGGTGAGCGCCTGCACGCGGGCACGATCCTGTCGCGCGACCACTTCTACTTCACGCCCGAGGGGCAGACCCAGGCCCTGGCGGGCTACGGCACGCTGTGCGTGGAGATGGAGGCGGCGGCCCTGTACGGCGTGGCCGCGGAGTTCGGTCGGCAGGCGCTGGCGGTGCTCACCATCTCCGACCACCTGCTCGATCACTCCGAGGACATGAGCGCCGCCGAGCGCGAGACCCGTTTCCAGGACTCCCTGGCGCTGGCGGTTGCCGCGGCGCTGAGCTGACGGGCCCACCCGCCGTCGGCTGTGTGTTGCCGACGGCGGGTGGTTGCCGAAAGCGGGTCGTCGCCGTCGGCGGAATGTTGCCGACGGCGGGGGTGGCCCGGGTGCTCAGGCGCGGCGGGCGGCCTCGTGGGCGGCGCCGACGATGCCCGCGGTGTTGAGCAGCGCGGCGGGGACGATGGGGGCTGTGAGGTCGAGCAGCGGCAGGAACTTCTCGTGGTTCTTCGACACGCCGCCGCCGACGACGAACAGGTCCGGGCTGAAGAGCATCTCCACGTGGGAGTAGTAGCGCTGCAGGCGCTTGGCCCACTTCTTCCACGACAGGTCACGCTGTGTCTTCTGGGCGGAGGAGGCGCGCGTCTCGGCGTCGTGACCGTCGATCTCGAGGTGGCCAAGCTCGGTGTTGGGCACGAGCACGCCGTCGACGACGAGCGCCGAGCCGATGCCCGTGCCGAGCGTCGTGAGGATGACGGTGCCGGCCACGCCCTTGGCGGCGCCGTAGACGACCTCGCCCAGGCCCGCCGCGTCGGCGTCGTTGAGGGTGTGGACCGGTCGGCCCAGGTGCTCGGACATGAGAGTGTCGATGTCGACGCCGACCCAGGACTGGTCGAGGTTGGCGATGAAGGGGATGACCCCGTGGACGATGGGTGCGGGGAAGGAGATGCCGACGGCGACGCCCTCGGGCACCTGGAGGCCATCGATGATCTGGCGGCAGACCTCGGCGACGGCCTCGGGGGTGGAGGGCTGCGGAGTCGCGATGCGGATGCGCTCGCCGATGAACTCGCCGGTGTCGAGGTCGACGAGGGCACCCTTGACGCCGGAGCCGCCGATGTCGATGCCGCATCCGATCGTGGCCATGGTTCCTCCTGGGATGGGGTTCAGAGCCGGCGGGTGGCGCCGACAGCGCGAGGCTACAACCCTCCAGGCTTTGCGTGCGGCGGTACGAGGCCGGTGCGCCGCGCAGGCGCCGATAGGTTGACGTCATGCCAGACGAGACTGCTGCGGTACCGGTGCGCGACACCGGCACCCACGGCGAGCCCGTGGCCCGGGATGCGCTCTACCGCGAGTTCTTCACGGCGCTGTGCATCCACACGGACGATGATGTCCCGCCCTCCGCACCCGTTGAGCCCTGAGCTTTCACGCTGAGGCTTGAGGTCTCCGCTCAGGTCTCAGCGTAAAAGGCCAGTTCTCAGCGTTCTCAGCAGGGCGCAACAATTCATGGTGACCGCCTGCTTCTTGAGGTGTTCGGACTTCAACACCTGGATTGCCTCACGAGCAGGCCGTCCCACTACCTACCCACGACCCCGCGTGTCGCCCCGACACCCCCACGAATAACCCTTTCGGTGTGCGCTTTTGCGCGCGAGCCGGGGCTTATGTTCCGTTAGCCGGGCGCGCGTTCGTCGGCCAGGCCGGTGATGATCTCAACCAGGGTGCGCGCGAGCGGTGGCAGGGGCGAGCGAGGGAGGACTAGCCGCAGCGTGGCGCTCGGACCGTCCTGAAGCGGGATGAAGGCCAGTCCGGGATGCGCGCTGACCCGCGCCGCCGACCGGCCAATGCTCCCCACGCCCTGACCAGCGGCCACCAAGGCGATCCACTCGTCGTAGCTGGCGCACTCGACGGTACGCGCGGGCTGGCCGCCCTCGGGCCATTGCGCCTGGCGGGTGCTTCCGTTGCCGGTGTTGATGACGACCGGGTGCTCAGCCAGCTCCGCCCATGTCAGGCTCTCTCGCCCCGCCAACGGGGAACGCCGGCTGACAACGGCCATGCGTGGCTCGGTCAGGATATCGAAGGAGTTAAACGCTCCCAGATCCGCCTCGTGCCGGATGAGCGCGAGGTCGACGTGCCCGCGGCGCAGGGCCCGCAGTGGATCGTCCTGGCGGGACAGGTGCGCGTGCGCCCCGGTCTCGGACTCGAAGGCGGTGATGACGTGCTCAATCCAGGGATAGGGCAGCGCCCATGTGAAGCCGATGCGGACCGCGCGCGTCTGGCGCGCCTGGGCGAGCGCGGCATCAAGATCAGAGACGATCCGGCAGGCGCGCTCCAGGAACGCCGCGCCTGCCTGCGTGGTCTCGACGCCGTTCCGGGAGCGGTCGAGAAGCCTCACGCCCACGGCGTGCTCGAGCTGCTGGATCGTGCGGCTCAGGGCCGGCTGGGTCAGGTGCAGCTCCCGGCTCGCATGGGTGAGGGAGCCCGCCTGGGCCACAGCGATGAAGGCGCGCAGGTGCCGTATCTCCACGTCCATGCCGCTGGAGCATAGAGCATGCCCGGCAGGCACTTCCCCTCGGACGCGACACTTTTCTACCCTGACAGGCGGATCCTGCCCATCGTTTCTAGGAGACACCAATGGCGTCCACCCCGCTGCTGGCCTCGTCGCTCCCCCTCGCTGCCGCGCCGATGGCAGGAGGCCCCTCCACCGTGGCGCTCGCCGGTGCGGTTGCCGGCGCAGGCGCCTTCCCCTTCCTGGCAGGCGGCTATAGGCCCGTCGAGGCGCTGGCTGAGCAGATCAGTCAGGCCCGTCGGCTGGGGGCCGACTTCGGCGTCAACCTCTTCGTGCCCTCGCGCGCGCCGGTCGACGGTGCCGCGCTCCAGGCCTATGCGCGCGAGCTGGCCCCGGAGGCGCAGGCCTACGGCCTGGACCTGAGCGTCCAGCCCGGCCATGACGACGATGGCTGGCAGGCCAAGCTCGACCTGCTGGTGAGCGACCCGGTGCCGGTGGTCTCCTTCACCTTCGGACTTCCGGAGGACGACGTCGTCCGTCGCCTGCGCGCGGCCGGCACCACAGTGCTGGTGACCGTGACGACGGCGCGGGAGGCCGCAGCCGCTGCCGAGGCCGGAGCGGATGGGCTGGTGGTCCAGGGGCCGCGGGCTGGTGGTCACAGCGCCACCTTCGACCCTTCTCGGACGATCGGTGGCCAGGCCACGGCCGATGTGGTTCAGGAGGTGCGCGGGGCGACCGCGTTGCCCGTCATCGGAACCGGTGGAGTCGGCGGCGGCGAGGATGTCCGGGCGATTCTGGCTGCCGGAGCCCAGATGGTCGCCGTCGGCACGCTGCTGCTGCGCGCCGACGAGGCGGGGACCCCTGAGACGTATCGCCGTGCCCTGGTGGACCCGGCCTTCACGCGCACGATCGTGACACGAGCGTTCAGCGGGCGGCCGGCACGCTCCTTGCGCAACGGGTTCGCTCAGCGGCATCCTCACGCTCCCAGCGCCTACCCGGCGGTCAACCGCCTGACGCTGCCCCTGCGCGCGGCGGCTGCCAGGGCGGGTGACATGCAGCGGATCTCGCTGTGGGCGGGCACCGGCTGGCGTGGCGCCCGCGACGAGAGCGCGGCAGACGCCGTCGCCAGGCTCGCTGCCGCGCTGTGAGCGAGGCGGGGAAGGCCATCGTATGAATGGATCCGGGCCGGCAGTGCGGGACGGTCGTTACGTCGTCGTTGGGGGACCGACGGTCGTCTTTGACCTCGGCGGGCTTCGCCTCATCTCTGACCCCACCTTCGACCCTCCGACCGACTACGGGATGCTGCGCAAGACCGAGGGGCCCGCGGTGGACCCCGAGGCACTGGGGCATCTCGATATCGCGCTGATAAGCCATGATGACCACAAGGACAACCTTGATCACCGAGGACGTCAGGTGGCGCTAGAGGCTGGGGTGGTCATCTCGACGCATCACGCGGCGCGGCGGATGGGCGGTGCGGCGCGGGGCCTGGCCGCGGGAGAGAGCCTCACCCTCGGTGAGCTCACGATCCACGCCGTCGAGGCTGTTCACGGTCCGGCGGACGGTGAACGAGATTCACGGGGCTTCGTCAACTGTGAGGTCATCGGCTTCGTGCTCCAGACGCACGCGACACAGATGTTCCTCAGCGGTGACACCACCTCGCTGGATATGGTGAGAGCGGTGGCCGAGCGCTTCGGCCCGATGGACTACGCGGTGCTCCATGCGGGCCGTGCGAGCGTTCCCGCCAAGTTCGCGGGCCGCCCCTTGTCCATGACGGCTGACCAGGCAGCGACGGCGGCGCGACTGCTGTCGGCCCAGCGCGTCGTCGTGGTGCACCAGACGCAGTGGGCGCACTTCACCCAAGGCCCTGCGCACACACGGGCGGCATTTGAGAGCGCTGGCCTGGGATCCGTCCTTGCTCCCAGCGAGCCCGGCGTGTGGGGGAACCTGATCTAGTGTCGTGTGTCGTTAGTTCTTGAACGGTTGGTTGGGTGGGATCATGGGGTGTGGCTAATCGTCCTGCTCCTGGTCTGTTGTTGCGTGAGGGTGATCGTGGCGAGCTGGAGGCACTGGTGCGTTCGCGCAGCGCGCGGGCGGGGCTGGTGCGGCGGGCGCGGATCGTGCTTCTTGCTGCGGATGGGCTGTCCAATACTGAGATCGCACGGAGGGTGGGCGCCTCGCGTACCACCGTGATCGCGTGGCGCGGCCGCTACCAGCGCCTGGGCATGGAAGGCCTGGAGGACGCTGATCGTCCGGGTCGGCCCCGCAAGGTCGATCGCACCGCGATCGTGACCGCTACGCTGACCCCGCCGCCGAGGTCGTTGGGGGTCACGCACTGGTCCACCCGGCTGCTGGCTGCCCGGCTGGGCGTGTCGGCGGCGACGGTGGCCAGGGCCTGGAGGGCTTACGGGATCAAGCCCTGGCGGGAGCAGTCGTTCCGCTTCTCCACCGACCCCGAGCTGGTCGGCAAGGTCACCGACATCTGCGGCCTGTACTTGGGCACCAACCCCGACGTGCCCGATAACGCGATCGTGCTTTGCGTGGACGAGAAGTCCCAGATCCAGGCACTGGACCGCACCATGCCGGTCCTGCCCATGCAGCCCGGGCTGATCGAGCGCCGCAGCAGCGACTACGTCCGGCACGGCACCACCACCCTGTTCGCGGCGCTGGAGATCGCCACCGGCAAGGTCACCGCCGCCACCAGGCCCCGCCACCGCCACGAGGAGTTCCTCGCCTTCCTGCGACAGGTGGACAGGGCCTACAAGGACGCCATCGACCCGGACACCGGGGAACGCGTCCAGCTGCACCTGGTCATGGACAACTACGCCACCCACAAGCACAAGGACGTGCGCGCCTGGCTGGAGCACCACCCCCACATACACGTCCACCACACCCCCACCCACGCCTCCTGGATGAACCTCGTGGAGGTCTGGTTCTCCCTGATCGAGCGCCAGGCCATACGCCGCGGCGTCTTCAAGTCCGTGCAGGACCTGAACAACAAGCTCCGCGCCTACATCACCGGCTGGAACAAACGCGCCCACCCATTCACCTGGACCAAAACCGCCGAACAGATTCTCACCAAAGCCAACCGCCCAGAAATTAACAACCCAGGACACTAGATGTACTGACCGGAGAGGTTGGTTGAAGGACTGCGATCCGGGCGTGTGAGCAAAATGGGGACTTGCTGGTTGAGTGGGACTCGCAACTGAAGCGTCCTGGGTTTCGTTCCGACCTACTTCCTCAAGGAGAATCGGAACATGCCCCAGAAGTACACCCTCGAGTTCAAGGCGAGGCCCCCTTGGTGTGAGCACCGAGGAGTCTGAACAGATCCGCCGGCTGGGCTACGAGGACCTCGGGCTGTGGCGCCTGACTTTTGACACTGTTAGTGACCCGTTTTGTTGGTGAGGCTGGCCAGGATGTTGGCGGCTTGGCCTTGGGGTTGGCTGGTGGCTGTGAGCTCGTGTCCGTTGATGTTGATGGTGACGTCGATGACGGGTCGTAGGGCTTGCACGATCTTCTTGATGGAGACACCGGTCGCGGCCTGGAGGTGGCGGGCTACGGCTAGGGCGGCGGTGACCACGGTCAGGTGGGCCTCGATGGCTTGGCGGGTGTGGTGGAAGACCGGGCGGGCGCGTAGGTCGTGTTTGGACATGCGGAAGGACTGTTCCACCTTCCACAGATTGTGGTAGTCGGCCACGATCTCGCTGGCGCTCATAGTGCGGGCGGGGATGTTGGTGACATAGCCCTTTAGCCCTTCTAGACGCCGCGCTCTGGCCAGGGCCTTTTCATCCAGGCCTCTTCCTGAGGAGCTGGTGGTGACAAACCTGGCTGAGCGCATGGCTTTTTCCCCGGCAACGATGGCTCTGGCCCGGTTTTCCTGGAGGGTAAGGGTCTTGCTGTCCCTGGCGGCGCGTTTACGCGAGTAGACCCAGATCGCCCGCCACGAGCCCGGGTGTGTCTGTGGGTGCCAGACCGGTTCGTCCTTGAGGTGCTGATTGCGTTCTTGTTTACCACCGTGGCGTGGGGTGATTGTGTCAATGGTCTGCCCGTCGGTGAAGCAGTCCCCGTGCCAGAAGAAGTGCGCTTGGAGGTCCAGGGGTGCCTTGGTCTGTCTGGCCCCGACAATGAAGCCGTAGCCGGCTTGGTCAAGCGCCTGCAAGTTAGCGCTGGAGAGCATCCCGGCATCAGCTACGACTACTAGGTGCTCCGCCCCGGCGCGTTGCTTGAAGGCCTCGATGGTAGGGATGAGGGTGTGGGTCTCGGCTTTGTTGCCTTCCCAGCAGGAGACCTCCAACGGGAAACCGTTACGGTCTGCTAGCAGGCCGACCAGGATCTGGGGATCCACGCGGCGTTCTTTGGAGTAGCCGACCTTGCGCAGCGCGTCTTCTTTCTCTGCTTCGAAGTACAAGGTAGTCACGTCGTACAACACCAAGGACACATCCCCACAGGCCAGGCAATGCTCCAAGGCCGCACGAGCCAGAGCAGAGCGGTAATCACGCTCCACGCAACGGGTCAGGGCACGAAAGTGGGTGCGTGAGTCAAAGGACTCCAGCCCCAAGCTGGTCAACATCGCTGCTATAGCGCTCTTGCTAGTGGGTTCGATCAGCCGGGCCAGGACAATCTGCTTGAAGGCCTCATCGTCCACCGCTTGGTCAAAGCCAAGATCCTGCCAAGCATCGCAAAGGACTTGCCACAACAAGCCGCTGCGGTGGGAAACCAGGTGCGCTGCGCCAATGGCCGTCTGCTGGTAGTCCCCATGCACACCCGGCCTGGAGCCTGCCGACCCCGACGGGAGGTCCAGGTCCAGCTGGAGCTGGCCGGGATGGAGCTTTTCTTGCGCGACCTGGACCAAGGCAGCAAGCTCGCCAGGGGTATGAGCAGAACCGATGTGCTCAACAACCTTGTTACGTCGGCCTTCCTTGACCGCGATCTGCACGGCCGTGGCCCCCGAGGCGGTACGCACTTGACGGATGAACGGGCTCACAAACCCCATCATAACCAGCCTCCTTAGTGACCCAACCCGCCCCCTGCAGCCGCACAAAATCAACGAAAACCCAACCAAAACCACCCAGCCCCACACCAAGTGTCAAAAGTCAGGTCTGAACAGATCCGCCGGCTGGGCTACGAGGACCTCGGGCTGTGGCGCGTGGGTGAGGTCGTGCGCAGGGGCACCGGTGTTGTTCGCGGCGGAGCCAGGCCGCCCCACGAGGAGATGACCCGGTTCATCGACCACTCACCGTGATCGTCTCTTGGGGCCCGGGCCGCTCTGCCGCCCGCTGGGCGCGACGGAGGGGGCCTCATCACCCCCCTGTGGGTGGCGGGCTGCCAGGACCCGCGCGCCATCAGCACGGGCACTGCCAGGTCAGGTCCTCGCAGCCGGGCCGCGGCGGGTCCACACGCACAGCTGCTTGCGTGCACGGGGTGCGCCACGCGGTGCGCCGTGCTGGCTGGGAGTTTGGCCGTCACCCAGCCCCGTCGCGCCCTGACCCCGGAACCAAACCCAGGACGCTTCACGATGAGATCTGAGGTCTCCGATCGGGGATCAGCGCGAAAGCTCAGGGTTGACGGAGTGCACGTACAAACGCATCTACTCACTTGTCAAGAACCGATCGGGCAAGGGGGCTAAGGCGTGACCAGTCGCCGTATCGGAGGTCGAACCATTCCCATCCGTTTGTGTCCGAGGACAACGTCGCGGTGTCGGGGAGTGCATCTCGCAGGTACACATCGGCAACCGCTCCATGGTGGTGAAAGTCTATAGTCTCACCTGCGGCACTAGAGTCGACGTGAAGTGAGAATCGGGAAAAACCACCGATGACAACGGAATCGGTAGCGACCTCCTCGGCCAGCTCGCGCCGGAGAGCGCTGTACCAGCTCTCAGCGAACTCAGGTCGACCGCCGGGGAGGTCGAGTTGTCCGGTATAGGGTCCGCGTGCCTTCCTTACACACAGCAGAGCATCGTCCTGCACTATGCGCGCATAGACGCCGAAGTGGTAGGTGGGAAGGGGACCCGCAGAAATAGTTGCGCCCAACTCGACAGGGCTCTCGGCGGAAGTGAAAGCGGCAACCAATCCCCTCGTCACGTCTATTCCGTCGGAGCCCACTCGAAGCTTTGCCGCAACAACGTCGTGTGGTATATTTTCGAGGCAAGTAGATGTGTCTCTTGCATGTTCACGTGGCGGGGTGAGAAGGCCGAGCCAATCAGGATGATTACTCCAGTCGGTCAATGTATTCCGATGGATGAGGTTCGCCTTCTCGTCATCATTCGTGACGAGTTCCAGGCGGCTGCGAGGTTCATCGAGCATGAGTTCACTCTCGATGATTGCAACGACGCGCCCCTCAGTGGTGAACGATGTGCCCAGTGCACGGCGCATCTCTTCAGGAAGCAGCCTTATCTTCGCAGGGACCGAAGCACCGGGGAGCGGCGACACTGCCTCGATCAGCGGAAGATCGAGAAGCAGGTATGCCATACCACCGTACCGATGATGAAAATCAGGACATATAACGCGCTCGGCACCCAGGGCCAAAAGGCTTTCAGCTCCGGCGTTGATGACGCTCGGCCATGCCAGCACCGACAAACCTTCACCAGCGTGGAGAAGGGCCTTGTCATTAGTTAGTATGCTCAGGCCGTCGAGATGACCGGTGGCGGCGGCTAGCAGTGCTGTTGATTTTCCGGCTCCCTTCCTGCCCACGAAACAGATCGCACGCCCATCCCGAACCACCGCCGACGCATGAAACGGCAGCGAACCACTCTCAATCGCCGCAGCCGTGTGAATCCCCCGAATGACCCGATACAACTCGACGAACAGGCCCCGCACGTCCTTACCGACGATGTAGACCCTCCTCTCCGCCAGATCCCGGACTATCACCGTCCTCGTGCTTTGGATCATAACTAGCCTGGTGTGCTGGTTCACGTCCTCAATGTAACCGTTCGCGCCATAATCCAAAACAGGCACCCAGAGGGGGTCTAGCTGCCGAACGGCGGACTCCCAGTAGTGGTTGCTCTCCACGGCGCTCACGGACCAGGTGCCTGCTGCCGTTGATGGTGCATCACGATAGTACACGTGGGAACGCAGGAGGGGAATCAACGCGGAATGTGCGTTCACCGAGACATTGGCGAAAGGCGAGGAGAATATCTCTCGCTTAGAGAATACGATGCCATTCACGACTTGACGAACACGAGACACAACGTCCCCGAGAATTCGTGCATTCATTACTCCCACACCCTCATGTGTCGCGGCTCATCACGAAACAGGCTCTTTAATTGCGCAAAATCATGAACCCGCTTTTCCGCACCATCTTCAGGGAAGGACGGCTCTCCCCGCCATTCCGAACAACCAGCGCATAAGGGAACCCCCTGTATTCGCCTTCGATGTGCGAGCAACGAATAACCCCACACCAACACAAACTGTCGTATCAGCCTCGAAGAGGCCCTCACCAGCGGAAACAGAGCAGGGGAAGTGCGAACCTACGCTCGAAAGCGAGCGCTCGACACTTCCCCTTGGAGTGGAGCTAGGGGGATTCGAACCCCCGACCTCTTCCATGCCATGGAAGCGCGCTACCAACTGCGCCATAGCCCCGAGTACGGGCGTCGTCCCTTGCGGGCGACGCGGACTACTATATTGACTCGCCCGCCACCCGGGCAAATCCGCCGCGAGTGCCGTACCTCACCCCCGGATTGCCCCCGCCCCGGGCACCTCCGTCGGCCCGGGCAGCGTCCCCGGCAGGTTCCAGCCCACCAGCATCCAGCCCGGCGCGCGGTTGGAGCGCCGCAGCACGGCGTGGTGGCAGTTCTCCACACCCCGCAGCCCGAACCACGTCGAGGGGTCCAGCCCCAGCAGCCAGGAGGCCCCCAGAGTGATGGCCGCACCGTGGGCGACAGCGACGACAACGTCCCTCTCCCCCGCCTGCTCAACCAACCCTTCCAGGGCCTTGCCAACACGCTCGGCGACCCGGGCCCGGGGCTCGACGTCGACACCCTCAGGGTCCTGACCGGCCCGCCAGCGCCCGTACTGCTCAGGCCAGCCGGCCTTGATCTCAGCTCTGCGCAGCCCCTCCCAGACGCCGAAGGAGCGCTCCGCGAGGTCGCCGACCGTCACGACCTCCAGCCCGGTGAGCCCGGCCAGCGCCTCGGCGGTCTCCTGGGCGCGCCCAAGAGGCGAGGCGGCCAGCAGGGCCGGGTGCAGCGCAGCCAGACCGGGGGCGGCGGCCTGAGCCTGCGCGCGCCCTTCCTCGTTGAGGGGGACGTCCACCTGCCCCTGGAGACGCAGGGCGGCGTTGTAGTCAGTCTGGCCGTGGCGCCACAGGACGAGGTCGGTCATGCAGCACTGCCGTCAGTCGTCCGCGTTCCCAGCCGCGACCTCGGCGAGGAGAGCCGGCAGCTCGATAAGCGGGCAGTCCTTCCACAGGCGCTCCAGGGCGTAGAACTCGCGGTCCTCGGTCTGCTGGACGTGGACCATGATGTCGCCGTAATCGAGCAGGACCCAGTGGGCCTCCTCGAAGCCCTCACGCATCCGGCGCTTGGAGCCGGCCTTGAGCATCGCCTCATCGATGGCGTCGACGATGGCGCGCACCTGCCGGTCCGTGGCACCGGAGGTGATGAGGAAGACGTCGGTGAGAGCCAGACGCTCGGAGACGTCGATGGCGATGATGTCGTCGGCCTTCTTCTCCGCAGCCGCGCGGGCGGCGGTCAGTGTGAGGGCCAGGGCCTCGGGGGTGGCGGTCACGTGTGTGTCTCCTCGGCGGTCAGATGATGAGAAGCCCGAGCGAGTCGAGAAGCGTCTGCGCGGAGAACACGTTGCCTTGGCGCACCCAGACGAACCACACGATCGTCGCCAGCACGAGGACGATGACAAGGACCACGAGGGCGATGAGCAGCGCACGGCCCTTCCCCCGCTTCTCCGGCTCCTCCACCGGGGCAACGATCTGCTCAAAGTCCTCGAACTCCTCATCGGCCTCCTCAGCTGACTCGGGCGAGACCGTGGGCTCCGCGGTCTCCTCCGACGGCGCCTCCACGGCCTGATCGGATGTGGCGGCAGAGACGGGAACATCCTCGGGGTCAGTGCCGACGGCGGGGGCCATGTCGCGCAGCGCCTTCCACTGGGGGTTCTCAATGCCGACGAAGGCGTCGTCGACGGGCTGGACGGAACTGAGCTCACCGGTGTCGAGGTCGACGGTGCGCACCCCCTGCACTGCCGCCGGGATACGTACGATGGGGCGCCGGGCGGCCGTCGAGGGGGGCTCAGGGGCCGGGCCCTCTTCCTCGTCCTCGGCACTGTCGTAGGCACCGTCGTCGGGGTCCTCGCCACTTGTCACATCGGCGTCCTCAACGGGCTTGACGTCCTCAAGGAGGTCCTCCGCGGCAGCGGGCAGTCCCGACGTCGGCGCCTGTCCGACGTCGTCCTGCCCGTCCACGTCCTCGGACTGCGCCGGGGCCTGCGAGCGTGAAGCGGTGTCCTGCGCGACAGCGCCGAAGAGGGAACGGCGCTCGGGTACCGCAGGCCTGGTCTCCTCGGCCTTCTCAGTACCGGCGTCCTCAGAGCCGCCATCCCACGAGGCGGCCCCGGTGCCGCCTGCGTTCAGGGAGAGGTCGGCCAGGTCAAACGCCCCCATGACACCGGTCTCAACGGCGGCGATCGCCGTCATCTCCTCCGAGGAGTACTTCTCAGCACCCTGCTGCTCCACGGATGCCCTGCCCGCACCCAGCAGCGGCGCGTCGTCATCATCGAGCTCGTCGTCGGCCGACTCGTCGGTCAGGTCGGAGATGACGACGGGCCCGGCGGGCCCAGAGACGGCGGGGACACCGGCGAGGACCGCCATGCTCTCCCCCGCCAGCGTCGGGTCCTGCAGGGCCTGGGCCTGCTCCTCTGTGATCTCTCCGGCGGTGATGGCCGCCCGCAGCGCCTCTGCCTCTTCACGCAGACGACGCATCTCACGGCGAGTGAGCAGCGGCTGCTGCCCGGTGAGGTAGGCCTCGCGTTCGGCGGCGCGCTCAGCCTGACGCTGCTCGCGTCGGGAGCGGCGCGGGGCAGCGGACTGCTCATGGTTGACGTCGGTGGAATCGCTCACCGTCGTTCTCCTTCCTCGTGTGCCGAGCGTGCGGTCTGCTCGCGCACGACGTGGGCCGTCATCGACGTCACCTCGGACTGCCGGTGCGGCCGGTAGAGGCCATATTTACGGATGTACTGCACGACGCCGTCGGGCACCAGGTACCACACGGGTGCCCCGCGGGACACACGCTCACGGCAATCGGTCGAGGAGATCGCCATGGCGGGGACCTCGAGGAAGTCCACGCGGTCCTCCGGCAGCCCCGAGTCAGTCAGGATGTGGCCGGGGCGGGTGACGCCCACCAGGCGGGCCATACCGAGGATCTCCTCGTTGTCCTTCCAGGTGAGGATCTGCGCCAGGGCGTCCGCGCCGGTGATGAAGTACAGCTCTGCGCCCGGGTACTCGGCGGCAATGTCGTGCAGGGTGTCGATCGTGTAGGTGGTCCCGCCGCGCTCGATGTCCACGCGCGAGACCGTGAAGCGGTTGTTGGAGGCCGTGGCGATCACCGTCATGAGGTAGCGGTGCTCAGCAGCCGAGACCTTGCCGCTCTTCTTGAAGGGCTGGGCCCAGGTGGGCACGAAGATGACCTCGTCGAGGCCGAAGACGTTCTGCACCTCAGAGGCGGCCACGAGGTGCCCGTGGTGGATGGGGTCGAAGGTGCCACCCATGATGCCGATGCGCAGCGGACGGGAACCGTCATGCATGTACTACCGTCCCCTCCCTGCCGCTCACCACGGCTCGTCCTTACTACTCTTGCTACTACCGCACAGGACACGCGGTAGCACCATCCTGCCATGACAGCCGCAGCAGCCTTGTAACGCAACGCCTACCGCGACGCGCCCGGTTCCGCGGGGAGCAGATGTCCGACCTATGCTGTCCGCGCCCACACCACACGTCGCCTCTCGCCTTCAGCACCGCCGCTGAACACCCGGTCCCCGCACGCGGCCCCGGCCCCAAGCCGACCCCCACCACCACGGACACGTACCGCCAGAAGGAGCACGACGCCCATGCCCCACAAGACCCACTCCCCCCGTACCACTGGCCGCGTCACCATGCCCATCCAGGAGGGCATCGACGACCAGATCCGCGAGCTCGTCACCGCCCTCGGTGCCGATGCCGTGCGCAACTCGGACGGCACCTGGCTGCCCGAGATCGCCTCCGAGCTCGTCGACAGGGTCTACTCGACCTACTTCCCGGCCCGTGGGGACCAGGACTGGGCCCTCGCCCACCCCGACACCCTCGTCAACCAGTACCTCATGAGCGCGCGCGTGACCGCCATGGGCCAGGGCCCGCTCACCATCGACGTCCTCGACGGCTATTTCCGCGAGCAGTTCGTGCCCTGCTACGAGCGCGTCGAGCGCTTCTGGGAGGTCATCGACCGCACCAGTGGCGAGGTCGTGGCACCCAGCGGCTGGAGCGTGGACGAGTCCACCGGCGTGCTCACCATCGCCGAGCCGACCCCGTGGCACGAGTACACGGTCGGCTTCCTGGCCGACCAGGTGTGGGACACGACCCAGATGTACAACTACATCACCAACGGCTGGGGCGAGACGGACCCCACCCGGGTCAAGGAGCGCCCCTACGACGTGCGCAAGAACGGCGTGTGGGAGTACGCCCAGCAGGCCCTGCGCGAGTGGCTCGAGGCCCACCCGGAGGTCGACGTCGTGCGCTTCACAACGTTCTTCTACCACTTCACCATCGCCTTCAACACGCACGGCGAGGAGAAGTTCGTCGACTGGTTCGGCTACTCCGCCTCCGTGTCTCCCGAGGCCATCGACGCCTTCGAGGCCGAGTACGGCTACGCGCTGCGCGCCGAGGACTTCATCGACGCCGGCTACTACAACAACCCCTTCCGCGTGCCGAGCCCGCGCTTCCGCGACTGGATCAGCTTCCAGTCCCGCTTCGTCGCCGACAAGGCGAAGCGGCTGGTGGACATCGCCCACGAGGCCGGCCGTGAGGCCATGATGTTCCTGGGCGACAACTGGATCGGCACCGAGCCCTTCGGCGAGCACTTCCCCTCCATCGGGCTCGACGCCGTCGTCGGCTCGGCCGGCTCGGCGGCCACGACCCGCCTCATCGCCGAGATCCCGGGCGTGCGCTACTCCGAGGTCCGCTTCCTGCCCTACTTCTTCCCGGATGTCTTCAACCACGACGGCGCAGACCCGGTCGGCCAGGCCAACGACTCCTGGCTCACCTCCCGCCGCGCCATCGTGCGCAAACCCCTGGACCGCATGGGCTACGGCGGCTACGTCTCCCTGGCCCTGGAGTTCCCGGAGTTCATTGACCGCATTACCGACATCTGCCAGGAGTTCCGCGACATCCACGAGCAGTCCGGCGGCGAGCTGCCTGAGAACGCCCCCTTCGCCGTCGGCATCCTCAACGCCTGGGGACCCCTGCGCTCCTGGCAGACACACATGGTCGCCCACGCCCTGTGGTACAAGGCCGCCTACTCCTACGTCGGCGTCATCGAGGCGCTGGCCGGCCTGCCGTTCAAAGTCCGCTTCCTGTCCTTCGACGAGGTGCGTGAGCAGGGCGTGCCCGAGGAGGTCGGCGTCCTCATCAACGCCGGTGCCGCCGGCACCTCCTACTCCGGGGGCGAGGCCTGGGCCGACGGACGCCTGGCCGAGATCCTGCGCGAGTGGGTCGCCGCCGGGCACGGCCTCATCGGTGTGGGCGAGCCCGCCGCCTACGACAAGGGCGGCTCCTTCATCCAGCTCTCGGATGTCCTGGGTGTCGACCGCGAGCGCCAGCTCACCCTCAACACGGACCGCTACCCCACCCTGGTCGAGGGCCACGTCATCACGGCGGACCTTAAGCGGGCCTCCGCCTTTGATGACGGCGAGGGCGCGGGCGGTGACGTCTACACGGTCAGCGAGCGCACGCAGGTGCTCTCCTACGACGACGGCACAGTCAAGATCGCCGCCAACGAGTTCGGCGCGGGTCGAGCGGTCTACTTCTCCGGCCTGCCGTACTCCTTCACCAACTCGCGCACCCTGCAGCGCGCCCTGTACTGGGCGGCCGGGCGCGAGGACCTGCTGAGCAGGTGGTTCACCACCCACCCGGCCACAGAGGTCGCCTGGTACCCGGGCCGGCGCAAGATGCTCGTGACCAACAACGCCTACGAGGCCGTGACGACGACGGTCCTGGGTGACGGGCGCGAGTGGCAGCTGACGCTCGAGCCCATGGGCTCGGCCTGGGTCGACGTCGACTGACCCATCCGGGCACGTCGCGCCACCGCGGTGCCCCCACAACGCCGTCGGCACAGCAGCCCGCCGCAACGCCGTCGGCACCGCAGCGCTCAGGGCCGGGCACCACGATCCGTATGGTGCCCGGCCCTGTGCCGTACCTCACCCGACGCGGCCTCATTCCGCGGTTTCTCCTGTCTCAGGAGTCCAGGAGGCACACCTTAAGAGCTCTCTCATTCTGACCTCATCGTGACCTTGACCGATCTCGGGATCGTCTGAACAGGCCCCCCTGTGGGGTCCACCCGCCACCAACCCGGTCGATCACCAGGAGGCACCATGAGCGCCGCGCCCATCAGAGTGATGCTCTACAGCCACGACGCACAGGGACTGGGCCACCTGCGTCGCAACCTCGCCCTGGCCCACCACCTGTCCCAGCACCTCCCCGAGCTCGCCCAGGCTCCGGTCACCGGCCTGCTCGTCGCGGGGCTGACGCCCGGCGAGGGCTTCGAGGTGCCCGACGGCTTCGACTGGCTCGTGCTTCCCGGCATCGTCAAGTCACCCGACGGCTACCAGCCCCGGCGCCTGAACTCGACGCGTGCCCAGCTGCGCCACCTGCGCTCCCAGGTGATCGAGGCGGCCCTGATCTCCTTCGCCCCCGACCTGTTCATCATCGACCGCCACCCCTACGGCGTGCGCCAGGAGCTGCTGGAGCCGCTGCGGGCGCTCCGGCGCCACCACCCCGACACCCGTGTGGTCCTGGGGCTGCGCGAGGTCCTGGACCACCCGGCCACCATGGAGCGCGAGTGGGCCAACCTCGGCCCGAGCCAGCAGCTGCGCGAGCTCGTCGACCAGGTGTGGGTCTACGGCGACCCCACCGTGCACGACCTCACGAGCACCGGGGAGGGCCCGATGGTCCTGGCCGACCGGATGCGCTTCACCGGTTACCTGTCGCTCGGCAAGCGCGCCGTCGATTTCTCGGGCACCAGTTCCGTGCAGGTGCCCGGCCTCTTCGTGCTCACCACGGCCGGCGGGGGCTCGGACGCGCTGCCGCTGCTCCTGCAGTCCGCCGCCATGGAGCCGCCCGCGGGGCACCAGCACATCGTCGTCTGCGGGCCCCAGCTCAGTGAACCGGACGTCGCGCAGGTCGCCCGGGTCGCCGGGCCGCGCACCCGGGTCCTGAGGACCTGGCCGGGGCTGAGCCATCACGTCAACGAGGCTGCGGCCGTCATCTCCATGGGCGGCTACAACACCGTGTGCGAGATCCTGTCGACCTCGGTCCCCTCCCTCATCGTGCCCCGAGAGACGCCCCGCCTCGAGCAGCTCATCCGGGCGCGCTCCCTGGAGCGCTGCGGCGCCGTTGAGGTGCTGCGCTTCTCGGAGATGACCCCTGCGGCACTGGGACAGTGGGCGGCCTCGGCTGTCGGCCGGACCGTCAACCGTGAGCGCATCGATCTTGCCGGCCTGTCCACCGTGCCGCTGCTGGCGCACGAGCTGCTCGCCGAGGACGTTGAGGAGGGGCGGGCAGCATGACCCGCATCGGCTACGTCCTCAAGGTCTACCCCCGCTTCTCTGAGACCTTCATCGTCACCGAAATGCTGGCGCGCGAGGCACTGGGCGACGACCTGTCCGTCTACGCCCTGCGTCCCACCACCGACAGCCGCTTCCACCCCGAGATCGCACGCGTGCAGGCACGCGTGAGGTGGATCAGTCGCCCTTGGAAGGGCATCGAGATGTGGGAGCAGATGGCCCAGTGCCTCGACGGTGACGACCTCGACCGCTTCGCGCAGATCCTTCCGGCGCTACTCACCCTGCCCGGGGACGAGGTCGCCCAGGGCCTGGAGCTGGCCCGTCAGGTGCGGGCCGACGGCATCGAGCACCTGCACGCCCACTTCGCCTCCCTGGCGGGGCGGATGGCGTGGATCGCCTCCTCGCTCACAGACGTGCCCTACACCGTCACCACCCACGCCAAGGACATCTTCCACGAGTCGGTGGACCCGACATGGCTGCGGCGCATCTGCGTCGACGCCGACCGGGTCATCGCCATCAGCAGGTACAACGAGGAGTTCCTCAACCGGCTTCTCGCGGGAAGCCGGGCACGCATCAGCCTGCGCCACAACGCCCTCGAGCTCGACCGCTTCCCCTACCGCGACCCCGAGCCCCCGACCACGCCGCTGCGGGTGTGCGCGGTGGGCAGGCTCGTCGTCAAGAAGGGCTTCGCCGACCTCGTCCGGGCGACGCGGATCCTCGTCGACGATGGCGTGCCGGTGCACGTGGACATCGCCGGTGAGGGCGATGAGTACCAGGCACTGCGTGAGCAGATCCGCTCGCTGGAGCTGACGGAGCACGTGCGCCTGCTGGGGCCCATGACCCAGCAGGAGGTACGCACCCTACTGGCCCGCTCCGACGTCTTCGCCGCCCCCTGCGTCGAGGCGCCCGACGGCAACCTCGACGGCCTTCCCACGGTCGTGCTGGAGTCCATGGCCTGCGGGACCCCCGTGGTGGCCACCGCCGTGTCGGGTCTGCCCGAGGTGGTGCGCGACGGCGAGACGGGCGTGCTCCTGCCCCCGGGCGTGCCCAAGGAACTGGCCCGTGCGCTGCGTGACATCGCCTCCGGAGCCACCGACACCCGTCGGCTGGCCCGGGCCGCCCGTAGCCTCATCGAGCAGCAGTTCGACTCACGTCACCAGGCCGCGGTCCTGTCAGGCTGGCAGGCACCGGGACGACAGGGGCGATGAGCATGCGTATCGCCTACGTCTGCACAGACCCCGGCATCCCGGTCTTCGGCACCAAGGGCGCCTCGGTGCACGTCCAGGAGGTCATCCGCGAGATGCGCGCCCGGGGCCACGAGGTGACCCTCTACACGGCCCGCACCGGCACGCACCGTCCCGCCGATCTCGCCGACCTCACGGTGCACACGGTGCCGGTCCGCGCCAACGACCCGGCCTCACGCGAGCACTGCCAGCTGGAGGTCTCCCACCGGATCGCCCAGATGGTGCGCGATCAGGGGACGGACATGGTCTACGAGCGCTACTCGCTGTTCAGCGCGGCGCTGGCCGAGATCACCCCGTCGTTGGGCGTCCCCGGTGTCCTGGAGGTCAACTCCCCTCTCATCGACGAGCAGCGCCGCCACCGTCACCTGGCGGACGAGGCCCTGGCCTGGGAGCTGTTGCGCCTGCAGGTCACCGGCGCGACCAGCACCGTGTGCGTCTCCGACCCGGTGGCCCAGTGGGTGCGTGACGCCCTGACCCGGGCTGGCCACGCCCCGGGTAGTGACCCGGCCGGGCGCGTGCGCACCGTCCCCAACGGGGTGAGCGTGCGACGCATCCAGCCCCAGCCCGAGGACCCCGAGCGGGTCGTCGTGACCTTCGTGGGCACCCTCAAGCCGTGGCACGGGGTGGCCGACCTCCTGGAGGCAGCGAGCCTGTCCCACGGAGGATGGCAGCTGCGCGTGCTGGGTGACGGACCCGAGATGACCTCCCTCACGCAGCGGGCGGCCACGCTTGGGGTGGAGGTTGACATGCGCGGCGCCATCGCGCCCGAGCTCATGCCCGCCCACCTGGCCGGCTCGGCCATCGGCGTCGCCCCCTACCCGGACCTGGGTGGGCAGGAGCAGCAGTACTTCTCCCCCCTCAAGGTGCTGGAGTACATGGCGGCCGGGCTCGCCGTGGTCGCCTCCGACGTCGGACAGGTTCTACAGCTCGTAGGTGACGCGGGCGTCCTCGTGCCGCCCTCGGACCCGCAGGCACTGGCCGAGGCGCTCGACGCTCTGGCGGCGGACCCTGCCAGGCGCAGCGACCTGGGACGGCGTGCACGCCGTCACGCCGTCGAGGCGCACTCCTGGAGCTCTGTGGTGCGCACCATCCTCGAACCCGTGGAGACCACCCGTGAGCAGTGACGACGTCATCGGGGGCGGGACCCAGGAGGCCCCTCACTCCCAGCCGAGCGGCCGCGAGCCCTCGGCGCTGCGACAGACCCTGAGCCTCATCCGGCCCGACGCCGCCCCGCACTGGCGTCTCATGCTCGGCGGCACCGCCGCGCTCCTGGCAGAGGTCGGCTTCCGCGCCCTCGAGCCCTGGCCCATGAAGATGGTCGTCGACTTCGTCGTCGACTCCCTGGGCGCCCGCACCGGCATCACCTCGGCCGGCATCGGGCTGCTGCTCGCGCTGGGCACCGCCCAGGTGGCGGTCGTGGCGGCACGCGCCCTGTTCAACTACATGGCGACCCTGGCCTTCACGCTCGTGGGCTCGCGCACCTCCGCCTCCTTGCGGGCGCGGGCCTTCCGCCACGTCCAGGGCCTGTCGCAGCAGTTCCACGCCCGCAACCGCAGCGCCGACACCGTCCAGCGTCTCGTCTCGGACGTCAACCGTATGCAGGAGGTGGCGGTGACCGCGGGCCTGCCCCTGGCGGCCAACGTCCTGACCCTGCTCGTCATGCTCATCGTCATGGTCGTGCTCGACCCGCTGCTGGCCACCGTCGTGCTCCTGGCGGTGGGGGTCTTCACCCTGACGTCCTCGGGCAGCTCCAAGCGGATCACAGCCGCCTCCCGGCGCAGCCGACGCTCCGAGGGCAACCTGGCCAACACCGCCCAGGAGGCCCTCGGCGCCATCAAGGTGGTCCAGGCCTACGGGCTTGAGCCCCTCCTGCAGGAGCGCTTCAGCGGCGTCAACACGACCTCTTTGCGCGAAGGAGTCCAGTCCCGGCGCATCGCAGCGCGCCTGGAGCGTCGCACCGACGTCATCGTGGGAGTGGCGGCTGCCGTCGTCATGATCGGGGGCGGGCTGCGCGTCCTTCAGGGTGCCATGACGCCGGGAGACCTGGTGCTGTTCACCACCTACCTGCGCACCACCATGAAGCCCCTGCGGGACATGGCCAAGTACACCGGTCGTATCTCCCGGGCCACCGCCTCAGGGGAGCGTGTCGCCGCCCTCATGGCCATCAAGCCCGAGATCGTCTCACCGCAGCAGGGCTTCATGCTGCACAACGTGCGGGGCATGCTGCGCTTCGACGGAGTCAGGGCAGCCTACGAGGGCACCGAGGTGCTGCACGGCATCAGCCTGACCGTCCGCCCCGGTGAGCACGTGGCACTGGTCGGTCCCTCGGGATCGGGTAAGTCAACGCTCGCCTCCCTTGTGGTACGGGCCATGGACCCCACTGCGGGCACCGTGAGCCTCGATGGCCAGCCACTGACGGAACTGAGCCTGAGCCACCTGCGGGCCCAGGTCTCGGTGCTGCACCAGGAGGCGGTCCTGCTCACCGGCAGCATCAGGGAGAACATCCGGCTCTCACGCCCTGACGCGAGCGACTGGGAGGTCGAGCAGGCGGCGCGTGCAGCCTTCGCCCACGACTTCATCTGCTCGCTGCCCGAGGGCTACGACACCTCGGTCGGTGAGAGGGGCGGGACCCTGTCCGGCGGCCAGCGCCAGCGCGTGGCGATCGCCCGGGCCCTGCTGAGGGACTCCAGGATCGTCGTGCTCGACGAGGCCACGACGGGGCTGGACCCCGACGCCGCCCTGGTCGTTCTCGACGCCATCGACCGCCTCGTCGAGGGCCGCACCACCCTGACCGTCACTCACGACCCGCAGGCGGCGCTGCGCGCCGACCGCGTCGTATGGCTCCAGGACGGCAGGATCCTCATGGACGGCACCCCCGACAGGCTGCTGGCGTCCTCGGCGGAGTTCCGCTCCTGGGCCGGGACGACACCCACCGCCGCCCCGCGCGCCCTCACACGCGTGGAGGGCCGAGCATGAGCGCCCCGGTGGCCGGCGTCCTGAGGACCGTGCTGGACGCCGACGCCCTGAGCGAGCTGGTCAGCCGACCTGTGCGCGCCGTGCGGCTGCGAGTCAAGCCCGAGGTCTCCCTCCTCATGGCCCTGGCGGAGCGCGACTCGGGCCGCACCGCCGGCTGGGCCCGGGTCCTGTGGCCCGTCTCCGCCTCCAAGGCCACCGAGGTCCGGCTGCGCGCCGAGCGCTACGGGCAGCAGGTGCTCACCCGCACGCTGCCCGACGGGCTCATCCTCCAGGCAGGCCCCGAGCTCGCCGATCCCAAGCTCGCCGACCATTTGGGCCGTGCCCGCGAGCGCGGGCTGCTGGCAGGTATCGCCCCCGAGGCGGTGCTGCGTTACAACCCGGCGCGGCGCCTGGTGCTGCGCACCGCAGACGGGGTGTTGCGCGTGCGCACCGGCGGCGGACACCGCATCGATCAGATCCACCGCGCCGTCGGCATGGTCGTCCCCGTGCCACGGCTCATCGACCTGGGTGGGTCCTGGGACCCCGAGCACTACAGCCTTCAGGAGCTGTGCGGCCGCACCGACCTGGAGCAGTCGCCGAGCCAGGAGGACACCCGCCGGGCCGGAGCCCTGCTCGCCCAGTTGCACGCCTCCACGTCCTCACTGCCCGACGACGTGCGTGCCGGGCTGCGAAGCGCTCCTGTCTCAGCCGAGGCGCTCGTGCGGATCCACGCCCAGGTCCTTGAGCCCCTGGCCCCCGCGCTGGCCCGCAGGACCCGCGCACTCGTCGCCGTGCTGCCGACGCGGCTCGAGGGAGCACCGGTCCTCATCCACGGCGACGCCTCCCCGGACCAGTTCCTCAGGGACCCGGCCAGCCGGTCCCTGTGGCTGACCGACTTCGACCGGGCCCGGCTCGCTCCGGCCGCCGTCGACCTGGGCTCCTACCTGGCCGTCTGCCCGCCGGAGACGGGCACCGCCCTGCTGGAGGGATATCAGCAGGAGGCCGGGCGGGTACCGGACAGGCGGCCGCTGCACGCCGCCACCGTCCTGGCCGAGCTCTCGCGCCTGACTGAGCCGCTGCGGCACGCGGACCCGGCCTGGGCCGACGCCATCAGTGTCCGGCTCTCACGTCTGGAGGACACGGGAGGGCAGCGGGCATGAGCACTGAGAAGAACAGGAGCACCCCCGCCGTGCAGCACCCCGAACCCGGCACCGACACGTACGAGGCCCTGTCCCGCCTGCCGGGCATCAGGCGCGCCTGGCCCGCCCGGGATGGCTCGATCAGCATCGAGTGCCGCGACGAGCAGGGGCGGCTCCGAGCGGGGACCCTGGCACCGCAGGGCAGCGTCAGCATGCTGCCCTACGCGACGGACCCGGCCCTGCCCGCCCTGGCCCCACCGCTGCACGGTGAGCTCGTCGTCCACCGTGCGGCTCGGCGCGCGGTCGTGCTTGAGCCCGAGCGGGTGCGCAAGGCCACGCGATCCGGGCGCGCCGCCCCGTCGTCGGCTGCGCTGGCCGCCTTCGGGGCCTTCACCGCCATGGGTTTGAGGGTCCCCCGTGTCCTTGCCGTCGGCGACACCTACATCGACTTGGAGAGGCTGCCGGGGCGCAGCCTGGCCGAGCTGGGTGACGACGGGCTGGAGGGCTGGACGCAGCTGGCGGGCGTGTGGGGCGGGTTGTCGCGGCCCGACGCCGACCTGCCCGTCCACGGTCCCCGGCAGGAGGCCGAGGTCCTGCGTGGCTGGTTCGGCAACGCCAGCCGCCGCGGGCTGCTGACGGGCCTGGTCGAGGACCCCGAGGCCCTCGAGCATGCGGTGGAGGAGGTCTGCGCCACGCTCGTGCAGGACACGCCCGGGTCCATGGCCCTCAGCCACCGCGACCTGCACGACGGCCAGCTGCTGTGGAACGGTGAGGTGCTGTCCCTCATCGACCTGGACACGGCTTGCCTGGCCGAGGCCGAGCTGGACCTGGGCAACCTCATCGCCCACGCCGAGCTCATGGGCGTCCAGGGGCGTCTGAGCGATCGGGGTGCCGAGCGCCTCTCCCCCGTCCTGGATCTCATGTGTTCCGCGCTGCCCGTACACGCCGACCGTCTGAGCATCTACCGCCGCAGCGCCGCGCTGCGACTCATCTTCGTCCACGCCTTCCGCCCCGGCGCGAGGACGTGGCTCCCCACCTGGGCGCGCAGGAGCCTGGCCCCCTTCCGTCGTCCTGCATCATCGATCTAAGGAGCGCACCATGCGTCTGACAGTTGTCGGCTGCGGCTACCTGGGCGCGGTTCACGCCGCCGCCATGTCCCACCTGGGCCACGACGTCCTGGGAATCGAGACCGACCCCCTGCGGGTCGAGGCCCTGCGCCAGGGGCGGGCCCCCTTCTACGAGCCCGGTCTGCCCGAGCTGATCCAGGAAGGTGTCGCCAGCGGTCGGCTGCGGTTCACGTGTGAGCCCACCGCTGAGGACGTGGCCGGGGCAGATGTCCACTTCATTGCGGTAGGCACCCCCCAGAGCCACGGCTCGGGCAAAGCGGACCTGTCACAGGTGCGTGCTGCGGTCGACATGCTCGCCTCGTTCCTGGACGGCCAGCGCCTGCCGCTGGTGGTCGGCAAGTCGACGGTGCCGGTGGGAACGTCCGCCGAGCTCGCCGGGGCGCTGGCAGGACGGGCCCGTCTGGTGTGGAACCCCGAGTTCCTCCGGGAGGGATTCGCCGTCGAGGACACGCTCCACCCCGACCGCATCGTCTACGGTCTGCCCGACTCCCCCCAGGAGGCACAGGCCGCACAGTCGGTGCTGGACGAGGTCTACGCCCAGATCCTCGACGAGGACGTCCCGCGCATCCTCACCGACTACGCCACCGCCGAGCTCGTCAAGACCTCCGCCAACGCCTTCCTGGCCATGAAGATCAGCTTCATCAACGCCATGGCCGGCATGTGCGAGGCCGCAGGGGGCGACGTGACGGTCCTGGCCCGGGCCCTGGGCCTGGACGCACGGATCGGCGGACGTTTCCTGCGGGCCGGGGTGGGCTTCGGCGGCGGCTGCCTGCCCAAGGACATCCGCGCCCTGGCGACGCGGGCCTCAGAGCTGGGGGTTGAGCCCCTCACGCGTCTGCTCGACCAGGTCGACTCCATCAACCAGGGTCAGCGCGACCGTGTCGTCGACATGGCCGTCGAGTGCTGCGGGGGCAGCGTCGAGGACGCGTCCGTCACCGTCCTGGGGGCCACCTTCAAGCCCAACAGCGACGACCTGCGCGACTCGCCCTCCCTGGAGATCGCCGAGCGGCTGTCACAACTGGCCGCCCACGTCACGGTCTACGACCCGCAGGCCGCCGAGCAGGTGCGTCGGCGCAACCCCGACCTGGCCGTGGCCGAGGACCCCTGGAAGGCACTGGAGGGTGCCGACCTGGTGATCCTCGGCACCGAGTGGCAGGAGCTCATCGGGCTCGACCCCCATCGAGCCGCCCAGCTCGTCGCCCGTCCGGTCATCATCGACGCCCGCAACGCGCTCGACCCCACGGCGTGGCGCGCGGCCGGATGGTCGTACCGGGGCATGGGACGGTGAGCACGACGATACTCGTGCGACCGGGCAGCTCCGTGAGTACGACAGCACCGCTCGCCCGCTCTGGGCACACTGGTGTCGTGGACGTCGAGCAGATCAAGCCCTCGGCCACCGTCGGTGTACGGGTCATGGCCGCCATCATCCTGGTGTCGAGCATCGCCCTGCTCACCTCCGGCGCCATCGTGTGGGTGCTGGGCCGCCAGACGCTGCACGCCGACATCGACGACCAGCTCGACCGCGGTCGCAAGCACATCGAGCAGCTGGCGGCGGCGGGCATCGACCCCAGCAACGGGCAGAGCCTGACCGACGCCTCCAGCGTGGCTCGCGCCTACATCCGGCAGTCCGTCGTGGGCGCGGGCGAGAGCGTGCTGAGCTTCGAGGCGGAGGAGCTCAGCTCGCACTTCTCCTCCGACGCCACGCACCGTCAGCCCCAGCAGGACGAGCAGCTGGTGGAGATCCTGGCGTCCCTGAGCACGGCGAGGGACTCCACCACGACGACGGTGCACACCGATGAGAGCACCTACCGGGTCATGGTCGTGCCGCTGCGCGACGGCACGAACCAGGTGGCGCTGGCGCACGTCGTCGACCTGGACACCGCCGAGGCCTCGTTGCGGCGCACCATGACGCTGTACGGCGTTGCGGCGGTCATTACCGTCGCCCTGGTCACCGCGCTGGCATGGTTCGTCGTCGAGCGGCTCCTGGCGCCGATCGGTGAGCTGCGCCAGGCCACCGAGTCGATCGGGCCTCAGGACCTGAGCACCCGCGTCCCCGTGCGCGGACGCGACGACCTGGGGATCCTGGCCCGGGCCGTCAACGGGATGCTCGACCGGGTCCAGCGCTCGGTGGAGGCCGAGCGCCGCATGCTCGACGACGTCGAGCACGAGCTGCGCACGCCCATCACCGTCATCCGCGGCCACCTGGAGCTGCTCGACCCCGAGGACACCGAGGACGTCAGCCGGACCCGCAGCCTTGCCATCGAGGAGCTGGACCGCATGGGGATGATGGCCAACGACCTGCTGGAGTTCGCCAGGACCACGGGGACCGATTCCTTCGTACCCGCCCCCACCGACGTCGGCGACCTGACCACGAGTGTTTTCGACAAGGCGCAGGTCCTGGGCCCGCGCGTGTGGGTCCTGGAGGACAAGGCTCTCGCCGTGTGCGAGCTCGACTCCCAGCGTGTGAGCCAGGCCTGGCTACAGCTGGCGGCCAACGCCGTGAAGTACTCGGAGGTCGGCTCGCGTGTCGCCCTGGGGTCGCGGACCACGGACAGCGAGCTGCTCCTGTGGGTGACGGACGAGGGTATTGGCATCGCCCCCGAGGAGCTGACGCTCGTGCGCCAGCGCTTCTGGCGCAGCGCCAGCGCCGAGCGCATGGCCACAGGATCGGGCCTGGGACTGAGCATCGTGGAGAACATCGTCGCCGCTCACCGGGGCACCTTGGACATCAGTTCCGTCGTCGGCACCGGTTCGCGGTTCACCATGCGGATACCGCTGGAGCAGGATCCTGATCAGCAGCCGAGGACACGCATGACAAGGGGACACAAGCCATGAGCCGCATCCTGGTGGTGGAGGACGAGCCGCATATCGCCTCCTTCCTGCTCAAGGGCCTCAAGGCCGCAGGCTTCAGCGCCGAGGCCACGGCCTCGGGCAACGAGGCGATCGGCCTGGCCGTACACGACCGGGCCGACCTCATCATCCTCGACGTTGGCCTGCCGGACGTCGACGGGTTCACCGTCCTGGAGCAGATCCGAGGCCAGGGAGTGCGCGTTCCCGTCATCATGCTCACCGCCCGCTCCTCCGTGGAGGCCAGGGTCAAGGGCCTGGAAGGAGGGGCGGACGACTACATGCCCAAGCCCTTCTCCTTCGAGGAACTGCTCGCCCGGGTGCGGCTGCGGCTGCGCGACGAGTCCCCGGCGAGCGATTCCGACCCGGTACGCCTGATCCACGACGACCTGGCCCTGGACCTGCGCAGGCGGACCATGGAGGTCTCGGGGGCCACGGTCGAGCTCTCCGCCCGCGAGTTCGCCCTCGCCGAGACCTTCATGCGTCACCCCGGACAGGTCCTGAGCAGGCAGCAGCTGCTGAGCGGGGTGTGGGGTTACGACTTCGACCCCGACTCCAATGTCGTCGAGGTCTACGTGTCCTACCTCAGGGCGAAGATCGGCAAGAAACGGATCCAGAACGTGCGTGGCATGGGCTACCGGCTCGTGTGAGCCGGTAGCCGCACCACGCGACGGGACGTGGTGCGGTCACTCGGGCCTCGCCCTGTCCTTGACTCAGTCGTCGTCGACGTCATTGATGTCATCGCGGTCGTCGATGTCATCGCGGTCGTCGATGTCATCGTGGTCGTCGTCGGCCGGCGAGACGGGCACAGCGGGGACGACGGGTGCCTCGGCGGGCGCACCGCCTTCCTGCCCCGCCGGGGTCGCGTTCTCGGGTGCGGCCGGGGTGGCGGCGCCCGGGGTGGTGATGTCGATGCCGGGCCTGACGTCTCCCCCGCGGTAGGAGCCGAGCACCACCGACAGGACCCAGGTGAGCAGGAGCGAGGCCACGAGGATGATCAGGACGGCGATCAGGCGTCCACGAGTGCGTACCAGACGTGTCATAGGTCCTCCTTCATCGTCCTCATGAGCGCACGTGACCATCGCCCTCGACGAGCCACTGGGTGGTCGTCAGCGCGGCCAGGCCCATGGGGCCGCGGGCGTGGAGCTTCTGGGTGGAGATGCCCAGCTCCGCACCGAGGCCGAGCTGGCCGCCGTCGGTGAAGCGTGTGGAGGCGTTGACCATGACGACGGCGGAGTCGACGCCCGCGGTGAAGGCGTTGACCACACGCAGGTCCTGAGCGAGGACGGCCTCGGTGTGGCCGGTGGAGTAGCGACGCACGTGTGCGGTGGCCTCGTCGACGTCGGCCACGACGCGCACGGCCAGGTCGAGGCTGCCGTACTCGGTTGCCCAGTCCTTCTCGGTGGCGGCGGTGAGCGCGCCGGCCTCGGCCCCGGTGGCCCCGAGTACGGCGCGGGTGGCGGCGTCGGCGTGGAGGGTGACGCCGCGCTCCCACAGGGCCTGGGCGGCCCGGGGCAGGAGGGCGTCGGCGACGGCCTCATGGACGAGGAGGGTTTCAGCGGCGTTGCACACGCCCACACGCTGGGTCTTGGCGTTGATGATGACGTCGACGGCGTCGTCGAGGTCCGCGGAGGCATCGACGTAGACGTGGCAGTTGCCCGAGCCGGTCTCGATGACGGGGACGGAGGAGGACTCGACAACGGCCTTGATGAGGCCGGCTCCGCCGCGGGGCACGAGGACGTCCACGAGGCCGCGGGCCTGCATGAGGGCCGTGGCCCCGGCACGCCCGGCGGCATCCACGGTGGCGACGAGGTCGGGGCTCAGGCCGCAGTCGGCCAGTGCCTGGCGCAGGACCTCGACGATGACGGCGTTGGTCGCCTCGGCGGCGCTGCCGCCGCGCAGGATAACGGCGTTGCCGGACTTCAGGGCCAGAGCGGTGACATCGACGGTCACGTTGGGCCTGGCCTCGTAGATCATGCCGACGACGCCGAGCGGCACGCGCCTGCGCCGCACGCGCAGCCCGTTGGGCAGCGTCTGACCGTCGATGATCTCGCCCACGGGGTCGGGCAGGGCGGCGATCTCGCGCACAGCGTCGGCGATGGCGGCCAGGCGCCCGGCGTCGAGGGCGAGGCGGTCGATGAGTCCCTCGCTCATGCTCTGGGCGCGGGCCAGGTCCTCGGCGTTGGCGAGCAGGATCCGGTCGGTGGCCTCTACGAGCGCGTTGGCGAGGGCGTGCAGAGCGGTGTCCTTGTCCTGGCGGGTGAGCGGGGCGAGCTGTCGCTGGGCGCGGCGGGCGGCGGTGGCGACTTCGGTGACGAGCAGCGCGGCGCGCTCGGTGGCGTCGTGTGTCATGGCTGCACTGTAGAGGAGTGGGTTCAGCGGAACTTGTCACTCATCCCTGGTCAGAGCCCGCCCCGAGACCTCTGCGCGCCACGAAAACCGCAGAATACCGCGGTTGCTCTCACACGCCAGAATCCCTGACCAGGGATGAGTGACACGGGCTCCTACTCGCCCTATGCCGTGCGAGGCAGCTCGGCGAGGTCGTCGCGGTGGATGACGGGGGTGACGTGGTCCGGCGCGGGCGTGCCGTCACGGCGGGCCTCGAGGACCTCGCGCAGGTCGGCCGCCGAGTAGCGGCAGATGCCGCGGGCGAGCAGGCCCGTCGCACCAACGATCTCAATGACGGAGCCGGACTCGAAGTCCCCGTCAACGCCGATGACGCCGGGCAGCAGGAGGGACTTCTTGCCGACCGTCACCGCTTGGGCGGCGCCGTCGTCGACCAGGACCCTGCCCTGGGGCAGGGAGGCGTGTGCCATCCACAGGCGCCTGGACGGGCGGTGCGGGCCGGTCGGCAGGAACCAGGTGCCCTTGTCCTGCGGGACCTGGGCCCCGCCAAGGATCTCGACGGCGTCGGCCGCCGAGGCGATGATCGTGGCGGTGCCGGAGCTGCAGGCGAGGGTGGCGGCCTGGACCTTGGTGCGCATCCCGCCGGTGCCGAGCGAGGAGCCGCGCCCCGTGACGTCCACCGAGGCCAGATGGGCCGGGTCCGTCACGAGACGGATCGGCTCCGCCCCGGCCGATCCTGGGCGGGCGGTCCACAGGCCGTCGACGTCGGTGAACAGGATGAGCAGGTCGGCGGTCACAAGGTGTGAGACCAGGGCCGCCAGGTAGTCGTTGTCCCCCAGGTTGAACTCGGTGTTGGCCACGGCGTCGTTCTCGTTGACGACCGGCACGGCCCCCATGGACAGCAGCGCGTCGAAGGTCTCGCGCACGGTGCGGTAGTGGTCGCGCACGGCCACGTCGTGGGCGGTGAGCAGCACCTGGGCGGCGACGAGCCCACGCACGCTCATCGAGGCCTCCCACCGTCCCATGATGCGGCTCTGGCCCACGCTGGCCGCGGCCTGCAGCAGGCGCAGCTCGGCGGGGCGCTGGACCATGCCCAGGGTCGGCAGGCCGGCGGCCACGGCCCCGGAGGCGACGAGGACGACGTCGTGCCCACGCCCGCGCAGGCCGGCGACCAGGGCCGAGATGACGTCGATGCGGTTGAGGTCGAGCCCGCCGTCGGGACGTGTGAGGGAGGACGAGCCGATCTTGAGCACGATCCTTGCGCGCTCGGGCAGGGCGTCGGGGCGCCTGGCGGAACCGGGCATCGTAGGGACAGCGGGGACTGTCATATGGTGCTCAGTCCTCCGCGTCCCAGCTCGAGGCGTCCGTCCACAGCCCCTCGGCGGCCTCGGCGCGCAGCTCCTGGCGGGCGGCCTCCTTGGCATCCATGGACGCGTGGTACTGGCGGCGGCGCTCAACGTTGGTGCGGCGGGGGGTGTAGTCCTCCACCCGCACGTCCGTGCCCCGGGCGCCCAGGAGCTCGGCACCGGCGGTGACGGTGGGCTCCCAGGTGAACAGCACCCCGCCCTCGACCTCGCCGATGAGCACCGAGTCACCGGCGTGAGCACCGGCCTTGACGAGCTCGGTCTCGACGCCGGCGGTGGCCAGTCGGTCCGCGAGGTAGCCGACGGCCTCGTTGTTGGTGAAGTCGGTCTGGCGCACCCAGCGCTCCGGCTTGTCCCCGCGCACCTGGAAGACCTCGCCCTCGCCCGGGTAGTGGATGCGGTGCACGGTGGCGATGACCTCCTTGCCGCGGCGTCCGACGGAGGCGGGGCGGATGATCTCGCGCGCCGGCTCGAGGACGGCGGGGGCGTCCCGGCGGGCCTGCTCCACCAGGGCGGCCAGGGCGAAGCTGAGCGGGCGCAGGCCCGTGCGGGCCAAGGCGGAGACCTCGAAGACGGGCAGGCCGCGCGCGGCGACGTCGGCTCGCACGAGCTCGGCCATGGCCGCGCCGTCGGGGTCGTCGACCTTGTTGAGCACGACGACGCGCGGGCGCTCCATGAGGGGCACGCGCCCGGTGTGGGCCGGGTCGTTCTCTGCCTGCCCCAGCTGGGCGCTGTAGGCGGCGAGCTCGGCCTCGATCGTGTCGAGGTCCGCCAGTGGGTCGCGGCTGGCGTCGAGGCTGGCGCAGTCCAGGACGTGCACGATGACGGCGCAGCGCTCGATGTGACGCAGGAACTCCAGGCCCAGTCCACGTCCCTCGGAGGCGCCGGGGATGAGACCGGGCACGTCCGCCACCGTGTAGCGCGTCTCACCCGCCTCGACGACGCCGAGGTTGGGCACGAGGGTGGTGAAGGGGTAGTCGGCGATCTTGGGGCGGGCGGCGCTCATCGCGGCAATGAGGGAGGACTTGCCGGCGCTGGGGTAGCCCACGAGTGCGACGTCCGCGATGGTCTTGAGCTCCAGGACGACGTCGCGACGCTCGCCCGGCTCGCCGAGCAGGTGGAAGCCGGGGGCGCGCCGCTTGGAGGAGGCCAGCGAGAAGTTGCCGCGCCCGCCCGTGCCGCCCGCGGCGGCGACGAAAGTGGCACCGGGCTCGACGAGGTCGGCCAGGACGTTGCCGTCGCGGTCCTTGACGACGGTGCCCTCGGGCACGGGCAGGCGGAGGTTGTCGCCGTCGACGCCGCGGCGCCAGTTCCCCATGCCGGGCGTGCCCTTGCCGGCGCTGCGGTGGGGCGAGCGGTGGTAGCTCAGGAGGGTGGTGACCTGGGAGTCGGTGACGAGGACGACGTCGCCGCCGTGGCCGCCGTCGCCGCCGTCGGGGCCGGCCAGGGGCTTGAACTTCTCGCGGTGGATGGACGTGCAGCCGTCGCCGCCGTCGCCGCCCGCGACGTGCAGGACCACTCGGTCGATGAAGCTGGGCATGTCTCGTCTCCTGGGCTGGACGCGTCAAGGTGGTCGGGGCCAGCCCCGTCCCGGGGTGGCCGTGGCGCTACGGCGGGGCGCCGGTACAGCGCGAGGGCGGACGGCCGAAGCCGTTCGCCCTCGCGGATGCCGTGTGTGCTGGAGGCTCAGGCCTCGGGGAGCACGACGTTGACGACCCTGCGGCCGCGGAAGGTGCCGAACTGGACGTTGCCGGCGGCGGTGGCGAACAGGGTGTCGTCGTTGCCGCGGCCGACGTTCGTGCCGGGGTGGAAGTGGGTGCCACGCTGGCGGACGATGATCTCGCCGGCGCCGACGTACTGGCCGCCGAAGCGCTTGACGCCGAGACGCTGCGCGTTCGAGTCACGGCCGTTACGGGAGGAACCAAGACCCTTCTTGTGTGCCATGTCAGGCTTCTTTCTCTCGAGCGGGTGCGTTCAGGATGCCGCGAGGGCGCTCACGTGATCGCGGTGACCTTGACGGCCGTGAGCTGGGCGCGGTGACCCTGGCGCTTGCGGAAGCCCGTCTTGTTCTTGAACTTGAGGATGTTGATCTTGGGGCCCTTCTCGTCACCGACGATCTCGGCCGTGACGGAGGACTGAGCCAGGTCCGCTCCAGCGGTCACCTTGTCGCCGTCCACCAGCATGACGGGGGCGAGGGTGATCTCGTCGCCGACCTCACCGGCAAGCTTGTCGACAACCACGACGTCGCCGACGGAGACCTTCTCCTGACGGCCGCCGGCCTTGACGATCGCGTAGACCACTTGAATGCTCATCTCTGTCGAAGTCTTCAGACAGCCCCCGAATCGTGGACGGCGAGCCGTCCGGGAGGGCTGTCTCCTTGGCAAGGTGCGACGTGCACCGGCGGACCACTGTATGCGATCGCGTGGACCGGTCCAACTCCGTCGGGCCCGCGACCCCTGTGGTCTTCCGCACGAAGACGGGCGCCACAGGGGCCAGGCCCTCAATCTTGGGCGTCCTGTTCGGCGGCGCCGACCTCGGCGGTGGGAGCCTCGGCGGCGCCGGCCTCCGGGGACGAGTCCGCGTCCTTGTGGGCGTGCTCGGCGGCAGCGGCGATCTGGGCCAGGGCCCCGCGCACGGCGGCACGGGTCTGGTCGTCGATGACGTCGTCGGCGTCCTCCTTGCCCCGGCGGCGTGAGGAGCCCTTGCGGGGCCTCTCCTCCGAGGCGGCCTCGGACGAGCCCTTACGGCCGCGACCGCGGCCGACCGAGCGCGAGGCGGAGGCGTTGAGGTCCGCCTGCTGGTTCTCCACCGGGTCGGAGTGAACGATGAAGCCACGCCCACCGCAGCACTCACAGGGCGTGGAGAAGGCCTCGACGAGGCCCTGGCCGACGCGCTTACGGGTCATCTGCACCAGACCGAGGCTCGTGACCTCCGTGACCTGGTGACGGGTGCGGTCGCGGCCCAGGCACTCGACCAGGCGGCGCAGCACGAGGTCACGGTTGGACTCCAGGACCATGTCGACGAAGTCGATGACGATCATGCCGCCGATGTCGCGCAGGCGCAGCTGACGGACGATCTCCTCGGCCGCCTCGATGTTGTTACGGGTGACGGTCTCCTCGAGCGTGCCGCCGGCGCCGGTGAAGCGGCCGGTGTTGACGTCGATGACCGTCATGGCCTCGGTGCGGTCGATGATGAGGGTGCCGCCGCTGGGCAGCCAGACCTTGCGGTCGAAGCCCTTGGCGAGCTGCTCGTCGATGCGGTGGGCGCTGAAGACGTCCTCCGGGCTCACCCAGTGCTGGAGGCGGTCGGCCAAGTCCGGGCTGAGCTCGGTGACGTACTCACTGATCGTGGCCCAGGCATCGTGGCCCTGCACGGTCAGGGAGCGGAAGTCCTCGTTGAACACGTCGCGTACGACGCGCACGGCGAGCTCGGGCTCGCCCTTGAGCAGGACAGGTGCCTTACCGGAGCCGGCGAGCACCCGCGTGGCCTTCTTGTCGATGGACTGCCACTGCTTGAGCAGTCGCTCGACATCGGCGGTCAGCTGCTCCTCGCTGGCGCCCTCGGCGGCGGTGCGCACGATGACACCGGCGGCGTCGGGCACGATCTTCTTAAGGATCTTCTTCAGGCGGGCACGCTCGGTGTCGGGCAGCTTGCGGGAGATACCGGTCATCGTGCCGCCGGGCACGAGGACGAGGTAGCGGCCGGCGAGAGTGACCTGGCTGGTCAGGCGCGCACCCTTGTGACCGATGGGGTCCTTGGTGACCTGCACGAGGACGGTGTCGCCGCTGGAGAGGGCGTCCTCGATGCGGCGCGGCTTGCCCTCCATACCGGCGGCGTCCCAGTTGACCTCGCCGGCGTAGAGCACGGCGTTGCGGCCCTTGCCCAGGTCAACGAAGGCGGCCTCCATCGACGGCAGGACGTTCTGGACGCGGCCGACGTAGACGTTGCCGACCATGGAGGTCTGGGTGTGGCGGGCGACGTAGTGCTCGACGAGCAGCCCGTCCTCGAGGACGGCGATCTGGTTGAGGCCGTCCTGCTCGCGGATGATCATCTGCCGGTCGACGCTCTCGCGGCGGGCCAGGAACTCGGCCTCGGTGACGATGGGGCGACGGCGTCCGGCGGCGCGCCCCTCACGGCGGCGCTGGCGCTTGGCCTCCAGGCGGGTGGAGCCCTTGAGCGCGGTGACCTCGTCGCGCACGTCGCGGCTCTCACGGCCGCTCTCGGCACGGGACGAGCGGGAACGGCGACGGCGACGACGACGCGAGCTGATCTCGTCCTCCTCATCGCCGTCGGTCTCGTCGACACTGCCGGGACCGGTGGGGGTCTCGTCGGATGAGTCGGCCGTGGGCGCTGTGGACCCAGCGGTCTCACTGGCCTCAGCGGACTCGGTGGCCTCGTCGGAGCGCGAGCGGGAGCGGCGGCCACGACCGCCGCGGCGGCGCTTGCGGCGCCCGCCCTCAGCGGCGTCAGTGGAGTCGCCGGCCTCGGAGGCGGCGGTCTCCTCGGTCTCGGTCGCGTCCGGCTCAGTCGTCTCCGACTCGTCGGGCTCCGGCGTGGTCGTCTCGGTGACCTTGGGGGCGACAGCCGGCTGCGGGGCGGGAGCAGCCTCGGGGGTGGCCTGGGAGGCGGTGACCTTGCGACGACGGCGTCCGCGCGAGGCGGGGGGCGTGGCGGGGGCCTGGTCCTGGTCCTGTGAGCGCTCGGCGGCCGGCTCGGCGGGGGCCGCCGGGGCCACGTCCTCGACCTCGGGGGCGGCCTGCGGGGCGGCCTGGACGGCCGTGACCTTGCGACGACGGCGGGCGCGGGAGGGGTCGGGCGCCTGGAAGAGGAGAGATGCGGCAGGCAGGCGCGGTGCCTCGTCAGTCTCAGCGGTTTCGGCAGTCTCAGCGGCGGCGCCCTCCTCGTCCGGGCTGTCGGCACTGTCGGCAGTGCCGGTGTCATCGCCGGTGGAGGCCTCGGCGGTGCCGGCGCTGGAGACGGTGGCCTCGGCCGTGACATCGGTGGGACTGGCCAGGACCTCGGGCTCACCGGCGGCCTCGGGGGCGGGGTCGGCCTCGGGGGCCGCCTGGGCGGCGGTGACCCGACGACGACGAGGGGCGCGCGCCGCGGGCTTCGCAGCCTGCGTCGTGATGTCCTCGGTCTTCGTGTCCTCGGTGCTGGCGTCCTTGGTCTTAGAACCCTTGGCCTTAGATGCCGTGGTCTTCGTGTCCTTGGCTTTGGCGCCCTTGGTCTCGGCGTCCTTGGTCTTGGCGGCCTTGGTCTTGGCGGCCTTGGTCCTGGTGGCCTTGGTCTTGGCGTCCTTGGTCTTGGCGTCCTCAGCTCCTGCGGCGGCCGGGGCCGCGGCGCGCCGGGGGCGGGTACCCGTGCGACGGGCGGGCTTCGCGCTTGTGGTCGAGGGATCCTCAGCCACAGCATCCCCAGTCACAGTGCCGTTCCCCGCGTCGTCCGATGCGCCAGCACCGGATCCCTCGCCGTCGGCCGACGGTACGGGGGTCTTGGCCGCGGGGGCCTTGGTGGGGGCGGTGGCCTTGGACGTCGCGCGGCGGCGGCGCGCCTTGGGAGCCGCCTCGGCGGCAGGAGCCTGCACAGTGGATTCAGTGGGTTCAGTGGGTGCCGTGACCTCGCCCTCAGTGGCTTCGAGGGACTGGTCGGGGGTCATGGGTGACGTCATGGTGCGTCGCACTCTCCGGGGCACCGCTGCTCCCGCCGTACCCTCGGGCGCGCGGTGCGCTCGTGCTCCCTGGTGCGGGAGCAAAAAAAGTCTGTGTGTACGCCTGATGGCGCCGGACCGGGGTCACCCGCACGAGACGGGACCGCAGCAGCGCTCAAGGCGGCGCAAGGTTCCCGGACGGGGTGGACCCTGAGGTCCGGACACCGGGAGCCGGTACGCAGCACCCGGGGCCGGTCCGAGTATCACACACGTACCGTCATCGCGGAGCCAGGCCGCCACCCGCGGCGACGGTCGCGGTCCCAGCGGCGGCCCCAACGGCGGCCCGCAGCCCCCCGTAGGGGCGCCCAGCACACCGCGCCCACCCCCTGACCGAAGGTCGTTCCTGACGCCCGGGCCCGGCGTGTCACGTCGTCGCCCCTCCTGGGCCGCACCTGGCGCGTTTGACCTTCCCAACACCCCGGTTCTTCACGACAGTGCGTCAGCGAAGGCATACACTCAGACTATCCCTTGTGACCTCCGTCACGGATTTACTTATCTGTCTTATCACCTATCCCGAAAGGTGGCGCCGATGGTGACCGCACCGATGGCGTTGGACGCCCTTGAGCTTGCTCGATGGCAGTTCGGCATCACGACCGTGTACCACTTCGTCCTCGTTCCCCTGACAATCGGCCTGTCACCGCTCGTCGCCCTCATGGAGACCCTCTATCTCCGCACGGGCAATGAGCAGTGGCGCGTTGCCACGAAGTTCTTCGGCAAGATCCTGCTCATCAACTTCGCCCTCGGTGTCGCTACCGGCATCGTCCAGGAGTTCCAGTTCGGCATGAACTGGTCTGAGTACTCCCTCTTCGTCGGCAACATCTTCGGCGCCCCGCTCGCCTTCGAGGCGCTGCTGGCCTTCTTCATGGAGTCGACCTTCCTCGGCCTGTGGATCTTCGGTTGGGACCGCCTCTCCGGCCGCCTGCACAACCTGTGCATCTGGATGGTCGCCCTGGGCACCAACCTGTCCGCCGCCTTCATTCTCGCGGCCAACTCCTGGATGCAGCACCCCGTCGGCGCCGTCGTCAACCCCGAGACCGGCCGCGCCGAGCTCGACGGCATTGGCGGCTTCTTCGCCGTCCTGACCAACAGCATCTTCCTACACGCCTTCGCCCACACGATCGCCTCGTCGCTGCTGACCGCCGGTGCCCTCGTCGCCGGTGTGTCCGTCTGGTGGATGGTCAAGGCCGCCCGTGCGAAGCAGGACTTCGAGGCCCGCCAGACCTGGCGCCGCATGACCCGCTTCGGCGCCGTCACCATGATCATCGCCGGCCTGCTCGCCGCCGGCACCGGCCACGCCATGGGGCAGGTCGTCGCCAAGGAGCAGCCCGCCAAGATGGCCGCCGCCGAGGGCCTGTACGACAGCACGGAGGGCGCCCCCTTCACGCTCATCGCCATCGGTAACGACGAGGACTCCACCATCCGCTTCATCTCGGTGCCCTACCTCTACTCCCTCCTGGCCACCAATAACCCGAACGCTGAGCTCATGGGCCTCAACGACGCCCAGGAGATGTACGAGGAGCTCTACGGCGAGGGCGCGGACTACACCCCCAACGTCATGACCACCTTCTGGTCCTTCCGCCTCATGATCGGCCTGGGCAGCCTGTCCATCGCCATCGGCGCCCTGGCCCTGTGGCTCACCCGCAAGGACCGCCTCATCACCGACAAGCGGCTGGGGACCGCCGCCCTGTGGTCCGTCGGCCTGCCCTTCCTCGCCTGCTCCTTCGGCTGGATCTTCACCGAGATCGGCCGCCAACCCTGGGTCGTCGTCCCCAACCTCGGCGACCCCATGAGCGAGGTCTACATGCTCACCCTCAACGGCGTGTCCCCCGTCGTCTCCGCCGGCACCGTCCTGGCCTCGATGGTCATCTTCACGCTGTTGTACGCCGCCCTCGGCGTCGTCTGGTTCGTGCTCCTGCGCCGTTACGTCCGTGAGGGCGTGCACACCCAGACCAAGGAGTCCGTCAAGGCCGTCGAGAAGGCCGGCGCCGAGGGCACCCCGGCCCCCGCCCTGTCCTTCGAGTACTGAGCCGAGAGAAGAAAGAACACACCATGACGCTCTCCATCCTCTGGTTCATCCTCATCGCAATCCTCTGGGTCGGCTACCTCACCCTTGAGGGCTTCGACTTCGGTGTCGGCATGCTGCTCAAGATCCTCGGCCGCGACGAGCGCGAGCGCCGCGCCATGCTCAAGGCCATCGGCCCCCACTGGGACGGCAACGAGGTCTGGCTCCTGACCGCCGGCGGCGCCACCTTCGCCGCCTTCCCCGAGTGGTACGGCACTCTCTTCTCCGGCGCCTACCTCGTCCTGTTCATCATCCTCCTGTGCCTCATCGTGCGCGTGTGCGCCCTGGAGTGGCGTCCCAAGATCAACTCCCAGCGCTGGCGTGACACCTGGGACTGGCTCCACACCATCTCCACCTGGCTTCCCGCCGTCCTGTGGGGTGCGGCCTTCGCCAACCTGGTCCAGGGCATGAAGATTGAGGTCGTCGAGACCGCCACCGGTGCCGTCGTGCCCGCCTCCGAGATCGGCGGCGAGCTCGTCCGTGGTGCCTCCCACCAGATTACCGGCGGCTTCTTCAGCCTGCTGACGCCCTTCACCCTGCTGGGTGGGGTCGTCACCTGCCTGCTGTTCCTCACCCACGGTGCCCTGTTCATCGCCCTCAAGACCACCGGTGAGCTCTCCAGCCGCGCCGAGGCCTTCGCCCGCCGCACCGGCATCGCCTCGACGCTGGTGTGCGCCGTGTGGGCCCTGTGGGCGCAGCTCATCTACTCCCTCAACGCGCTGGCCTGGCTGCCGCTCGTGCTCGCCGCCGCAGGCCTCATCGCCTCGCTGTGGATGGGCTGGCAGGGGCGCCAGGGCTGGGCCTTCGCCCTGCACTTCGCGGGCATCGCCTTCGCGGTGGTGTTCATCTTCTCGGCCATGGCGCCCAACGTCATGCGCTCGTCCATCAATGACGCCTACTCGCTGACGATCTCCCAAGCCGCCAGCACCGACACGACGCTCATCATCATGACCGTCGCGGCCGTCATCTTCGTGCCCGTCGTGCTCGTCTACACGGTCTGGGGTTACAAGGTCTTCTCCCGGCGGATCAACGCCAAGGAGATCAACCCCGACGAGGGCGGTTTGCACCCCACCAAGGTGCGTGACTCCCTCCAGCCCGAGGCCGCCATCGGCTACTGACCGGGGCGGCACGCCTCATACAGGCCTCGCGCAGGCCAACAGCCGGGGTGAGCCGGTCCGGCACGGGACCCGCCGACTGCACGGGCAGTCGGCGGGTCCCGGCGTCTACGCACCGGTGAGACCTCACCCCGCACCAGTGGCCGGGCCCGGTGGTCCGCCCCGCAGCTCACCTGGCAGGCGAGTCCTGGGACCAGCGTCCCATCCCACTATCCTGAGCGAGTGAAGCCACTGGACCCCCGCCTCATGCGCTACGCGCGTACCGCCCGGCGATACATCGTGTTCACCGCCCTGAGTGGCCTGGTCCTCTCCCTGCTCGTCATCGGCCAGGCCTGGCTCATCTCCCGCATCATCTCCCCCGTCATCACCGGCCAAGCCCATGCCGACCAGGTGATGCCGCTCGTCGGCGCCCTCGCCGTCGTCGTCCTCGCACGAGCCGGCGTCCTGCACCTTCAGGAGGCCCGCGCCCACCGGGCCGCCGTCGGCACCACCATTGAGCTGCGCCGCCAGGTCCTCGAGCACGCCGCCGCGCTCGGACCCCGGTGGCAGACCGAGCACGCCAGCGAGACCGCCACCCTCCTCACCCGCGGACTGGACGACCTCGAGCCCTACCTCACACGCTACCTGCCCCAGCTGCTGCTCGCGGCCACCGCCACTCCCCTGCTCGGCCTCGTCATGCTTATGCAAGACCTCGCCTCCACCGTCGTCGTCGTCCTGACCATGCCGCTCATCCCAATCTTCATGATCCTCATCGGCAGGCTCACCGAGCGTCACTCCAAGGACCGCCTCGACGCCATGGAGCGGCTCGGCTCCCAGGTGCTCGACCTCATCGCCGGGCTGCCCACCCTCAAGGCCTTCGGACGCGAGGTCGGCCCCGGCCGGCGCGTCAAGGCGCTCGGGCGTGCCTACAACCGCACCACCATGACGACCCTGCGCGTCGCCTTCCTGTCCGGTGCCGTCCTGGAGTTCCTCACCACCCTGTCCGTGGCCATCATCGCCGTCGAGGTCGGCTTCCGGCTCCTGTTCGGCCACCTCGACCTCGCCACAGGCCTGCTCGTCATCATGATCGCCCCCGAGGTCTACCAACCCCTGCGCCAGGTCGGCTTCCAGTTCCACGCCTCAGCCAACGGCGCCGCCGCCGCCAACGCCGTCTTCACGGTGCTCCAGACGCCCCTGCCCACGCGCGGCTCGCTCCCCGCCCCCGACGTGTCGACGGCGACCCTCGAGATTGAGGACCTGAGCGTGCGCGCCCGCGGTTCCTGGGCCCCCGGTGGCCTCACCGCGACAATCCGCCCAGGGCGCCTGACCGCCTTGGCCGGGCCCTCCGGCGCGGGCAAGACGACCACCTCCCAGGTCCTGCTGCACCTGCTTGAGCCTGACCGCGGCAGCGTGCACGTCCTCGCCGCCGACGGCGCCCGCACAGACCTGGAGGACATCTCTCCCACCTCCTGGTGGGAGCAGGTCACCTTGGTGCCCCAGCGCCCCACCATCGTGCCCGGCACACTCCTTGACAACGTCCTGGGTCCCGAGGCCGCCCAGCGTCCCGGCGCGCACGAGGACCCCGCCCTGCAGGCCGCCGCCCGCGCCTGCGGCCTGGACGAGGTGGTCGCCACCCTCGACGAGGGCTGGCACCAGCGCATCGGGCAGGGCGGGGTCGGCCTGTCCGTCGGCCAGCGCCAGCGCCTCGCGCTCACCCGGGCCCTGCTCGAGCGCACCCCCCTCGTCGTGCTCGATGAGCCCACCGCCCACCTCGACGCCGCCAGCGAGGCCCACGTCGTCGACGCCGTCGAGGCGCTGAGGGCCGCCAGCCGCACCGTCATCGTCATCGCCCACCGCAGCGCCCTGCTGGCCGTCGCCGACGACGTCATCACCGTCTCCAGCGTCCCACTCGAGGAGGCCGATCCGGACGACGGGGCCGGGTCGGACGAGCCCCACGCCACCGCACCCGCACAGGGCCTGAAGGAGGAGCAGCGATGAGCCTTATCCTGACCCCCGCCGAGCGCCACGCCCTCGACCGGGCCACGCGGATGCTCGGCCTGGACTACGGGCGCTTCGCCCTGTCCGTCCTCACCGGCGCCCTCGGCCTGGCCTCCGCCGTCGCCCTGTCGGGCATCGCCGCCTGGCTCATCGCGCGTGCCTCCCTCACCGACGTGGTCGTCGCCCTGGGCGTCGCCCCCGTCCTCGTGCGCCTCTTCGGCGTCTCACGCTCCCTGTTGCGCTACTGCGAGCGGCTCGTCTCGCACGACACGGCCCTGCGCGGCATGAATGCCCTGCGCACCCGCGTCTACGAGGTCATGGCCTCCTCACGCACCGACACCGTCGCTGCCCTGCGCCGTGGTGACGTGCTCGCCCGGGTGGGGGCCGACGTCGACCGTGTGGGCGACCTCGTCGTGCGCGCCTACCTGCCCGCCGCCGTCGCCGCCACCGTCGGGCTGCTCACGAGCCTCATCGTCGGCCTCATCTACTGGCCCGCCGGCCTGATCCTGGCGGCCTGCCTCCTGCTCGCCGGCCTGGGCGGGCCGCTGATGACCGTGCGCGCCGCCCGTGCCGCCGAGCTCGCCCGGCAGGAGGAGAGCACCGACCTGGCCGCCATCAGCCTCACCGTCCTCGAGGACGGTGCCGAGCTCGGTGTCCTGGGCCGCATGGGGCCCGTCATGGACGCCCTGGAGAGCACCGAGGCCCGCATGGCAGCGGCCCGCGACCGTGCCGCCCGGCCCGCCGCGGCAGCCGCCGCCGTCGACGCCCTGGCTATGGGGCTGTCCGTCATCGGCAGCATCCTCGTGGGCCTGCCCGCCGTGCACAGCGGGGCGCTGTCGGCCGAGTGGCTCGCCGTCATCACACTCCTGCCCCTGTCCGCCTTCGAGGCCACCGCGGCCCTGGGACCCGCCAGCGTCCAGCTCGTCACCTCGGCCGGAGCGGCCGTGCGGGTCATCGAGCTCGTGGAGGCCGCCGAGGCCTCGCGCGCCACAGTGCCCGCTCCCACCCCGCTGCCCCCGCTGGACGAGGCCCAGGGGGGCCCGGTCCTGCGCGCCCGCGGCCTGGCGGTGGGCTGGCCCGGCGGCCCGGTCGTCGCCCAGGGCATCGACCTCGAGCTGCGGCCGGGGCGCAGCCTCGCCATCGCAGGCCCCTCCGGCATCGGCAAGACCACCCTGCTGTACACGCTCGCCGGGCTGCTCGCGCCCCGGGCCGGCACCGTTGAGCTCGACGGCGTGCCCGTCTGGTCCGCTCCACGCGCGCAGGTGCACGAACGCCTGAGCGTCACCACCGAGGACGCCCACGTTTTTGCCACCAGCGTCTTGGAGAACCTGCGCGTGGCCTGGGGACGGCTCGACGCGCCCACGGCCGAGGAGCACCTGGCCGCCGCCGGGCTGGAGGACTGGTACCGGGCGCTGCCGCAGGGCCTGGACACGATGCTCGGCGAGGGAGGCCAGGGCGTGTCCGGGGGTGAGCGGCGCCGCCTCCTGCTGGCCCGCGCCCTGTGCTCGCCGGCCCGGCTCATGATGCTTGACGAGCCCGCCGAGCACCTCGACCCGGCCACCGCCGACCGCCTCGTCGGCGGCCTGCTCGCCGTCGGCCATGAGGACTCTGCGCTGGTCGGCGCCGAGAGCGCGCGCGGCGTGCTTGTGGTCACGCACCGCCTAAGCGCCCTGGCCGGCGCCGATGAGGTCATCGTCCTCGGGCGCCCCGACGCTCAGGCCCCGAGCGCGCCGGCCACCGTCACCGACCGGGGCACGCACGACGAGCTGCGCGGGCGCAACACGGCCTACGCCTGGTCGCTCGCGCAGGAGGACCTGGCCGAGGACCCCACCATCCTGGCCACGCCACGCACTCAGGAGGTGTGTTCATGACTGTGTCGTCCATGTCCCCCACGGCCTCCATGTCCCCCACGGCCTCCACGGTGGGCCCCGGCCAGCTGCCTCAGCCGGACTCCTCGGAGCAAGAGTCGCCGGCGCAGAAGTCCCCGGAGCAGCCCGTTGCCTTCCCCGGCGGCCCCGACGACGAGGACCTCCTTGGTCTCAAGGTGCCCTCAGCCGCCAGCCCCGACGATCCGGCCGGGGAGGTCGCCGTCGCCTACGCGGCCCACATTGACCGGCTCAGCTCGACGCGCGCGGGCGACGCCAGCGCCCCCGTGTTGGAGGACTCCACCGTCGAGCTGCTGCGTGCCGCGCTGCGCCTGACAAGCTCGCTGCAGGTCCCCGAGGCACTGCGCCGCCTGGTCGAGTCCGCCTGCTCCGTCACCGGCGCGGCCTGGGGCACGATCTCCGTGCGAGGCCGCTCACGCTCGACGGGACGCCGCACCGAGCCCGTCACCGCGGGACCGGCGACGGCCACGCCCGAGCACCTGGAGTCGCTGCTCACCGTGCCCACGACGAAGGACGAGGTCGTCGTCGTCAACGATCTGGCCGCCATGAGCGCCTTCACGGGCGCCATCGAGGGCGAGGCCCCCGGCTCGGTCCTGTCCGCGCCACTGCGCGCCCACGACCAGGTCTACGGGCGTCTGTACCTGTGCGACCGCCCCGGAGGCTTCGGCGAGGCACAGGTCACCGCCGTCCTCGCACTGGCGGAGGCGGCCGGCGTCGCCGTCGAGAACGCGCGCCTGTACCGTGAGGCGCGCAGCCGGGAGAAGTGGATGGCCATCTCTCAGGAGCTGACGACGATGCTCCTGTCCGGCGCCGAGGAGGACGACGCCTTCACCCTCATCGCCCAGCGCATCCGCCAGGTCGCGCACGCCAACACCTCCGCCCTGGTCCTGCCAAGCGTCGGGGACACATGGGTGTGCGAGATCGCCGACGGCAACCACGGCCCCGAGCTCATCGGAACCTTCTTCCCGCCCGAGGGGCGCGCCCGCCAGACACTCGTGCGCCAGGAGGGCGTCCTGGTGGACTCCCTGGCCGAGGCCTGGCGGAACCAGGACCTGAGCGTGCCTGCGCTTGCCCGCTTCGGACCGGCCCTGTACGCGCCGATGATCCACCGGGGCCGTGGCGTGGGGGTCATGCTCCTGCTGCGTGAGCAGGGGGCGCCCCCCTTCACCGAGCAGGACCTGGAGATCGCCGAGCTGGTGGCGGGCCAGGCCACGATGGCCTTCGAGCTGGCGGACGCCCAGCACGCCGAGGAGATGGCCACGCTGCTGGACGAGCGGGCCCGCATCGGCCGGGACCTGCACGACCTCGCCATCCAGCAGCTGTTCGCCACCGGCATGCGCATCGCTGCGGCGAGGGACCGGATCCGTGAGGGCACGACGTCGGGAGGCGTGGACGCCGAGGCGGTGTGCGAGGCCCTGGATGCCTCCCTGGCCGCCGTGGACGACTCCGTGAGCCAGATCCGCTCGATCGTGCGCTCCCTGCGTGACCGCGACGAGGACGCCAGCGTCGTCGAGCGGCTGCGGCGCGAGGCCTCCCTGGCGCGCACCTCACTGGGCTACGCCCCCTCCCTGCTGCTGAGCGTGGACGGTCGCGGGCTGGCCCAGGCGGGGCGGGAGGAGGAGGACGAGCTCATCGCGGCGGTGGACGCGGCGGTGGACCCGGAGGTCGCGGACGACATGGTGGCCGTGGTGCGTGAGGGCCTGAGCAACGTGGCGCGCCACGCGCACGCCTCCTCGGTGACGGTGGACGTCAAGCTGTGGGGGGCGTTGCCGACGGCCTCGTCCCTGGCGGTGCGCGACGACCAGGCCTCCGGGGACTGGGCGCCCTACACGGGCAGGCCGGTGGTCGAGATCGTCTGCCGTGACGACGGCGTGGGCGTGAGCCCGCGGGTCACGCGGCGCTCCGGCACGGCGAACATGGCGGAGAGGGCCCGGCGTCACGGAGGCTCCTTCGTCATCGGCCCGAGGGCGAGGTCCGACGGCGAGAGGCGCGGGACGTGCTTCACCTGGCGGGTGCCGCTGGACCATCCGAACCCGTCCGAGCAGCCGACGCCACGCCCGCTCGCGCCAGCGCCCTGGCCGCAGGCCGACCCTCGCTGATCCCGGGCCGACCGGAGATGAGTGCCGGGCCGAGGTCAGGTGTTGCGCCAGCCGGAGGCGCGCTGACCGGCCACCCAGGCGGCCACCTGGGTGCGGCGCTGCAGACCCATCTTCGCCAGCAGCGAGGTGATGTGGTTCTTCACGGTCTTCTCGGCCACGCCCAGACGCTCACCGATCTCGCGGTTCGACAGGCCATCGCCGATGAGGTCGAGGACCTTGCGCTCGGCGTTGGTCAGCTCGGCAGTCGGGTCGTCGTGGTCGGCGCGGCGCCGGGTGACGGTGCGCTCGTCGAGCAGGACGCGCCCAGAGGCGACGGCGCGCACGACATCGGAGATCTCGGCTCCATGGACGGTCTTGAGGAGGTAGGCGCGCGCACCGGCCTCCAGGGCCTCGGCCAGGGCTTCGTCGTCGTCGAAGGAAGTCAGGACGATGGGCAGGGCATCGGGCGCTGCCTCGGCGAGGTCGTGCATGAGCTCGATGCCGGTGCCGTCGGGCAGCTGGAGGTCGACCAGGACGACGTCGGGGCGCATGAGCTCGGCGCGACGCACGGCCTCCGCCCGCGAGCCGGCCTCGGCCACGACATCGAGGCCGTCGGCACGGTCGATGATCTCGGCGATACCGCGGCGGACAATCTCGTGGTCGTCCACGATCATGACGCGGACCTGCTCGTTGGTGGAGGTGCTCGGCATGCCGGCGAGCCTACCAGCGCCCGGGCCCCCTCTTGCGGCCCTCCACCTGCCGGGATGCTGGCCTGACCTCGTCGTGGGACCACCCGTCCGGCCCCGGCCCCGCACGGCCTCCAACTCCTCGCTTTGCTCTCGAACGTGCGGCCAAACGCCGTTGTGGTGTCTCAGGACGTCGGTGACGTTTTGAACCTCAGGACATTGGCGGCGTTTCGAGCCTGAGGGTATTGGTGGCGCTTGGGGGTTGTTGCTGTGTGTGCCCAGGTCCGCCGCGGTCAGAGCGCCCTGGAGGAGATCCTGGTGATCACACCAGCACGGTGCACGCGGGCGCCACGGGGCCCGGGACTTGCACGCTCACACTTTTCGACACTCGTCGAGAACAGCGCCATTCCTAGGGTTTGTCGACCGGTGCCCTCCAGCACGCCGGCTCCCATGTGCACGGAGGCCGCCCGCGCACATGGGAGCCCGGGCCACCACCGCAAACCCCAGTGCAACCGTTAACACCTGTCACATGAGCGTGCGAGCCCCCCTGCCAGCCGCCTGCGGGGCACGCCCCGAGCCCCGCCGCCGGCCGGCCGACAACGGATGCCGGCACCAGGCTCAAACCGTCACGGGCTCAGCACGGCAGGGTGCCGGAGCACACCACCACCACGACCAGCCAGAAACCCCACCCCCACAAACACCCCAGAACCGCCACCAACGCCCTTGAGGCAGAACCGCCACCAATGCCCCCAAGACACCACAACAGCACAACACCGCACTCCCGAGCGCAAACCGAGAAGTTCGGCGAGTCCTGAGAGGTCAGTGCGGCAGGCGTCGGGGGCGTGGGCGCGTTTGACAGCGCGGGCAGCTCGTGTGGCTGCGCCCGCCGATGGTCTCGGTGCGAAGAGGCGTCCCGCAGCGTCGGCAGACCTCGCCCTGGCGGCCGTAGACGGCCAGGCTCCGCGCGAAGAACCCCGCCGCGCCCTCGGCGTCGACGTAGAGGGCGTCGAAGCTCGTGCCACCCACCGCCAGGGCCCGCCCCATGATCCCGGCGGTGGCGTCCAGCAGGCGAGCCAGGACCCGCGGCCCCAGCGCGTTGCCCGGGCGCAGGCCGTGGATGCGCGCGGCCCACAGGCCCTCGTCCGCGTAGATGTTGCCCACCCCGGAGACGATCGACTGGTCCATGAGGAGGGTTTTGACGGCCCGGGAGGAGGCGCGCACGCGGGCCACGACCGCCGCCCGGTCCAGGTGGGGGTCGAGGAGGTCGCGGGCGATATGGGTGGCGTCCTCGGGCAGGAGAGGCTGCTCCGAGCCCAGACCGCCGGGGCCGCCGTCTGCGGTGGGCACGAGCCGCGTCAGGTGCAGGCCGCCGAACATGCGCTGGTCGACCAGGTCCAGGGCAGCGCCGCCCGACCCGGGTGCTCCCCCAGCACCAGCCGCCTGGTGCTGGGGGTCGCCCTCGCGGCCGGACAGGTGCAGGCGCACGCGCAGGTGACGCGGCCGCGCGGACAGGTCGCGCACGAGGCTGGTGGCGCGCGTCGCCGTGAGGTCCGCGGGCGTCTGGCCGGGCTCGAGAAGGTAGCGCGAGGGATTGGGGTCGGGGTCGGGGCCGTCGAGCGGCGCGGTGCCGCGCACGAGGAGCTGGCCGCTCATCCCCAGGTGGGCGCGCAGGGCGGCGCCGTCGTCGAGCGGCAGCCACATGAGCTTGCCTCGTCTGACCGCTGCGGTGAGCGTCCGCCCCGTCAGACCGCGGACGAAGGCCTCTGCGCCGCCCTCCTGACGGCGCAGGGGCCGCGGATCGAAGACCTCGACGGCGGTGACGGTGCGGCCGACGACGTGGCGCGCCAGGCCGACGCGTACGGCCTCGACCTCGGGCAGCTCGGGCACAGCTCAGCCGAGCCCCAGGTCGGCACGCAGGGCCTCGGTGACCCCGGGGATCGTGAGCCCACCGTCACCGTGCGCGGCGAGGATCGTGGCGTAGGCGACCTCGGCCGCGGCGTGCTCGGCGACCTTCTTCGAGGGGCCGGTGCCCGTGCCGCGCACCCGGCCGTCGACGACGGCGCAGGCGGTGAAGGTCAGCGCGTGCTCGGGCCCCTCGCTTGTGACCTCGTAGGAGGGGGCGCCCAGGCGGTGAACGGCGGCAAGCTCCTGCAAACTTGTCTTCCAGTCCAGGCCGGCACCGCGCGAGGGCGCGGCCTTGAGCAGGCGGGCAACGAGCCGGGTGACGACCTCGCGGGTGACCTCCAGGCCCTGGCTGAGGTAGGTGGCACCGATGAGGGCCTCGACGGTGTCGGAGAGGATCGAGTCCTTGTCACGCCCGCCGGACAGGGCCTCGCCCTTGCCGAGTCGGATGAACTCCCCCAGGCCCAGGTCCCGGGCGACGGCGGCCAGCGCGGGCTCGGAGACGGTGGCGGCGCGCATCTTGGCGAGCTGGCCTTCGGACACCTCGGGGTGATCGTGGTACAGGCGCTCGGTGACGATGATCTGCAGGACCGCGTCGCCGAGGAACTCCAGGCGCTCGTTGGTGGGCAGGCCGCCGTTCTCGTGCGCCCAGGAGCGGTGGGTGAGGGCCAGCTCGAGCAGTGCGGGCTCGATGTCCGGGCCCCACCGGTAGACGAGGGTCTCGACGTCGGTGCGAGCGGGCGGGGCCTGTCGCTTCTGGGAGCCACGGGCCATCAGGACTGCTCCTCGCCGTTGGGCGCGCCGTCGGAGGCATCGTCGGAGGCGCCGTCGCCCAGGAGCCCGGACAGGGCGGACCAGCGCGGGTCGAGGACCTCGTGGTGGTGGTCGGCGGGCAGGTCGTCCAACCTCTCCCCGCAGTCGGGGCACAGACCGCCGCAGTCCTCGCGACACAGGGGTCTGAAGGGCAGGCTGAGGACGAGGGCGTCGCGCAGGGCCGGCTCGAGGTCGAGGGTCGTGTCTCCCAGGAGGAAGACGTCCTCGGCCTCCTCGTCGCCTTTGGCACGCTGGGCGGCGGCGGCCTCGGGCAGGAAGTAGAGCTCGTCGAAGGAGACCTGGCGCTCCTCGTCGATGTCGCGCAGGCAGCGCACGCACTCGCCGTGGATGTGGACGTCCGCCTCACCGCGCACCAGCACGCCGTCGTCGACACTCGTGAGGGTGGCGTCGACGATGAGGGGGCTGCCGGGTGCGGCGCCGATGACCTCGGTGCCCAGGCCCTGGGGCGCGGGCAGGTCGAGGTGGACATCCTTGGTGGAGCCGACCTGCCGGGGCAGGTCGGTGATGTCGATGACGAGCGTGCTCACGAGTTCTCCTGTCGGTCCAGGTGGCCGAGGTTACCGGTCAGTGCTGGGGCGCTGTCGTGGGGTCGACGGACCAGCCGGCGCGTCGGCGCTCGGCCCCCTCCGCCCCCGCCTCCACCGACTGCGCCCAGCGCTGGGCGGCGTCGGCGTGGGCCAGGCGGCCGGCCAGGACCTCGCGTCCGGCACGCACCTGGTCCGCGACCTTGCCCAGCTCGACCTCGAGCGCGGCCAGCGTGCGGTCACAGTAGTCGTCGGCCCCGTGGCGCAGGGCGGTGGCGCGTTCCTCGGCGGCAGCGATGATGGCGTCGGCCCGGTCATTGGCCAGCCGCACAACCGTCTCGCCGGCAACGAGGCGCTCGGCCTCCTCCTGGGCGCGCAAGACGATCCGCTCGGACTCCTCGCGCCCCCGGTCGAGGACGGCGCCGGCGTCGGCGACGATCTCCTCAGCCCGGCGCACGGCGCTGGGCACGGCGGAACGGGCGCGGTCGATGAGGTCGAGCGCCTCCTCGCGGTTGACGATGGCGGAGGCGCTCATTGGCATGGAGCGGGCTGCGGCGATGAGGGTGTCGAGCTCGTCGAGGATGCGCAGGAGGTCGTCTCCGGCGTCGTGTCCGGGGGTGGTCACGAGGGTCGTCCTTCCGTGTGGTCGTGCGGTCCGCGGTGGTCGGAGTTCTGGCCCGGGGTCTGGCCCAGAGCCAGGTTCAGTGCCCTGGCGACGCAGGCCGGGACGTGGGCGGTGACGTCACCGCCGTGGGAGGCGATGTCTTTGACGTGGGAGGAGGAGACGTGCGCGTGCGCCGGGTCGGCGGTGAGGAACACGGTCTCGGGGCCCCCGAGCTCCCGGTTGAGCAAGGCCATGGGGGCCTCGACGTCCAGGTCGGTGCCCGAGCGCAGGCCCTTGACGATGGCAGTGGCGCCACGACTGCGGCAGTAGTCGACAACGAGGCCGTCGACGACGTCAACCTCCACGCCCTCAAGGTGCGCCAAGCTGCGGCGGGCCAGATCGACGCGCTCCTCAACGCTGAGCAGGTGGCGGCCGGCCTTCGCGGCGTTGTGTGCAACAACGACGACGACGCGGTCGAAGAGCGTCAGGGCGCGCGCAACGACGTCCACATGACCGAGGGTGATCGGGTCGAAGCTTCCGGGGTAGACCGCGAGCGTCCGTGCGCCGGGGACGGCGGGCGGCGGGGTTGTCGGCAGGTGTGCGGCGCTCACGCTGCGACGGTATCGGCCCCGGGACGCCAAGACGCTGGGGCGCGCCGCACGGGTATGACGGTGAGGGTCACACGGCGCCCGGGCTCGCGGGGGTCAGCGAGCCCTGTCGGTGGGCGGGTGGGGGCGGGTGAGCACAGTGGAGACCGCTCGGCCCGGCACGAGGCGGCCGTCGACGACGAAGCCCTCCTCACGTCCCGTCAGTTCGGTCACGAGGGCCTGCCTGCCGGACTCCAGGTCAGCGGCGGCTGCGGGGTCCGCGGCGAGGTCATGGCACTCACCCGGGTCCTCCGTGAGGTCGAAGAGCTGCTCGCGCCCGTCCTGAGACCACCACACGTACTTCAGATCGTGCGTCTCGGGCGCGGGCCCTCGCCAGCGGATCCACTGCAGGGACTGCTCGAACAGGGTGTGCTCGCCGTGGAGGTAGTCGCGCCAGGGCCCCGGTTCCTCGCCGCGCAGGCGGTCGGCCAGCGAGCGCCCCTCCACGCCGTCGGGCACGTCGACCCCGGCGAGCTCGAGCAGGGTGGGCATGACGTCGCGCAGCTCGACGATCTCGTTGCAGTGGGTGCCGGGTCGCACGTCCGGCCCGGCGACAAGGAAGGGGATCCGGGCGGAACCCTCATAGGGGTAGCCCTTACGCCACAGGTTGTGGTCTCCCATCATGTCTCCGTGGTCGGAGACGAAGACGACGTACGTGTTCTCAAGGACCCCGAACTCCCCCATGGCCTGAAGCACACGAGAGATCTGCGTGTCGATGTGGGTCATGTGGCCGTAGTAGCCGGCCCTGGCCCGTTGCACGTCCCGCTCCCGGTACGTGGCCACGTGGCTTGAAGGGTCCCAGTCGCGGCGGCGCTCGCCGTAGGCCTCCTCCTCCCAGTCGCCGACCACCGGGGGCTCGAGCGAGCCGTGGTTGTAGCGGTCGAAGGCCCACTGTGGCGGGTCGTAGGGGGCGTGAGGACGGTGGAAGGACAGGTACAGCAGGAAGGGTGCGGTGGGGTCCCTGCGGTAGAGCCAGCGGATCGCCTCGGAGGCCACCCAGTTCGTCGGGTGGAGCCTCTCGGGCTTGTCCCACGGGCGGGTGACGACGGAGTTGCACTCGATGCCGTCGTCGAGATAGTCCTCAACGGCGCTCGTGCCGCCTTGTTCTCGCAGCCAGGTGAGGTAGTCGTCGTAGAGGGCGGCGTCGCGCTCACGGCGACGCGAGTGGTGCAGGTAGCCGTCGTGCAGGAGGACGTCGTCGAAACCGATACGCACCCTCTCCGGCCAGTAATGCATCTTACCGATGGCCTGGGTCTGGTACCCGGCATCACGGAAGGCACGGGGCAGGGTGGTCTCGATGTCGAACTCGACGCCGTCGCGGTAGCCCACCCGCCGGTGGCTGCCCTGGCTGAGGCCGGTCATGAGGCTCATGCGGGCGGGCACGCAGGTGGGGGTGGACGAGTACGCCTGCGTCATCGCGGCTCCCCGACCCGCCAGCTGGTCGAGGTAGGGCGTCTCGACGTCGGGATGCCCCTGGCCGGACAGGCAGTCGCCGCGCCACTGGTCGACGCAAACGATGACGACGTTGGGGCGTCCAGCCGCCTCAGCCGGGCCGGAGTGCACCGGTTCCTGCGGCGCTGCGTGGCTCATGGGTCACCTCATTTGATTCCGGTCATGGCGATGCCCTGAACAATGTGCTTCTGGGTGAGGACGAACAGCAGGCACACCGGGACGAAGAGCATAAGCGAGCCCATCGCGGTGAGGTTCCACAGCGTGAAGCTCTCCCGGTTGAACAGAGACAGCCCAATCGTAATCGTCCGCATGGCGTCGGACTTGGTGACGATGAGCGGCCAGAGGAACTCGTTCATCTGGAACACGAAGGTGAACAGCCCCAGCACCACGAGCGCGGGCTTGGTCTGCGGCAGGACGATGGAGCGGTAGATCCGCAGCTCGCCGGCGCCGTCGACGCGCCCGGCCTCAATGAGCTCATTGGGAACCCCGGCGATGAACTGGCGCATGAGGAAGATAGAGAAGGCGCTCATGAGGAAGGGCGTGACCAGGCCCTGGTAGGTGTCGAGCCAGCCGATCTGGCTGAACCACACATACAGGGGGATCATGCGCACGAAGAAGGGGATCATCATCGTCGACAGGATGAGGATGAAGAACACCTGCTTGCCCGGGAAGTCGAACTTCGCGAAGGCGTAGGCCACCACCGGAGCGAAGATCAGGTGGGAGCAGGTGATGAGGCCTGCCACGAGCACGGAGTTGAAGAAGAAGCGCCCGAAGGGCGCAGCCTCGAACAGGCGGGCGATGTTGCCCCACTGCATCTGCTCGGGCCACAGGACTGCGCGGCCTCCGGCGACCTCGGCGTCGGACTGGAAGGCGAGGGAGACCATGTACAGCAGCGGCGCGACCGCGACCAGCGCGGCCAGGGTGATGAGCACGAGGGACAGGACCCGGGCACCGGGGAACAGCTCCTCCTGCTTGAGCGGTGGGTTGGTCCGGACGGCGGGGGTGGTGGAGGTCTGCTTCACAGCGCGTCCTTCTTTCGGCCGACGGTCAGCTGAACGAGTGACAGGGCGAGGATGACGACCAGCAGGACGAAGGACATTGCCGAGGCGTAGCCCAGGTTCCCGCTGGCGAAGGTCTCCTGATAGACCTGGTAGACGTACAGGGAGGTGGCGTTGCCCGGCCCGCCGTTGGTGACGATGTAGGGCAGACCGAACTGCTGCAGGGAGCTGATCATGCCGATGAGCATGACGAACAGGGTCGTCGGCGCCAGCAGTGGCAGCGTGATGGAGCGGAAGCGGCGCCAGACGCTCGCGCCGTCGAGACGTGCGGCCTCGTAGAGCTGGCTGTCGATGCTCTGGAGCCCGGCGAGGAACAGGAGCATGACGTAGCCGGCCTCCTGCCACACCGTGATGCCCACGAGCGTGGCCAGTGGGTGGGTGGACAGCCAGTGCTGCTCGGGCAGCCCGAGAGTATTGAGCACCGAGTTGAGCACCCCAGTGGTGGGGTCGAGCATGTTGCGCCACATGAGGCCGACGATCGCGATGGACGTCATGTAGGGGGTGAGGATCATCGTGCGCACGAGAGTGCGTCCACGGAAACTCTGGTTGAGCACGACGGCGAGGAGGAGGCCGACGACTGTGGCCAGCACCAGGCAGGCCAGGGCGTAGATGAGCGTGATGAAGAAGGAGTGCCGCACCACCGGGTCGGTGAGGATGAGGCTGTAGTTCTTCGTACCCACGGGGGCCAGCGTGGTGAAGCCCTGGGTGAAGGAGAGCTGGAACTCGCTGAGAATCGGCCAGAAGAAGAAGATCCCGAAGTACAGGATCGCCGGAGTGAGGAACAGCAGGGCGGTGCGGCGCTGACGCCTGCCCATCCCCGCGCCCCGCCCCGCAAGGCGGGGCAGGGCACGGGTCGAGGCGCCGCGCGTGGTGGCGGCGGTCATGGTCTCAGCCCTGCAGGAGGGGTGCGGCCGTCGAGTAGTAGGTCGCGACGGTGGAGGCCGGGTCGGCACCGTTGAGGATGACGTCCTCGTACATGACCTTCTCCGCCTCGGTGAGCTTGGCGGCGTTCATCGAGCTCCAAAACGCGCGGTCCGGCACGGTCGCGACCTCGCGGGCGGCGGCAACGACGGACAGGTTGGGGTTGCTCCTGACGGTCTCGGACTCGGCCCAGGACTTGCGCGAGCAGGCCATACCGACCGTCGCAGTGACCTTCTCCTGGACCTCGGTGGCGGTCAGCGCCGTGATGAGTTTCCAGGCGAGCTCCGCGTTCTGGGACTTGGCCGGGATCATGAGGCCGGAGCCGGCGATCGTCGTGCCGCTGCCGCCGGGCCCGGTCAGCGGCATGCCGATGGTGAGCGGAAAGTCCGGGTTCTCGGTCATGATCGGGTTGATGTCCCAGGGACCGGTGATGATGAGTCCGGCACGACCGGTGGTGAAGACCTTGCGCGGCGCGGAGTACTCGTTGGAGGCCACGGGCACGGGCGCGAGTGCGTCGGTGTAGATGAGGTCCTTCTGGAACGTCAGGGCCTCGACGAGCTTGTCGGAGGGGCCGATGGGCTCCTCGGACTTGGCGTCCCACTTCACACCGTTCTGCAGGTACCAGGGGCGGCCGTAGAAGCTGTCGTTGTTGAGCGCGCAGCCGTACTCGACGCCGGAGCCCTGGATGGCCTTGGCGGCGGCCTTGAACTCGTCCCAGGTGGTAGGCATGGCCACGCCGGCGGCATCGAGCATGTCCTTGTTGGCGAAGACGAGGCCGCCCATGGTCACGTGCAGCGGGATGCCGTAGGTCTTGCCGCCGTCCTGGCGCAGGGCCAGACCGGACTCGACAAAGTCGCTGAGGAAGTCGCCCTCCTCAGCGGCGATGAAGTCGTCCAGGGCCATGATGTTGCCGTCGGCGCCCCAGCGGGTGGACCACCAGCTGCCTCCCTCCTCAACGAGGTCGGGGGTCTGGCCGGACAGGAAGTCGGCGGTGAGCTTCTGCTGCAGGTCGCCCCACTGGAAGGTCTGGATGGTGACCTTGATCGAGTGCTCCTTCTCGAAGTCGGCAATGACGTCGAGGTAGGGCTGGTAGTCGTGGCCGGCCGAGAGGTAGAAGACCAGTTCCTTGCCGGTGCGCTCACCCTCGATGCCGCCTGCCTCGGCGGGGGTGTCAGGGTCGCCGGAGCCGACGCCCTGGGGGCTGGAGCACGCGGAGAGAGTCGCAGCGCTCAGGACGGCACCCCCGAGGAGGAGGGACCGGCGGGGAAGGGTGTGGTTACGCATCGTTGCGCCTCCGTGGTGGTGTGTGATCAGAGGGAGAGGTTCAGTTCCTCGTCGTGTGACGGGGAAACAACCGCCATCGTTCGACGATGGCGGAAGCAGTGGTGGAGCGGTCAGCCAGGCGCTCAAGGAGATGAGAGACGACGGCGTCGACGGAGTCATCGCTCAGGCCGATGCTGGACAGGGCCGGGGTGTGCTCCTCCGCCTCGGCGGAGTTGCCAGTGCCCAGGACGCTGAGGGGCTCGGGCACGGCGACACCGAGCTGGGTAGCCGCCATGGTCACGCCGATGGCGACGCGGTCGGCGCCGCAGTAGATGACGTCGGGCAGCCGGCCCTCGTCGCGCATGCGGCTGAGAACTGCCAGCGCCTGCGTGAAGATGCGCGGCAGGGAGGTACCGGCGTGCATGAGCAACTCGGGCTCGGCTCCGCGGCCAGCCTGGAAGGCGGCGTAGGCCTTCCAGCGCTGGGTCTGGCGCGCGAGGTCGGCATCCTCCTCCTGCGCGGCCATGACGACGCGCTCGGTGCCACGCGGGCAGGTGTGGGCCAGAGCCTCTTGGATGGCGGCGTCCTGCTCGTAGTAGACGCGGTCGTAGCTCTCGGGGGTCGAGTCGGTGGAGCCGAGGATGACGGTGGGCACGGGCGGCACCGGCATCTGGTTGCACACCGCTTGGGCGAGCTCGGCGCCGACGCCGAGGATGCCGGCGTCGCAGATGCCCGAGCGCAGCGCGTTGACAACGGAGGCGGCGTCGGAGTTGAGGACCGGTAGGGACAGGATCTGCATGCCGCTGCCCTCGAGGGCGTGTGCGGCCCTGAGCAGGTAGCGCTCGACGAAGCGGTCCATGGGTGGCTCATAGAAGAGCACGAGCGTGCTGGTCTCGCCGCGGCGCAGAGCCTGGGCGCTGCGATTGCGGACGTAACCGAGTTCCGAGGCAACGGTGTTGATGCGGTTGGCGGTGGCGGTGCTGATACCGCGCCTGTCCGCCTTGCCTGCCAGGACGTACGAGACCGTCGAGGTGGACACGCCGCAGGCTTCGGCGATGTCGCTCAGGCGGGCTCGTCTCGGGTTCACAGGAACATCTTGCCTTGTGACTCATCGCACGACAAACGTTCATCTCAAACGTTTCGCGTGAGTTGCAGCACATTCCCGACGGCGAGTGGCCGGCGCCGTCGGCGGACGCAGGATTGATGTGCCCCGCTCTGGCACCCGCCCGACCTCCGAGCGGGTGCGCGAGGCGCTCTTCGCCCGCCTGGAGCACTACAACCTCCTGCGCGGCGCCCGGGTCCTGGACCTGTGCGCCGGCTCGGGCGCCCTGGGCCTGGAGGCAGCCAGCCGCGGGGCCACCGACGTCACCCTCGTGGACTCCTCCAGGACCGCCACCCAGGTGTGCGAGCGCAACATCCGCTCCCTCGGACTGAGCGGCGTGCGGGCAGTGACGGCGAAAGCCGCGACCTTCCTGGCAGGCGCCGCAGGGGCGCCGGCGGACCTCGTGCTCATCGACCCTCCCTACGACCTGGATGAGGAAGGGGTGCGCGCCGTGCTGGAGCCACTGACCCGCCATGAGGACCCGTGGCTGGAGGCGCGCAGCGTCGTCGTCCTGGAGCGCTCGACCCGCGCACCCGAGCCGGTCTGGCCGGCAGGCATGCGGTGCCTCGCGGACAAGACTTACGGTGAGACGCGCCTGTGGTTCGCGGAGCTGGACACGCCCGAGGAGCCAGCCTCCGAGCGCGGCGCCTGCGGTCTACTGGGACCGCAAGCCCAGGTGTACTTCCTTGGGGGGGTTGTGAACGGGTTGGGTAGGTGAAGGCCTTCTGGGCAGGATGTGGGTTACCACGCTCACGTCCGGTCCAAGGAGGCCTTCATGACTCACGCTAACGCACCTTTGACGCCTGAGGGACGTCGTCGTCTGGCCCGCCTGGTGGTGGAGGAGGGCTGGTCGATGCGTCGGGCGGCTGAGCGTTTCCAGGTCTCACCGGCCACGGTCAGCCGGTGGGTGGGGCGCTACCGGGCCGGCCAGACAATGAACGACCGTTCCTGCCGTCCCCACCACACTCCCACCCGTCTGCCGGCTCGCACTGAGCGGCGCATCATCGCTGTGAGGCTCAACCGCCGGTGGGGGCCGCACAGGACCGCCTTCCACCTGCGCCTGGCGCGCTCGACGGTGGGGCGGGTCCTGACCCGTTACCGTATGCCCCGCCTGGCCGAGGTGGACCAGGCCACGGGGCTGGTGCTTCGACGCCGGACCCCGGTGCGCTACGAGAAGGAGCACCCGGGCGAGCTGGTCCACGTCGACGTTAAGAGGCTCGGCCGAATCCCCGCCGGTGGGGGCTGGAGCGCCCACCGGCGCGGATCGGCTGCCGCCCTGGCCGCCGACCGCGCCAAGACCAAGTCCCACCGCAAGGGACAGACCGCCGGCGGGTAGCGGCACCTGCACCACGCCATCGACGACCACTCACGCCTGGTCTGCTCCGAGATCCTCGAAGACGAGACCAAGGAAAGCGCCGCCGCGTTCTGGCGGCGCGCGACCGCGCGCTTCGCCTCCGTCGGCGTGCGCGTGCAGGCTGTGATGACCGACAACGGCGCCTGCTACCGCTCCCGGGCCTTCGCCCGGGCCCTGGGCGAGGACGTCACCCACAAGCGCACCCGCCCCTACCGGCCCCAGACCAACGGCAAGGTCGAGCGCTTCAACCGCACCCTGATGAGCGAATGGGCCTACGCCCGCTCCTTAACCAGCCAGACCCAGCGCGAGACCGCCTACCAGGACTGGCAGCACTCCTACAATCACCACCGACCCCACACCGCCCTCGACGGCCTCACCCCCGCCAGCCGCGTCCACAACCTCACAGGGAACTACACCAGGCCACCGCCACTTGACACACCACATAGGGACACCCCGCACCCGCGTTCACGCTACACAGCAGCACGTCATCTCTCGAACCTGATGAAAGAGCCCGGAGCACTGCGGAGGCGCTGCTATATTTCCCTTGTGCCGACACGCGTGACCCTCAGTGACGTGGCTGATGCAGTCGGAGTCTCGTCTCAGACCGTCTCCCGCGTGCTCAACAACCACCCGTCGGTCCGCCCTGAGACACGTCAGAAGGTGCTGGCCGCCGTCCAGGCGCTGGGGTACGAGCCGAATCTTGCGGCCCGTTTGCTGGCATCGGGATCCTCGGGGGCCGTCGGGATCCTTTTGACTGCGGGGCTCTCCCACGGCATGGCCTCCACCTTCTCCGCAATCGCCAGGGCTGTTCGCGAGCGAGGAGACACATTCGTTCTCGCCACCGCTGACGATGGAGCACCAGAATCGGTAAGGGAGGCCCTGGCCCATCTGCGCGGCCACCGCGTTGCCACCACTGTCGTCCTCGCTCAGCGCGCCGACGTCCTTGCCATCCTGTCGTCTCAACGCCACCGGGGCCCGGTCGTTGTCATCATCTCGGGGCAGCACGAGTTCTCCACACTGTCAACCGTTTCCATCAACCAGGCGATGGGAGCCCGGCTGGCAACGGAGCACCTTCTCGCCCAGGGACGCGTACGGCCACTGCACGTCACCGGTGACCTGTCCTGGCAGGACGCCTCCGAGCGGCTTGCCTCCTACCAGTCGGTCTGTGCTGAGGCCGGGGTTCCCGGCCGCTGGGTGGGAACGGACTCCTGGACAGGGGAAGCCGGCGCCAGAGTTGCTCGACGTTTGCTCGAAAGCGGCCTGCCCGACGCCATCTTCGCCGGCAACGACGACATCGCCCTGGGCATGTGTCACGAACTGCTCACCGCCGGCGTCCGGATCCCCGACGACGTCGCCGTCATCGGCTTCGACGACATCCCCCTGGCACGTTGGACAACTCCTTCCCTGTCCAGCATCACGCAGGACTTCGACGCCCTGGGGCGGGCCTCACTGAACCTGTCCGACGAACTCGTCGGCGGCGGCCCTCCCCGCAGCATCTCCCTGGAACCACGACTTGCCGTCAGGGCATCAACAGCGGGCGCCTAGAGCCACGCCTACCTCTCGCGATCACGTCCCGGATCAATGGAGCCTGGGCGCCAGTCGGGCTGCCCGCACGCACCGCCGCCCCGCACGGCACACGCCTCAGTAGCCACTGGCGAGAAGAGGGGGCGGACGAAACCCTGGATGTCAGCGCTCACTCACCTCACACTCGCCACGAGCACCCCCCTTCTCTTCAGTCGATCACAAGCGCCCACAGTTCCCCACTATTTCGCTTGATTTCAGGCAATTCTGCAAACTACAGGGCTTGACACCTTCCTGCGGCTCCCATAATGTGAGCGCCATCATTCACCAGCTCCGGTGACACAGCCGGATCCCAGCGGCGGCAGCAATGAGGCAGCCCCGCTCGCTCAGAGAAGAGAGAAGACCATGACCCCAGCATCACTCTCCCGCCGTACCCTCATCTCAGCGTCGCTTCTGAGCGGAGCAGGGGCGGTACTGCTGTCATCGTGCTCATCCGCCAAGGGTAAGAACGAGCAAGCACCGACCCAGATGTTCACCTGGGTATCCAGCGAGTCGGACCGCGCCCAGTGGCAGGCCTTCGTCGACGCCGTCAGGGAGACAGATCCCAGCTTCAACCTCGACTTCTCCGGCCCGAGCTACAACGACTACTACACGAAGGCCAAGACTCGGATGACCGCGTCCGACGCCCCGGGGATCCTGACCACGCAGGCCGCACGCACCAAAGAGCTCGTCGGCATCATGGCGCCGCTGGACGACCTCATCAAGAAGCACGGAGTCGACACCTCGGTGTTCAACTCGGCCATGATCAAGGGCATGACGGTCGACGGCAAGATCTACGCGCTGCCCTATGACGCAGAGCCCTGCGTCATGTTCTACAACCGTCAGTCCTTCACCGCAGCAGGCTTGACGGAGCCGACAACCGGGTACACCTACGAGCAGTTCCTGTCAGATATGAAGGCTCTGACCGCTGACGGCAAGGTCGGTATAGCCGTCAAGCCGAACCTCATGGACAACGCCCCCGGAGCCTTCGCCTACGCCAACGGCGCCACAGCTCTCGACGACAAGGGCAAGCTCTCCCTCACCTCCAGTACGTTCGTCTCATCCATCCAGAAGGCCTTCGACCTCGCCTCAGTGAACGGTTACGCCAAGGCCCCCTCCGCCTCCGATGGCGACGAGGTCGCCCAAGGCGCCTTCACCTCCGGCCAGGCCGCCTCAATCATCGATGGCCCTTGGATGTACGCGACCTTCGCCGAACAACTCGGCGAGAACCTCGGAGTATGCGTGATCCCCAGCGACTCCGGGCAGGCCATTGGCGTCATCCAGGGTTCGGGGTTCGGTATCGGGAAGAACTGCCCGGACAAGGACGCCGCGTTCAAGAACATCATGAAACTGGTCAGTCCCGATGTCATCGGCAAGGTGGCACGCACGCGCGGCACAGTTCCGTCGATCATCTCCCAGATCGATGGGTGGGCTGAGGGCAAGCCGGCGGGCAACGTTGATGCGATCAAGTTCCTCCTGGATCGCGGCACCGCCCTGGTCACACCGACGAACTGGAACCAGATCGTGACCTCATTCACCCAATACTGCCCCGAAGGCTACCGAGGCTCGCGCACTGCTGCGGACATCCTCAAGGATCTGCAAGAAAGCGCTGGCTGATGGGAGCAGCAACCATCACGGAAAGTCACAGGGGTCACGGAGGGCTCGGGAGCAGGCTACGCATCTTCGCGTACCTGGCGCCAGGAATGACCGGATTCCTCATTTTCATTGTCATACCCCTGGTCGCTTCACTGACGATCTCATTGTTCTCATGGCCGCTTCTGGGGACGTCAGAGTTCGTCGGCATCGACAACTACCGACGGATGTTCTCCGGCGAGGATCCAGCCTTCTACACGATCCTCAGGAATACGGTAGTATTCGCACTCCTGTATACGGCGGCCAACCTCATCATCTCCACCGGGATCTCCTACTGGCTGCAGCACCTGCCCAACAGGTTCTCCCGCATCCTGCGTATCATCTTCTTCATCCCCGTCGTCACCCCGATGGCCGGAAATGCACTGATCTGGCGCCTTCTCCTCAATGACGACGGAGTCGTCAACTCCGCACTCAGCAGCATAGGAGCGCCGTCTCTTCCCTGGCTCAACAACCCGAAACTGGCTATGGGCTCCATGGTCATTATGAGCCTATGGCAGGGACTCGGGTACAATATCGTCGTCCTCACCGCCGGCCTCAACGGGATCAACCCATCAGTTCTGGAGGCCAGCGAGCTCGATGGCGCAACTGGACTGAGACGATTCTTCCAGGTCGTCTTCCCCATCTTGTCGCCGACCTTCTTCTTCTGCACCGTCATGACGGTCATCGGGGCGTTCAAGGTATTCGCTCAGCCGTTCTTCCTTACCAAAGGCGGGCCCGGAGAGTCCACGAACACTATTGTACTCGCCCTGTACCGCAATGGATTCTCCTTCGACAAGCTCGGCTACGCCTCCGCCCTGGCATGGGTACTATTCGTCATCGTCATGCTGCTGACAGCCCTTCAGTTCAGTCAGCAGAAAAGGTGGGTGAATTATGACTCTTGAGCACCGCTCCAATATCAGCAAAATTATTTCCTACTCCCTCCTCACACTGATCGCAGTCGCGTTTCTCTTCCCCTTCGCCTGGATGCTGGCATCCTCCCTCAAGCCCACATCCGAGGTATTCTCCTCGGGAGCGTCGTTCACCGGCTCACGCCTCGCGTGGGACAACTACACCGAGGCGACTCGCCAGACTCCCTTGGGACGCATCATCCTGAACTCGATCCTCGTCTCGACGTGCGGCGCCCTCCTGACCATGACGGTCTCACTGCTGAGCGCATACGCCTTCACCAGACTCCGATTCCGGTTCCGAGACCACCTGTTCATTCTCTTTCTGGGAACCCTGGTGCTTCCACAGGAGGTGCTTGTCATCCCCCTGTACATCGGATTCCAACACCTTGGACTGGTCAACAGCTACACAGCCCTCATCCTTCCGTTCGCCTTCGGCGCCTTCGGGGCGTTCCTCATCCGACAGTTCATTCTGAGCCTGCCTCTGGAGTTCGAAGAGGCGGCGAGAATCGACGGAGCCGGCGATCTCAAGATCCTTTGGCACATCCTCATTCCGCTGCTCAAGGCCCCGGTGCTCGTCGTCGGCGTCTTCTCCTTCATCGACTACTGGTCCGCGTTCCTGTGGCCACTTATCGTCGTCAATGACGCTGACCTGGCTACGATCCCGCTAGGACTTCAAATGTTCTCGGGTGAAAGGGGAACCGACTGGGGCCCCATGATGGCCGCCGTATCCATGTCGGTCATACCGTCCTTCTTCATTGTCGCCTTCCTGCAAAGCCAGTTGGAGAAGGGTGTTACCCTCGGAGCCTTCGGAGGTCGCTGAGCCATGACTCGCCCCACTGTTTCACAGCACCGGGACCGCCTAGGAACTCATCAGCCGACGTGGTTGGATGACACACCTCTTGGCATATTCATTCACTGGGGAGCGTACTCAGTACCCAGTTGGGCCGAACCGCACGGGGAGCTTGGCACGGAACCCGATGAGAAAACGTGGTTCACTCACAACTCCTACGCGGAGTGGTATTTCAACACGATACGCATCCCAGGCAGTCCGGCCTCCAGACACCATCAGGAGACCTACGGGTCCTTGCCATATGATCTCTTCCTGGACATGTGGCACGCAGAGCGCTTCGATCCCGATGACTGGGCCGTACTATTCAAGAAGGCGGGGGCAGGGCTCGTCGTCCCGACGACCAAGCACCACGACGGCATCACCCTGTGGAACGCCCCTGGAACCTACGGACGGAACACGGTTCATCGCGGTCCTCGGCGGGACCTCGTCGAGGCGATCTCACGAGCAACGCGCCAAGCGGGAATGCGTTTCGGGGTGTACTACTCGGGCGGAGTGGACTGGCACTATCGACCTTTTCCCGTCATCCTGAGTCAAGAGGACCTTGAACGTCTCGCCAGGACCGTTGATCCCGAGTACGGGCGTTACATCTTCACCCACTGCCTTGACCTGTTCACACGATATCGTCCTGATGTCTTCTGGAATGATATCGAATGGCCTGACTGCGCGAAGAACTTCGGTTCCTACGGTCTAGGAACGCTGCTTGAACGCTATTACGAACTGTGTCCAGAAGGTGTTGTCAACGATCGCTTCGGCGGGTTCCACTCCGATTACGAGACCAGCGAGTATCAGGCGATGCGCGCTTCAGAGGCCTCGGACCGATGGGAGAACTGTCGCGGAATAGGACTGTCCTTCGGCTACAACCGGTTGGAGGGTGATGAGCAGTACCTCAGCGGGCCCGCTGCGGCTCATCATCTGGTTGATGTGGTCTCCCGTGGGGGCCGCCTGCTGCTCAACGTCGGCCCACGCGCAGACGGAACTATTCCCGGCCCACAGCGCGCCTGCTTGGAAGGGCTAGGTGCGTGGATGCACGCCGCGAGGCCTGAGTTGTCACGCCCCTCCCCCGAGCTGATGGAACGGACGTGCTCGCTCCCAGGGGCTCGACTCGTGTCTCACGGGGACCACGCTGTGCTCTTCGCACTGGACGACGTCGAGGTTCCACTCGACCGCCTGCCCCAGGAGTTCGACTGGAATTCTTCGAGGGCTGGTGACGAGGAGACACGGGTGAGTTGTGACTGGAATCTTCTCTCAGTCTCCCCAACTCGGTTGGGACCCGGGATCGTTCGGGCCGAGCGTCATTACTGAGCCACAGTCTTCTCTCCGCCCACTTGGTACGAAGTGGGCGGAGAAAAACAGGCTCTTCCCATTTATGGGGCTATTCACAATTCACGGTGTAGTTGGGATCTGAAGCCTCCCGTTTCCAGGAGCGATCTGGCGATGCAGTGAGTGAGGTTGCGGAAGCCGAGGGCTGATCCGCGTAGGTGTTCCAGGCATCCGTTGATTGCCTCGGTGGGGCCGTTGCTGGTGCGGGGGTGCTCGAAGTAGGCCAGGGTGTCGGTACTCCGCTTGGTCAGGGTCCTGGCCAGGGCCGTGATCTGCCTCAGCACGTCTGGGATGGCCTGCTTTAGAGAGTCGAAGAGTCGTTGCATCGGGTGCTTTCCAGGCCCGGGTCCTCGGCCCGGTAGGCCTGGATCAGGCGCTGGTAGACGCCCCAGGAGGCTTTGACCTGACTTTTGACACTGTTAGTGACCCGTTTTGTTGGTGAGGCTGGCCAGGATGTTGGCGGCTTGGCCTTGGGGTTGGCTGGTGGCTGTGAGCTCGTGTCCGTTGATGTTGATGGTGACGTCGATGACGGGTCGTAGGGCTTGCACGATCTTCTTGATGGAGACACCGGTCGCGGCCTGGAGGTGGCGGGCTACGGCTAGGGCGGCGGTGACCACGGTCAGGTGGGCCTCGATGGCTTGGCGGGTGTGGTGGAAGACCGGGCGGGCGCGTAGGTCGTGTTTGGACATGCGGAAGGACTGTTCCACCTTCCACAGATTGTGGTAGTCGGCCACGATCTCGCTGGCGCTCATAGTGCGGGCGGGGATGTTGGTGACATAGCCCTTTAGCCCTTCTAGACGCCGCGCTCTGGCCAGGGCCTTTTCATCCAGGCCTCTTCCTGAGGAGCTGGTGGTGACAAACCTGGCTGAGCGCATGGCTTTTTCCCCGGCAACGATGGCTCTGGCCCGGTTTTCCTGGAGGGTAAGGGTCTTGCTGTCCCTGGCGGCGCGTTTACGCGAGTAGACCCAGATCGCCCGCCACGAGCCCGGGTGTGTCTGTGGGTGCCAGACCGGTTCGTCCTTGAGGTGCTGATTGCGTTCTTGTTTACCACCGTGGCGTGGGGTGATTGTGTCAATGGTCTGCCCGTCGGTGAAGCAGTCCCCGTGCCAGAAGAAGTGCGCTTGGAGGTCCAGGGGTGCCTTGGTCTGTCTGGCCCCGACAATGAAGCCGTAGCCGGCTTGGTCAAGCGCCTGCAAGTTAGCGCTGGAGAGCATCCCGGCATCAGCTACGACTACTAGGTGCTCCGCCCCGGCGCGTTGCTTGAAGGCCTCGATGGTAGGGATGAGGGTGTGGGTCTCGGCTTTGTTGCCTTCCCAGCAGGAGACCTCCAACGGGAAACCGTTACGGTCTGCTAGCAGGCCGACCAGGATCTGGGGATCCACGCGGCGTTCTTTGGAGTAGCCGACCTTGCGCAGCGCGTCTTCTTTCTCTGCTTCGAAGTACAAGGTAGTCACGTCGTACAACACCAAGGACACATCCCCACAGGCCAGGCAATGCTCCAAGGCCGCACGAGCCAGAGCAGAGCGGTAATCACGCTCCACGCAACGGGTCAGGGCACGAAAGTGGGTGCGTGAGTCAAAGGACTCCAGCCCCAAGCTGGTCAACATCGCTGCTATAGCGCTCTTGCTAGTGGGTTCGATCAGCCGGGCCAGGACAATCTGCTTGAAGGCCTCATCGTCCACCGCTTGGTCAAAGCCAAGATCCTGCCAAGCATCGCAAAGGACTTGCCACAACAAGCCGCTGCGGTGGGAAACCAGGTGCGCTGCGCCAATGGCCGTCTGCTGGTAGTCCCCATGCACGCCCGGCCTGGAGCCTGCCGACCCCGACGGGAGGTCCAGGTCCAGCTGGAGCTGGCCGGGATGGAGCTTTTCTTGCGCGACCTGGACCAAGGCAGCAAGCTCGCCAGGGGTATGAGCAGAACCGATGTGCTCAACAACCTTGTTACGTCGGCCTTCCTTGACCGCGATCTGCACGGCCGTGGCCCCCGAGGCGGTACGCACTTGACGGATGAACGGGCTCACAAACCCCATCATAACCAGCCTCCTTAGTGACCCAACCCGCCCCCTGCAGCCGCACAAAATCAACGAAAACCCAACCAAAACCACCCAGCCCCACACCAAGTGTCAAAAGTCAGGGGTCCTCGGCCCGGTAGGCCTGGATCAGGCGCTGGTAGACGCCCCAGGAGGCTTTGACTGGAGCGTGGCGCTCATCAGCGAGAAGAGACTCGAGACGCCTGGTCTGGGCATCGGTGAGCAGGCCGGCGCCGGTGCGTAGGGTGCGCCTGGCCCGGTAGCGCGGGTCGCCCCTGTGGCCCCGCACCTAGTGCTCTGCCTCCGGATGCGGCGGCGGCGCTGGTCGAGGTTGCTGGCAACCAGGGAGACAACGTGGAAGGGGCCCGTGACCGTGCAAGCCTGTGGGAGCTCCTCGCCAGTGGCGCTCTTGAACCCGGTGACCCCGTCCATGGCCACCACCTGACCTGACTTTTGACACTGTTAGTGACCCGTTTTGTTGGTGAGGCTGGCCAGGATGTTGGCGGCTTGGCCTTGGGGTTGGCTGGTGGCTGTGAGCTCGTGTCCGTTGATGTTGATGGTGACGTCGATGACGGGTCGTAGGGCTTGCACGATCTTCTTGATGGAGACACCGGTCGCGGCCTGGAGGTGGCGGGCTACGGCTAGGGCGGCGGTGACCACGGTCAGGTGGGCCTCGATGGCTTGGCGGGTGTGGTGGAAGACCGGGCGGGCGCGTAGGTCGTGTTTGGACATGCGGAAGGACTGTTCCACCTTCCACAGATTGTGGTAGTCGGCCACGATCTCGCTGGCGCTCATAGTGCGGGCGGGGATGTTGGTGACATAGCCCTTTAGCCCTTCTAGACGCCGCGCTCTGGCCAGGGCCTTTTCATCCAGGCCTCTTCCTGAGGAGCTGGTGGTGACAAACCTGGCTGAGCGCATGGCTTTTTCCCCGGCAACGATGGCTCTGGCCCGGTTTTCCTGGAGGGTAAGGGTCTTGCTGTCCCTGGCGGCGCGTTTACGCGAGTAGACCCAGATCGCCCGCCACGAGCCCGGGTGTGTCTGTGGGTGCCAGACCGGTTCGTCCTTGAGGTGCTGATTGCGTTCTTGTTTACCACCGTGGCGTGGGGTGATTGTGTCAATGGTCTGCCCGTCGGTGAAGCAGTCCCCGTGCCAGAAGAAGTGCGCTTGGAGGTCCAGGGGTGCCTTGGTCTGTCTGGCCCCGACAATGAAGCCGTAGCCGGCTTGGTCAAGCGCCTGCAAGTTAGCGCTGGAGAGCATCCCGGCATCAGCTACGACTACTAGGTGCTCCGCCCCGGCGCGTTGCTTGAAGGCCTCGATGGTAGGGATGAGGGTGTGGGTCTCGGCTTTGTTGCCTTCCCAGCAGGAGACCTCCAACGGGAAACCGTTACGGTCTGCTAGCAGGCCGACCAGGATCTGGGGATCCACGCGGCGTTCTTTGGAGTAGCCGACCTTGCGCAGCGCGTCTTCTTTCTCTGCTTCGAAGTACAAGGTAGTCACGTCGTACAACACCAAGGACACATCCCCACAGGCCAGGCAATGCTCCAAGGCCGCACGAGCCAGAGCAGAGCGGTAATCACGCTCCACGCAACGGGTCAGGGCACGAAAGTGGGTGCGTGAGTCAAAGGACTCCAGCCCCAAGCTGGTCAACATCGCTGCTATAGCGCTCTTGCTAGTGGGTTCGATCAGCCGGGCCAGGACAATCTGCTTGAAGGCCTCATCGTCCACCGCTTGGTCAAAGCCAAGATCCTGCCAAGCATCGCAAAGGACTTGCCACAACAAGCCGCTGCGGTGGGAAACCAGGTGCGCTGCGCCAATGGCCGTCTGCTGGTAGTCCCCATGCACACCCGGCCTGGAGCCTGCCGACCCCGACGGGAGGTCCAGGTCCAGCTGGAGCTGGCCGGGATGGAGCTTTTCTTGCGCGACCTGGACCAAGGCAGCAAGCTCGCCAGGGGTATGAGCAGAACCGATGTGCTCAACAACCTTGTTACGTCGGCCTTCCTTGACCGCGATCTGCACGGCCGTGGCCCCCGAGGCGGTACGCACTTGACGGATGAACGGGCTCACAAACCCCATCATAACCAGCCTCCTTAGTGACCCAACCCGCCCCCTGCAGCCGCACAAAATCAACGAAAACCCAACCAAAACCACCCAGCCCCACACCAAGTGTCAAAAGTCAGGCCTGAACCTGCTCACACCAGGCGTGGTCGCACTGGGCGAGCCAGGTCTTGAGGGCTTTCTTGGACCGGCCCGGGCCGCACACACTGCGCAGCTGGTGGAAGCAGCGCAGCGTTGATCGAGGCCATGCTCACCGTGCGGGCACCGATGAGTGACAGGAGGTGCGGCACCCGCGCGCAGGACCTCGAGCTGCGCCGCGCGAGCGAGATCGTGCGCAGGACCTCAGCTTTTCCGCAGCGGGCCTCGACCACCCCACCACAAGATGACCCGGCTCATCAACCAGCACCCCGATCAGCCCGGGCCCCAGGCCGATCTGCCGCGTCCCAGGCGCGACAGAGTGCGGGTTCAGCACCTCGCGCGGCTCACCGGGCTTCAAAGACGCGACCGGCCTGCGCCCAGACCCAGCGCGACGAGACCCTCGTGGAGGAGCCCACGCACGTCCACGCACAGAGCCACAGCAGTCTGCGCGGTGCGCAAGACGCACCACGCCACGCCCCGTGCCGACCGCGGGCCGCGCCCACCACCTGTCTGTGCGCGCGTAGCGACGGGCCCGTGCCACGACACGCTCACCACCGCAGATGACTACCTCAGCGGGCACCATGGGCGCCGTATCACAACACCCCGGCCCAGGACCGTCAACGGGCCCTGCAAGGGGGCCGAGCCCATCCACTCCAAGCGCCTTTGGGAGTCCGGCAAGGCCCTCGAGCTGGCGACCATGGGGGGGCGCACCGGTGGAGCACCACCCGCCCGCACCAGCCCCTTGCCCACCGGTTCCCGCCAGCACCAGCCCGATCAGGACACCGCCCTTGTAGTCCGGGCGGCTGTTAATGAAGGCCGCGGGGATCGCCAGGCAGAAATAGGCACCGTAGTAGGCCAAATCCACCAGGGAGGACTGCAGGTTCGTCATGGAGAACACGGAGCGGAACACCTTGACCAGGGGGTCGCTCATGCTCCCGGCCAGGCCCCAGGCGGCGAAGCAGGAGACCAGCAGGCAGAAGGGCGCCACCTTACCGGGGTTACAGGAACGCTCGGTTGACTGGGGTCTTCCGGGCGATCTCCGCCTCAGCCGCGGGGTCTTGGATGGCAGTCATCACAGCACGCCCTTCTTGAGGATGAGGTTCCCGTACAGGGCGGTCTCCCCGGTGATGACGACGGCGTAGACGCTCGGGGTGTAGTCGTAGAAGACCATGCGCTCGATCGTCTTGACGCTCACGGGACCGGCGTCCTTCTCCGCCTCGTTCCAGATCTGCTCGTAGACGTCCCACACCGGAGGCCGAGGATCGTCGCCGACCGTCTCCATGAGGGTCACCTGGTAGCTGCTGTACCGGTCCAGGGGCATGAGGGTGAGGATGGATGTGAGCAGGTCAGGGATCCCCAGCCCGTCGGCCCGCACCGTGGTGGGGTGGAGGTGGTGCCCGGGGAAGTTGGCGTCAGCCAGGAGGATCTCGTCGCCGTGCCCCATCTCGAGCAGGATCTTGACGAGATCGGGTGACAGGTTAGCGGGAATGTTGCGGAGCATCGTCGCTCCTTTCCTAAGGTGGGTTGTCGGTTAGATGGTTCAGTTGCAGTCGATGAGGTCGGAGGTCAGCCGGCAGTGATATTGAGCAGCCGCTCTCGCATGACGTCGAAAGCGTCGGGCTGCACGATTGAGTCGGAGGGTTCGACGTCGACCAGGTGGACGCTGCGGCGCAGCACCTCGCCGCGCGAAGCCGGGTCGACGGCGCCGGTGGCCTCGAGCTGGGCGAGGATGTTGCCCAGGGCGCTGGCCTCCGGTGTGCTTACGACGACGCGTCGGTTGCAGGCCGCCGCCGTCATCGCCGGAAGGAGGCTGTTACGCGCCCCGCCTCCCACCAGGTGGATCGGCGAAGCCGGGTCCAGCAGGTCGCCGACGACGTTCTGCAGCCCCTGGGCGTAGGCGGCGTGCGCGCAGGCGAGCGACTCGAGAATGAGCCGGACGGTCTGCGCAGGTCCCTCGGGGACCACCCTGTAGTGGTCGCGGCACCAGTGGGCGATCTTGCCCGGCATGTCCCCGGGAGTGGCGAAGAGGGCGTCATCGGGGTCGATCACGACCCCGGGAGAGGCGCACTCCCCCGCTGCCTTGACCAGCACCCCGGTATCGGGCTCGTTCCAGGAGCGCTGGCACTCCTGAAGCAGCCAGAAGCCGGTGAGGTTGCGCAGGAGCCGGATACCACCGTCGGTGCGGACCTCGTTGGTCAGTCCGGAACGCAGCGTCGCCTCGTCCAGGACCGGATCGGGAACGGTGACCCCGATGAGGCTCCAGGATCCTGAGGAGATGAACAGGTGCACGTCGTCGTTCGTCAGCCCGAGCGCGTGGACGGCACAGGCGGTGTCATGCCCACCGGGACGCACGATGGTGATCCCCTCCGACGTCTTGCCGGCCACGGTGGCGTCGTCGACGAGCGGGGGCATCCACCGCTCGGGGATTCCGGCGGCCTCCAGCACGTGGGCAGACCAGCATTGGGCCCCGGGTGAGGCGAGCCCGGTGGTCGAGGCGATCGCCCGCCCCGTCTCGGCAGGGGCGCCGAGCAGGTACGCCACCAGGTCGGGCAGTGGCAGGAAGCGGTCGACCCGATCAACGAGGCCAGGCTCCTCCCTCAAGTCCGCGTAGAGCTGGTAGACCGTGTTGATCTGCTGGGGCAGGATACCGGTCTCCCGCCAGATCGTCTCCGGGGCGATGGCCTGATCCAGGTCCGCGGCCCACCGGGACATGCGCCCGTCGCGATAGGCCCGGGGAGCGCGCAGCAGGGATCCGTTGGCGTCGAGAAGGCCGTAGTCGACGCCCCAGGTGTCGATGCCGATGGAGTCGGGAGCACGCCCCAGGCGCCGCGTCGCCTCGACTATGCTCCGACGAACACCGTCCATGATGCTCTCAAGGTCCCAGGTGAGAGTGCCGCGGTCATCCACCACCTGGTGGCGCAGCCGGTAGACCTCCTCGGTGCTGACCACCCCTTGTCGGTAGCTTCCCAGAACCGCTCGCACGGAGCTAGAGCCGAGGTCGAGGGCGAGCGCGTGGTGCTCAGCCCCTGGCTCACTGTCCGCCCCGCTGCTCCAGCTCATAGTCGGACGATGCTCGTCGGTGCTCGTCATGATGCGGTCCTTCAGCGGTAGAGGGGCCCGAAGGCGGCGCAGGCCCTGAAGTCGGCGCTCTCGAGATCAGCGGTGCCGAAGGGCGCCCAGGCCTTGGGGCGCAGGATTCTCTCGCGCTCGACGTTGTGCATGTAGACGGGGATGCGCAGCATCGAAGCCAGGGTGATGAGGTCGGCGCCGAAGTGCCCGTAGCCCGTGGCCGTGTGGTTGGCACCCCAGTTGGCCATCCAATCGTAGACGGACGTGAAGGCACCCTGACCGGTTAGGCGCGGGACGAAGAAGGTGGTCGGCCAGGTCGGGTCGGTGCGGTTGACGATCTGGTCACGCACGTCGTCGGGCAGCTCCACGGTCCAGCCCTCGGAGATCTGGAGTACCGGTCCCTGGCCGGCCACGAAGTTGAGGCGGGTCGCGGTCACGGGCATGCCGCCAGAGGTGGTGAAGTGGGTGGAGAATCCGCCACCGGGGAAGTATTCGCGGGTGGCGGCGTGGAAGGTGGACGCCTTGAGATCCGCCTCGATGTCAGCCTCGGTGATCTCCCACCAGTGCTTGATGATCGGGTTGCCCTCGGCATCCTTCTCCTGGCCAGTGGCGTTGAGGGTCGTCGCCCCGGAGTTACGCAGGTCGATGAACCCGTGCTCAGCGCGTCCCTCGAGCCTGTACCCGGTGACCCGCTCGACGGCCTCGGGGCTCCAGTAGGTGCGCACATCGCTGAAGAGCTGGGGACGGTGGGTCAGGACGGAGTTGAAGAGCATGGCGACGGCGTTGCCGGCGTCGCCCTCCGTGGCGAAGACCTTCTCGGGCCGCTTGCCGTTCCAGTCGAAGGTGGTGTTGATCAAGGTCTCGAGGATGTCGCCGTTGGGCTTGTAGTCCGTCCACTGGCGCTGCCCCTGGAAGCCGGCCGCGATGGCGTCGTGCCCGTCGGCCTCCTCGACGAACCCGAGCTCGGCCAGGGCGGGGTTGCCCTCCATGAGGTCGCGGCCGATGAGGAGCATCTTGATGCAGTAGTCGAACTGCTCGTCGTACTCCTCCTGGGTGAAGCGGTTGGTCTCGGGGTTGCGGTTCTGCCCGATGGTGAGGTGCTCGCGGGCCCAGGCCAGGGCGGTCTCGTACTCCTTGTGGTCGTAGATGCCGTTGGCGATGCGGCGGTCGATCTCGATCATGTCGATGTACTCGGCACGCATTCCCAGGTAGTCGACGAAGAACTGCTCGGGGACGCGACAGCCCGCAATCCCCATCGAGACGGTCCCGATCGAGAGGTAGCTGCGTCCCTTCATAAGGCCGGCCCCGAGCGCGGCGCGCGCGTAGCGCAGGATGTTCTCGACGACGTCGTCGGTCAGGCCTGAGTCGTCGGCGTCCTGGACGTCGTGGCCGTAGATGCCGAAGCAGGGGATGCCCAGCATGTTATAGGCGGCGGCCGCGGCGGCCAGGGTCACGGCCCCGGGGCGCTCGGTGCCGTTGAAGCCCCAGATGGCGTGCGGGATCGAGGGGTCGAGGTCGAGGACCTCGGTGATGTAGTTCCAGGAGGCGGTGACAGTCAGGTCGGCGCACACGTTCTCGATGCGGAACTGCTCCTTGCAGCGGTTGGCCTCGGCCACACCCCCGATCGCGGTCTCGGAGACGACGCAACGCACCGGGCTGCCGTCGGGGTAGGTCAGGTGGGTGGAGATGAGCTCGGCGACATCCTTGGCCAGCTGCGCGGTCTTGTCCTCAAGGGACTCCCTCACGCCGCGACGGCGGCCGTCAATGAGGGGGCGGATTCCGATGGCGGGATAGGACGCGGTGGGCATGACAGTTCCTTTCACTGGGCGACGATGACCAGGACCCACAGGAATGTGAGCGCAAACACAGCATGACTCCAATCATCCGGTAATGTCAAGTACAAAAGCGAGAACGCACCCGTAGACATGAGAGCGCTAACATGCAACAATCTGTTAGCACCACTTCTGACGCAACGGGGGCGTACTGCGGTACGCCCCGGGGAAAGAGCCCATGATGCTTCTCCACGATGCCCGCCAGCAGATCACCGAGGCCTGCTTCCACCTGGCCGACGACGGACTGGTCGTCGGCACCGCCGGTAACCTGTCCGTCAGGGAGGGCGACCTCGTCGCCATCACCCCCTCGGGGCTGCCCTACCCGGACATGCGCCCCGATCTGGTCGCCGTGGTCGACTACGTCACGGGCAAGCAGGTCGATGGCGCCCTCAAGCCCGCCAGTGAACTGGACCTGCACCTGACCGCGCTACGGGCGACCGGCCAGATGTCGGTGGTGCACACCCACTCCTACGCGGCCACCGCCGTCGCTAGCCTCGAGGGTGTGAGCGCGCTTCCGGCCGTGCACTACTACATCTGCATGTTCGGCGGCAGCAACGTGCGGGTGGCGGATTACGCGATCTATGGGTCTCCTGAGTTGGCGGCCAACGTTGAACGGGCCCTTGAGGGGCGCACGGCGGCCCTCATGAGCAACCACGGCTCCGTGGTGGCCGGCCCGGACCTGGCCGCCACCTACGTCCTGGCCCAGGAGCTGGAGTGGGTCTGCGAGCTCTATCTGCGCACACGTGCCGTGGGTACCCCCAAGATCCTCTCCGACGAGCAGATCGCGGCAGTGGCCCGAAAGATCCGGGAGACCGGTTACGGTCAGCACGCTCCGGCCCCGGAGGACTGACCGGTCTCGCGCGAGATGCTCGAGATGGGCCCTGGGGCCGGACCTCACGTATGGTCGGACCATGACGCGGATCGTGGCCGGCGCCGTCGGCGGACGCAGGATTGATGTGCCCCGCTCTGGCACCCGCCCGACCTCCGAGCGGGTGCGCGAGGCGCTCTTCGCCCGCCTGGAGCACTACGACGTCCTGCGCGGCGCCCGGGTCCTGGACCTGTGCGCCGGCTCGGGCGCCCTGGGCCTGGAGGCAGCCAGCCGCGGGGCCACCGACGTCACCCTCGTGGACTCCTCCAGGACCGCCACCCAGGTGTGCGAGCGCAACATCCGCTCCCTCGGACTGAGCGGCGTGCGGGCGGTGACGGCGAAAGCCGCGACCTTCCTGGCAGGCGCCGCAGGGGCGCCGGCGGACCTCGTGCTCATCGACCCTCCCTACGACCTGGATGAGGCCGATGTCCTCGCCATGCTCGAGCCCCTGGGCCGAGAGCGGGACCCTTGGCTGGCGCCGGGCGCCGTCGTCGTCCTGGAGCGCTCGACCCGCGCACCCGAGCCGGTCTGGCCGGCGGGGCTGCGCCGCTTCGGCGGCAAACGCTACGGTGAGACGCGCCTGTGGTTCGCGGAGCTGGACGCGCCCGAGCACCCGGCCTCTTAGCACGGTACCTGCAGCATCCCGCGGCTTTCTGCGACTCCTGGGACTCCCCGGGTCGCAGACACGCCAGACTAACCTCGGGCGCAGACTCAGTTCTCCTCGGTGAGGGGCACGTAGCGCTGGGCCTCCTCACGCCGCCAGGTCGGGTGAATCTGTCCCCGGCCGGTGACGGGCTGCTCATAGGCCCGCGCGCGCACCGTCTCGTGCCTGGCGAACCAGTCCTCGAGCTGGTCCCGCAGACGCCGGCGCGTGGGTGCCAGCGAGGGGTCCTGGGCGAGGTCGCACCTCTCCTGTGGGTCCTTCTGGAGGTCGTAGAGCTCCTCAGGCCCCTCGAAGCGAAGCACGTACTTCCACCGGCCGTCCCGGATCATCCGAGTGCCGCCGTACTCGTCGTAGACGACCACGGGCTGGCGCGAGGACTCCTCCTGCTCCTCCTGGCTGAGCCAGGGCAGGAAGGACTCCCCCGCCCGCAGTGGGTCTGCCGGTGCCGTGACACCGGCCAGCTCGCACACGGTGGGGAAGAAGCTGAGGGCGGACAGGTTGTCGACAACGTGGCTGCCGGCTCCCGGTAGCGCGACAGGTCCCACCTGGTCCCGAAGCCCCTCGGGCACGTACATGACGAAGGGGACGGCGACGGAGCTCTCCCACATGTTGAGCGGGTAGGTGCCGTTACCCTTGCCCCAGATCCCGTGGTGCCCGCAGGAGAAGCCGTTGTCCGACATGTAGAGGATGATCGTCTCCTCCGCCAGCCCCAGCTCCTCCAATTCCCCGCGCAGCCGACCGATAAGCTGGTCCACCCCGCTAAGCGCGGCGCAGTAGCCGCGCAGACTCCGGTCGGGGTCAGCGAAGGAGTCGACGAAGTCCTTCTTGCGCGCCCGGGTCCACGGATGCGCGGGTTCACGCGGCACAGAGGGAAAGTCACAGTCCTCGTAGATGTCCAGCAGCTCACGGGGGTGGTTGTCCTCGTCCCACGGGGTGTGGGGCGCCGTCGGGCAGACCTGGAGATAGAAAGGACGGTGTCCCACCTCGCTGCACCCACGCGCATAAGTGCGCAGGAACTGCACCGCGTGCTGTCCGACGGCGTCAGTGAAGTACTCCTTCTCGCTGGCCTGCTGCCCCTCCCGCCAGATCGGGGCCTCGTAGTACGGTCCGCCGCCGAAGCGGTGGGCGTACCACGAGGAGAACCCGGCTGCCGGCTGGCGGGCCTCCCCCACGTGCCACTTGCCTGACAGGGCGCACACGTACCCGGCACCGGACAGGACAGCCGGGAGAGTGGTGATGTCCTCCAGGTACTGGTCAGGGTGGGCCCGTGAGTGCTCGGTGCCCACGAGCCAGTCGTGGATCCCGTGCGCCGAGGGCATCCGGCCGGTCAGGAGCGAGGCACGTGCCGGGGAGCAGACAGGAGAGGCGCAGTAGAAACTGTCAAAGACGACTCCTTCCTGGGCCAGCTCTGCCAGGTGGGGCATCTGAAGCTCCGGCATCCTCCAGGGCACCGCCCAAGGGCCCTGGTCGTCAGTGAGGATGAACAGGAAGCTGGGCCGACGCGGGCCGGTATCCGGGACGAGTGAGAGGGGGTCTACGGGAGTCATGATGCCTTGCTGTTGTCTACTGCTTGACCGCCCCGGCGGACACGCCGTCGGTGAAGAAGCGCTGGCCGTAGAGGAAGATCACGATGATCGGGATCGTCATCATGAGGATTGCCGCCATGAGGAGGTTCCACTGTGTGGAGTTCTCCTGGTAGAAGACAGCCAGCCCCAGCTGGAGGGTCCTCATGTTGTTGCTCTTGACCGTCACCAGCGGCCACAGGAAGTCGTTCCAGGCGCTCTGGAAGGCCAGGACCGTGACCACTGCGACAGCCGGAAGCGCAAGCGGGGTGTAGATCTGGGCGAAGATTCGCAGCTCTCCGGCTCCGTCCACCCGGGCAGACTGCCCCAGCTCCTCCGGCAGGTCGACGTAGAACTGCCGCATGAGGAAGATCCCCAGGGCGGAGGCGGCGTGGGGAAGGATCATGATGAGGTAGCCGTCCAGCATCCCCGCACCGCCCTGGCCCAGCCAGTCGTTACCCCCTGCGAGGGGGACGTGGGTGAAGAGAGTGAACAGGGGCACCATCATGACCTCCGGAGGCACCACGAGCAGCGCGATGAGACCGAAGAGGATGTACTTCTTACCCCGCACCGGCATCTTGGCCAGGGCGTAGCCGGCCATGCAGGACAGCACCACTTGGCTCACTGTCGAGGCCAGTGTCACCAGCATGGAATTGACAAAGAAAAGCCCGAAGTCAGAGGCCTGAATCGCCTCGGCGAAGTTGCCCCAGGCCAGGCGGCTGGGCACTGTCCCGGTGGTGGGCTCGCCCATGGGTGTCAGGGCCACCAAGAGCAGGTTGAGCATCGGAATGAGGTACAGGGCCGTGACGACCAGTGCAGCCAGGTGCAGCAGGAGGCTGCGTGTGGCCCGGCGTCGTGAGCGCCGTCTGGGGGTAGGGCGGGCGAGAGCGGTCATCGTCGTCTCCATTCTCAGCGTCCTGATGCTTCGTGCACGCTGCGGCGCGCCTTGAGGTGCTCGGCAACGCGCAGCGGCAGCCCGAAGGCGGCCACGAAGAGGAACAGCAGCACCGAGACGGCACAGGCCCGTCCAATATTGAGGTCGGAGAAAGCCGACTTGTAAATCTCGTACACCACCGAGCGCGTGGCGTTCTCCGGACCTCCCTGAGTCATGACGTAGGCCTGGGTGAACATCTGCAGTCCCCCCATGAACCAGGTGACCGCGACGAAAAGGAGGGAGTTCCTCATCTGCGGAATAGTGACATGGATAAGCCTGCGCAGCGCACCGGCGCCGTCGATCTGGGCGGCCTCAAGCAGCTCGGGAGGAATCGCCTTGAGACCCGCCAGAAGGATGATCATGAAGTAACCGAAGTTGCGCCATAACGACATCGCCATGATGGAGGGCATCGCGAGGCTGGTCTCGGTCAGGAAGTTGACTCGCGGACCGCCCAGGTACTGGATGACAGCGTTGAGAGGGCCGTTGAAGGGGTCGTAGAGGAAGCTCCACAGCAGCGCAACGGTGACGTAGGACATCGCCTGGGGGAGGTAGACCGTGGTGCGCATCAACGAGTTGCCGACCAGACGCTGGTTGAACAGCATCGCGACCAGGAAGGTGACGACGATACCGATAGCAACCTGGCCGACGGCGAAGACAAGGGTGTTGACGGTGACCTTCCCGAACACAGGGTCGGTGAGCACCTCGGTGTAGTTGGCGAGCCCAACGAACCGGGGAGGGGACAGCAGGTCGTAGCGGGTAAAGGACAGGAAGAAGGCCATGACCAGCGGGACGACGGTCATCGCTGTGATGACAATGAGAGCGGGGGCGGCCAGGAGGCGGCCGGCCCGGCTGCGCTGCCGGTCGAGCGACGAGACTGTCGACCGCTCACCGCTGCGCATAGCCCGAGCTGTGGACGCGGTAGCAGACACCAGGCCTCATCCCTGGAAGGCGTTGAGCTTGTCGTTGATCGCCTGAGCCGTCTCGTCGACCGTGGCGGACCCGCGCACGGCAGACTGCAGCAGCTCATTGATGTCCTGACCGAAGCTCATCATGCCCGGGTGCGGCTCCTGGGACCTGGCGTACTGGGCGATCTCCATGAACTCCTTGCCTTCCTCGCCTAGCCACTCCTCCTGGCCCAGGTCCTCGCGGACCGGCAGGGTCCCGGTGAGGTGGTCCCACTGGGACATGTGGGGGGCCTCGGTGAGGAAGCGGATGAAGCGGAAGGCCCCTTCGGGGTTCTTCGACGCCTTGGCCACGGCAAGCTTGTTGATCCATGCTCCGCCAGCCGGTGTGGAGCCGGAGGGCCCGGTCAGGGGCGTTCCGATGGCGAGCTTGTCCACGACGTCGGGGGCGTTGTTCCTCGCATCGGTGATGTCGGCCATCGAGCCGCTGAAGCAGATCGCGCTCTGCCCGGCCACCACTGGACGCTGGGCGCTGGCCTCCATGACGAAGTGGTAGTCGGACAAGCCCGTGTCGAAGCAGTCGACGAGGAACTGCAGAGCCTCCTTAGCCTGAGGGCTGTCAAAGTTCGCAGTGCCGTCCTCCTTCCAGTAGGTCGCGCCGTTGGAGAACATGAGGACCGCGAAGGCCTGCTGAAGCCCGATGGACTTGTCCAGGCCGAACCAGATCGGGGACTCGCACACCCCAGCATCGCGCACCTTGGTGGCAACCTCACGCAGCTCGGCCCAGGTGGTCGGCAGCCTGGTGGGGTCTGCACCCGCCTTCTCCAACAGGTCAGTGCGGTAGACGACGGTGCGCACGTCGGTACCGATCGGGATCGAGTACTGGGTGGCGTCCCACACTCCGTCGGCAAGCATGTCAGGGTAGATGGCCTCCTTGCTCTCCAGCGTGGACATATAGCCATCCAGGGGCAGCAGCACGCCCTTGGCAGCCAGCGGCGCAGTCCAGATGGCCCCCAGGAGGAGCACGTCAGCGATCTGGCCCGAGGCAGCCGCGGTGGTGACCTTCTGGAAGGCAGAGCCCCAGTCGGAGTTCTGGACCTCGACATCCACGCCTGTCTCCTTCTTGAAGGCGGGGAGCACCGTGTCTGAGAGGTAGGCGTTGAGCTCCTGGCTGCCTCCCAGGACCATGAAGCTCAGGGAGTCGGTGTCACCACCGCCAGACCCGGACCTCGATCCGCAGGCAGACAGCAACGGGACGCTGAGGGCACCCAGGCCGGCACCAGCAAGCAGGTGACGACGAGAAACGGTGTGGGGCATAAGGACTCCTTTGTCGAGATCGAGTCGCCCTTGACTCGATCGTTCGTTCCATATTGTAACCAAAAGATCGAGGTTTGGCCACACCTACCCACACCACGACCCGACCACACCCGAGAGAAGCAGGCAGGCCCCTCCCAGAAGTTGCGCAGAACCACGCCCCCATGAGTGGGTGATATGCCTCAGCTCGCCTGGTCGGTCAGCCGCGCGAGTACCCCAACATCCGCGCCAATCATCGAGGCCCCAACCAGCGAGGCGTCATCACCCAGCTCACCCACCGAGATGCTCAAGGACCCACAGTCCTGGTGAGCACGCACGCGCCGTCCGACCTCCTCGACGAAGTCCGGGCCGAGATACACCGGCCAGCCACCAATCGTCATACGACTGGGGCGCGCCAGCAGCGCGATCATCACCACCGCACGTGCCAGGTCGTCGGCCAGGGCGGCCAGCACCCCTGCCGCGCGGCGGTCACCATCAGCTGCCACAGCGGCGACCTGGCGGCAGTAGTCCTCCATGTAGCGCGGATCCTGGCTGGGACTCACCCTCAGGTCCTCAGTACGCCTCATCAACGCGGTAAATCCAAGTACCGAGTCCACGCAACCGTTCCACCCGCAGGTCTCACACAGCGGCCCGGAGGGGTCAAGCGGGATGTGGCCGACCGGCAGGCTGCTCTCCCGGGGAGGCAGGCTCGTGTCCCATCCCCCTGGGCACCCGGCCCCGAGACCGATGCCGCACTGCAGGTGCACCAGCTCCGACCTGTCAGGCAGCTGGTCACCTTGTTGCCCGGCCTGGTAGCTGAGGTACTCAAAACTCGCCTGGGCGGCACAGCGGGACACGTCCAGCACCCGCAGCGGCACCCCCGGCAGGTAGGGCGCCAGCAGTCGGGCGACATCGACGTCCTTCCAGCCCAGGTAGAGGGAGGCGGCGATGCCTTGCCCGTCATCGGTGGCCGCCCCTCCCACCGAGACCCCCACACCCACCACGTGGTGAGGACAGTCCCGCCGCAGGGCCTGGATACGCTGTCCGACCTCAGACAGGACCTGCACGGGATCGGTCCCCGGGACCATGCGCCCCTCCCAGCGTCCCAGCTCGACGCCAGACAGGTCGCGCAGGAGGACCGCGCACCTATCGATCCGTAGCTCGACGCCCACGCTCGCCAGCACTCCGGCCCTCATCCGCAGACCGGTGGCCGGCCGCCCCCCGGCACTCGTGCCTTGCGCCGGGACCTCACTGACCAGGTCCTGGCTGACCAGCTCCTGGACGATCCGCGTGATCGAGGCCTTCGTCAGCCCTGAGCGTCTGCCCAACTCAGGACGGGTAATCGGACTGCAACGCTGAATCAGGCCCAGGACAAGAACCTGGTTGTGCTCGCGCATCTCCCTATGCCGCAACGCCTCGGGCATCCTCGCGATCCCTCCTCGATAACCTCCCCCGCCACAGGCCAGGGCCGCGCCGCCACAGCGCACGGACGGCGGTGATCACCGCCACGGCCAGGAGCAGCGCGACGACAAGATAACTCAGGGCCGAGGCGCGCGCCCGTTGGGACGGCGGTCTGCCGGCGCCGCGCCCACCGGCAGTCGCTTAACCCACCATTTTGTCCACACCGTCCATCGACTTCTCCCCCAGCACGTAGGTGCGGGCATCGTCATAGCCGTCGCGCGGCGGGTGTACCTGTCCACGCCCGCGCACCTCACGGTGGTAAGCCCGTTCAGTGGCAGTCTCGTGGTCGCGGAACCACTCGTGCAGCTCGTCAGACAGCTCACGGACCACAGCCGCGCGGGAGGGCAGGTCTGCCAGGTTCTCCCGCTCCAGTGGATCGGCGTCGAGGTCGTAGAACTCGCGCGGCCCGTCGTAGCGGTCGACGAACTTGTAGGCCCCCTTGCGGATCATGCGGCCGCCACCGTACTCGTCGTAGACCACGACGGGCTCCTCCGCCTCGGCCTCGCCCCGCAGCAGAGCGGCCACAGAGCCCGCGCCGCGCAGCGGATCCGGTTCGACACTGATCCCCGCCAGCTCACAGAGCGTGTCGAAGAAGCTGCAGGCGGACACGCACTGCTCCACCACTCGCGTCTTGTCCTGCCCCGGCAGAGAGATGACACAGGGCACGCGCACCGAGTTCTCCCAGAAGTTCAACGGGAATGTCCCGTTGCCCTTGCCCCACAGGCCGTGATGACCACAGCTGAAGCCGTTGTCCGCCATGTAGATGATGACGGTGCTCTCAGCCAGGCCGTGCTCCTCGAGCGAGTCGAGCAGCGAGCGCACGGCCCGGTCCACCCCGGTCAGTGAGGCTGCGTAGCCCCGCAGGCTTGGAACTGGGTCCGCGAAGGCCGCAGCGAAGTCGTCGTAGGTCTTGGTCCAGGGGTGAGGCTCCTCCCGGGGCACGGAGGGGAAGTCCGTGTCCGCGTACAGGTCGGTCAGCTCGGCCGGATGGTTGTTGAGCCATGGAGAGTGCGGGGCGGTGAAGCTGACCTGGAGGTAGAAGGGTGGGCGGGCGCCGTCGGCACCGGTGCGTGAGGCGATCTGGGCAATCATCTGGCACGCTTCCTCGGCGATCGCATCGGTGAAGTAGCGGGGCTCCTCGGCCTCCTGCCCGTCGGACGTCCAGATGGGAGCGTTGTAGTAGGGGCCACCACCGTAGCGGTGGGCGTACCACAGGTCGAAGCCGGGTGCAGGGTGCTGCGAGGTTCCCACGTGCCACTTGCCGGACATGGCGGTGACATAGCCGGCCTCGTGCAGGACCTCCGGAAGGGTCGCCATCCCCTCTAAGAAGGTCTCCTCACGGTCGTCGGGGTGGCGGCCACCCACCAACCAGTCGTGGACCCCGTGCGCGGACGGCATGTAACCGGTCATGAGGGACGCACGCGCCGGGGAGCACACGGGTGAGGCGCAGTAGTAGTTCTCAAAGACCGTGGCGTGCTCGGCGATCTCATCGAGGGTGGGGGTGATGAGCTCGGGCCAGTAACGGCTGGTTGCCCAGGGCCCCTGGTCGTCGGTGAGCACGAAGAGGAAGGACAGCGGAGTCGTGCTCGTCTGGTTGTTCTCGTTGTTCTCGGTCGTGGACATGTTGGTGGCTCCGGGGTGGGTCTCAAGTATCGCGGTTACGATGGCGACAAACGAAGAGGTGGAAAGGTCGGGCGTGGCACGGGCGACGAGAGCAGACGTGGCCAAGGCGGCAGGAGTGTCGGTTGCGACGGTCTCGCACGTCATGAATGGCCGGGCCGAGGAGCTTGGCTTTTCGCCGGACACTGCGCAGCGAGTCCGGCGGGCCGCCAAGGCAGTCGGTTACATCCCCAGAGCTGCGGCCAGGGCATTCCGGTACCAGTCGAGCAAGGTCATCGCCTTGTTCTTCCCGGACCTGCCGGTGTCCCTGCGGCTGCCTGTGTTCAATGAGGTCCTGACCGGGTGCATCGACGCGGCCCGGGCCCGGGGGCACTTCATCCTGCCGGTACCGATCTCCGCCAATCCCTACGAGGTGGTGGAGGAGACTTTGCGCGAGGTGGAGCTCGCGGGGGCCGTGTGCCGTGCCGACCCGTCGATGGAGCCTGCCGGGGAGCTCCTCAGCCGCTCGGAGGTACCCACGGCCTGGATCAACACCGGCGGTGAGGCCGTGCCCGGGCCTGGGTGCGCCAGCCTGGGGATCGACGAGGCCCGCGGAGTGCGTGACATGCTTGACCGAATTGACACCGACAGCGTGGCACGCCCAGTCGTGCTTCTGGGACCGGGCAGGCGGTCTGACCGTGTCAGGCCCTTCCTGGAGCGGTTCCCCCAGGCGCAGATCCTCACCGCGCAGGGATGGTTGTCCGACGACGCCCGTCTGAGCGCGAATGCCGCCGTGGAGCAGGGTGCCGACCTGTTCTTCACCGGCAACGACCAACTCGGCGTCGGGGTGCTCGAGGTCCTCCACGAGCGCGGCAGGAACGTTCCGGGTGACGTTCAGGTCTTCAGCTTCGGGGACGTCGAGAGCGGGCCTGCTGCGCTGCTGGGCCTGTCCTCCGTGAAGTGGCCTGTGAACGAACTGGGGGCACTGGCCGCGGCAGCCGTTATCGAGGGAGGATCCGCGCCCAGCCCCTTGGTGACCACGCTGCCGACCTGCGCAAACCTGCGCAGTACGACACGCCTGAGGTAGTGCCGGCGGCGAACCGGTCGAGTTCGCGCACCGGAACTGGTGGGGACCCGACCGGTTGCCACACAGCATGATGCTCAGCGCTCCGCGTGAGCGACGGCAGGCTCCTGTGCGCTGACCGACTCCAGATGGTCCGAGGTATTCGCCAGCCAGGGATTGGCCAGAACCAGAAGGAACATGAGCAGATAGACCAGCCCGAAGGGGGCAATGGCGTAGTAGCCGTACGTGGCGACCAGGACAGGGATGAGGAACACCACGGTGGCGGACATGACGCGCGCCATCGCCTGTGTGAAGCCCGCGCCGAAGCCTCGTAGCTCAGTGGGGTAGGCCTCCACCGACCAGACGACGGAGAGCATGCCCGGCCCGAGGTAGGTGGTGAAGCTCCACACGATGAAGGCCCCGAAGAGGAGGATCTGCGAGACCCCACCGAACAGCCCGAGCACGGCTGCAGCCGCGGTGAGAACGGCAGAGGTTGCCAGCCCCAGAGCACGCCGGTTGACCTTGTCGATGAGTGCGGCCCCGACCAACAGGGCGACGGCGGCCACCGAGTTGGCGGCAAGGGTGACCAACAGGTTGTTGGATTCGGGAATGCCGGCCTCCGCAAAGATGATCGGCCCCATGAAGGACACGACTGGTCCGGCAGTCGAGTTGAGCATGAAGAAGGCCGTGCACACGATGACACGACGGCGGGCCTCGCCGTGGAAGAGGGAGCGGTACTCGCGGTTGGTCTTCTTGGGCTTGGCCTCAGTGATCTCTTCCGAGAGTCCCAGCGCGTGGATGATGGCCCAGGCCTTGTCCTCCTGTCCGTTTTGGATGAGCCAGCGGGGGGACTCGGGCAGACGGCGGCGCAGCATGAGCACGATGAAGGCGGGGATGGCGGCGAAGAGGAACATGCCTCTCCAGATCCACTCCTGGTGGGCCTCCGGGACGACGGCGTAGAGCACCAGCGCCAGTAGCACGGAGAAGATCGCGCCAAGCACGAGCATGATGTTGAGCAGCGAGCCGGTGATACGTCCGCGCCGCGCCTTCGGGGCGATCTCCGCCAGGAACGCCGCCGAGGTCGACAGGTCCATTCCGATGGCCACGCCGATGAGGAAGCGCATGACCCACAGCATCCACACCTGGGTGATGAGGGCGGCTCCGATAGCGGTGAGGATGAAGACCCACAGGTTGAAGGCGAAGACGCGCTTGCGTCCGATCCGGTCTGACAGGTCTCCGAAGACGACCAGGCCGAGGGCCGTGCCGATGAAGGAGATGGCCACCAGCAGACCCTTGTCCGCAGCGGTCAGGGTGAAGTCCTTGGTGAGGAAGACCATCGCGACACCGATGACGGTGAGGTCGTAGCCATCGATGAACTCGCCGAAGGCGATGAGGGTCGAGGAGTGCTTCTTGATGAACCTGGCACGCTGAGGATCGATCTCGTACGCGCCGATATCTGTGCTGGACATGGCTCTCGCTTTCATGAGGGTCCACGCGTCATCGCGTGCCCACAAGCACATTATCACGCGATAATCGCCGATGTCTCGAGTCTGAGGACAGTTGAGGACAGTGTCAGCACAGGCAGGCCCCGCGCCTCAGCGCGCACCGAGGCGACGAGGCGCGCATCGCGGGTCGCGCACAGCAGGCCGCCTCACCGCAGCGCCCGGACGGCGGTGAGCACCGCCACGGCCAGGAGCAGCGCGACGAAAAGATAGCTCAGGGTCGAGGCGCGTGCCCGTTGCGACAGCGGTCCGCCCGCCGCTCCACCCGCTGCCGAGGCCGCGGTGAAGGCCAGCGTTAGGGCCCAGTCGATCTCCACCATCCCCGTCATCCGCTGGGCCAGCGCCGCCAGCGCCGCGATCACCATGACCACCAGGGAGGTTCCCGAGGCACGGCGGATGTCGAGGCCGAGAACCAGGGTCAGCATCGGGACGACGGCGAATCCCCCACCCACGCCGAAGAAGCCGGTCAACAGCCCGGTCACGGTGGCCGCCACCGCCACCAGCCACCAGGAGCGCCGTGGGGCGCCGGCCGCCGTCGTCGTCCCCCCTGCTCCGTCCGGGGCCGGGTGGTAGGTCCGCCGCGTCCGCCACGCCATGACCGCGGCGACGACGACGAGCAGGACCGAGAAGGCGATCATCAGGGCCTGGCCCTCGACCAGGGCGTTGAGCCAGGAGCCCCCGACAGCACCGACGGTCGACAACAGACCGACGACGATGCCTTCGCGCCATCTGACCTGCTGCCGCCGTGCACGCGAGGGCAGCGAGACCAGGGCGGTCACCATGACGATGACAAGCGATTCGCTGGCCGCAGCGTGCGGTGACTGCCCCAGCAGGTAGACCAGGATCGGGACCGACAGGATCCCTCCGCCTGCCCCCAGTGCCCCCACCACCACACCGACACATGCCCCGATAAGCAGGGCGGTTACGATGGTCATCGGTCTGCTCTTTCCTCGCGGACGGCCACACCGGGCGGCCCGGCTGGGCGCATCCGCTCACGCGTGTCCGGGTCCATGATCTCAGCAGGTGCACGGCCGGCATGCACCAACCGGGCCATCGCCAGCAGGTCGGGCAGGATGTGGGAGTAGAAGTGGCCATAGCCCTGGCACAGGTAGTTCTGCCCCTCCTCGCCGTCGGATGAGCGCATGAAGCGGTCCTTGGGGCAGCCGCCGTTGCACAGCCCCAGCACCGGGCACCGACGGCACTGCGCGGTCAGCTCTACCCGCTTCTTGCGCGAGAAGCGGTGCATCACCGTCGTGTCTGCCAGCTCGGCGAAGGAGTTGTCCATGATGTTGCCCAGGCGCCAATCCGGCTCCACCCAGTGGTCGCAGGCGTAGACATCGCCGTTGAACTCCATGGCGAGGTTGACGCCGCACTCGGGGGCATGGACGCACACCGGGTAGATGCCGAAGAGGGCGGACAGCGCCGCGTCGAAGTCCTGGACGAAGACGCGCCCGACGTCGTGGCGGGCCCACTCGTCAAAGACCGTGGTGAGGAAACGGCCGTAGGCCTGGGGGCTGACGCTTCGCGAGGTCACGGCGTCTCCGCTCTGGGTGTAGAGCAGGCGTGCGCCCTGAGCCGAGCGCCAGCCGGCCTCGGCCGCGGGCAGATCAGCGCGCTCGACGCGCTCGACGATCGGGATGAACTGGATGTAGCAGGCGCCGAGCTCGTCACGCAGGTAGCGGTAGACCTCCAGGGGGTGATCCTGGTTCGCGGCGTTGACCGTGCACAGCACGTTGGTGCGCACCCCCGCCTCGTACAGGTGCCGGTAGCCGCGCACCACCATCGAGTGGGTGCCGCGACCACCACGGTTGACCCTGTAGGCGTCATGAAGCGGGGCCGGCCCGTCGATTGACACCCCCACCAGGACGTCATGCTCGGCGAGAAAGGCCGCCCACTCCTTGTCGATGAGGGTGGCATTGGTCTGCAGTGCGTGGCGGACCTGCTGGGTGGGGCGGCGGTAGGTCTCGCACATCTGAAGTGCCTTGCGGAAGAAGGGGATACCACGAAGGGTCGGCTCCCCGCCCTGCCACAGCACCGTCACCTCACCATCGGGGCCGGCGGCGAGCAGCTCGCGGATGTACGCCCGTGCCGTCTCCTCGCTCATGAGCTGGCGAGGCACGTCGTAGAGCAGCTCCTTGGACAGGAAGAAGCAGTACTGGCAGTCCAGGTTGCAGGCGGCTCCCGTGGGCTTGGTGACCACGGACAGGGGCAGGCGCGGCCGGTTCACCGGCCCCTCGCCTACGTGGTCCTCAGGGCTGTCAGTACGTGCCACGTTCTTCCTTCACGTGAGCGGCTCCAGGACGTGGGCCTGTCCCCGGCAACCTCGTCGAGAGCCTTCACCATATACCCGCCCCGCTCCTGCCCAGGGCGCGGGTGCGGGGCCCTGGCTCATGTCGTGTCCAGGTGAGCGCCCGCTCAGGCGCGCTCGAGGTAGGCCTGGGACTCCTCGTCAAGGCGCTCGGTGATGGCGGCGGCGAGGTCCGGATGGTGCTCCAGGCCCGGGTCCCGGGCGATGACGGCCTGCACCTCACCCCGCGCCTGCTCGATGACGCGGGCATCGCGGGTCACGCGCAGCAGGTCCAGGTCGCTGCGGCGCCCCGACTGGGCGGCACCGAGCACATTGCCCTCGCTGCGCAGCTCCAGGTCCGCCTCGGCCAGCGCGAAGCCGTCCAGGGTCTCGGCGAAGGCCTTGAGACGGTGGTAGGCAGGCGAGCCGACCTCACAACCGGCGACCGCCACGCACAGGGAGGGGCGGTCCCCGCGCCCGACGCGCCCGCGCAGCTGGTGCAGCTGGGACAGGCCGAATCGGTCGGCGTCGAGGATGACCATCATCGTCGCCCCCGGCACGTCCACACCGACCTCGACGACGGTCGTGGCCACGAGCACGGGCGTGCGCCCGGAGGCGAAGTCCTCCATCGCCGCGGTCTTCTCCGCCGGGCTCATGCGGCCCGTGAGCGTGCCGACGCCGACCCCCTCCAGTGCGGGCTCGGCGGCCAGGCGCTCGGCCCACTCGGTAACGGCCGCCAGTGGGCGCGCCGGGCTGGGATCCTCCCCCAGCGCAGAGACCAGGTCCTCCAGCCCGGCGGTATCCGGCTCATCGGCGCCGACGCCGAGCGAGCCGTGGGCGAGGTCCGTGAGCTCCTCGTCGGTGACGTCGATGCGTGGGCAGACGACGTACACGCGCCCGCCTGTGGCCACCTCCCGGGCGGCGCGGCGCCAGATGCCCTCAACCCAGGGCTCGCGCTCCCAGGGCACGAGGTGGGTGGCAACCGGGCTGCGCCCGCCAGGGGTCTCGTCGAGAACGGCGGTGTCCAGGTCCCCGAAGACGGTCATGGCGATGGTGCGCGGGATGGGGGTGGCCGTCATGACGAGCAGGTGGGGTGTGCGGCGCTCCTGGGACCCGGGCAGGGCCTGTGGGTCCGTCACTCCCCCGCGCTCGCGCAGAGCGTCGCGCTGAGCGACGCCGAAGCGGTGCTGCTCGTCGACGACGACGAGCCCCAGGAAGGGCAGTTGGACGCTCTCATTGAGCAGGGCGTGCGTGCCCACGAGGATGGAGGGCTCCCCGCCCGCGAGCGCGGCCAGGACCTCGCGGCGCCGTGGTGCCGGTGTGGAGCCGGTCAGCAGGTGCACCCGGGTCGCGCGCACGGCGCCGTCGAGCATGCCGCCACGTGCGAGCGGCCCGAGCAGGTGCTCGAGCGAGGCCCGGTGCTGGGCGGCCAGGACCTCGGTGGGGGCGAGCAGGGCCGCCTGCCCTCCGGCGCCGACCACCTGGAGCATGGCGCGCAGGGCGACGAGGGTCTTGCCGCTGCCGACATCGCCCTGCAACAGGCGCTGCATGGGCACGGTGGAGTCGAGCGCGGTGGCGATCTCCTCACCGACGCGCACCTGCCCGGCCGTGAGCCGGAAAGGCAGGGCGGCGTCCAGGTCCGCGCGCAGGGACTGAGGGCCCGGCAGCGACCAGGCGACGGCGGCGTGGGTGGACTCGTGCTCGACGCGGCGGCGGGCCAGGGCGGCCTGCAGGACGAAGGCCTCCTCGTAGCGCAGGCGCCTGCGCGCAGCACGCCACTGCTCCTCGTCCTGGGGGCAGTGGATCCACCGCCAGGCGGTGAGGGCGTCGACCAGACGGTGGGCGGCGCGCACCTCGGCGGGCAGGGGCTCGGGCACGTCCTCGTCACCGAGCTGGTCCACAACGGTGCGCATGGCGATGGCCAGTTTCCAGGAGGGCAGGGCGTCGGTGCCCGGGTAGATGGGCAGGGGCCGGGCAAGGAGCGCCTCGCGCTCGTCCTCACTGAGGTCGTCGAGGACCTGGAAGCGGGGGCTGGCGAGCTGCCTGCGACCGCGACGCAGGCCCACCTTGCCCGACAGCAGGACCGTGGTGCCGGGGGCGAGCTGCTTGGCGTAGTGGCTCATGAGGCCGGCACCGCCGAAGAGAACGATATCCATCGTGCTCGCGCCGTCGGTGACGGTGGCCTCCATGAGGGCGGCCGGGCGCCCGCCGCGGGTGCGCCGGGAGGTCGAGCGCAGGACCTGCGCCTGGACGGTGGCATGCTCCCCCTCGACGAGTTGAGCCAGCTCGGTGAGCTCTCCCCAGGTGTCGTAGCGCCGCGGCAGGAGGTGCAGGAGGTCTCCGACGGTCAGAAGGCCCTGACGGATGAGCTCGTCGGCAGTCTTCTTGCCCAGGACCTTGCTGAGCGGCTGGGAGAGCAGGGGGACGCTGCCGCGCGGCGGGGGCGCGGCAGGGGGCTCTGCTGAGCGGGGGCGGGCGGGGCACACGGTGGCGGGGTGCTACTCGATGGCGATGAGGACGTCGGGGTGGGCCTGTCCCCCCGCGTGGACGACGACCTCGACGGGGTCGGTGCCGGTCAGGGCCGCGGCGCGCTCGGCAGCGGAGACGGCCAGGGCGCCGACGTCGGGCAGGGCGTCGCGCCCGAGAATGACGGTGAGGAGCTCGTCGTCGGGTCGCAGGAGGGCGGCGACGGCGGAGGCGACGGCGTCGGCCTCAGCGGCCTCACCGTCCAGGGCGAGGGTGCGCATGTCCTCACCGGCGCGCCCGGCGAACAGGGCGAGGTCGGTGAGGCTGGTGCCGGTGGTGCGGGTGGCCACCGCGACGGACGCCGCCAGGACCCGGGCCTCGTCGTCGGTGTCGGCGACGAGCAGCTGGGAGGAGGTGGGTGCGTGCCCGGCGTGCTCGGGGGTGGCGGCGCCGGCAGGGCCGCAGACGGTGGAGGGCACGGTGCGGGCGCTCAGGCGCCGTCCGGCCTCGTGGGCGCGGGCCGCGGAGTCGGCGTCGCAGGGCAGGACGAGGACCTGGGGCAGGCCGAGGTCGCCGACGGCGCGCAGGACGCCCTCACGGTCGGGGTCGAGCAGGACGACGGCGCCGGTGCGGGCCAGCTGCTCGATGAGCCCGGGGGCCCGGGTGCAAGCGATGACGCCCACCCGGTGGGCCCGCTCGGTCGCCGGGGACGCCGAGGGGCGCCGACCCGAGGCCTGTTCCTGCTGCGGGCCGACACCGTCCAGACGGCGGCGGGAGGCCAGGCGCTCGAAGGAGATGACGTGCCCGGCGGACGCCTGGGCAGCCGAGGCGTAGGGCAAGGGGGGCTCACCGGCCTCCAGGGGCTCACCCAGGGCGAGGGCGGTGGGGTGCAGGTGGTGGATGCAGACCTGGCGGCAGCGTCCGGTGCGGGGCAGGGCGGCACGCGGGGTGTTGGTGTGGACGTGGACCTGGTAGAGGCCGACGCCCAGGGCGTCAGGGGCGCCGACGACACCGACGCTGTCACCGACGCGCTCGAGCTGGTGGCGCAGGGCGGTCGCCTGGGCGGCGGTGGCCTCGAGGAGGTACATCACCTCGAACTCGCCGGTGGAGGAGGCGGGTCCGCCCTGGAGAAGGGAGCCGTGGGAGACGCTGGAGGCGGCCAGGTCGGTGAGCATCTGAACGGCGACGGCGGTGAGCGGGCCGTCCGGCTGCGCACCCGGGGTGGGGGCGGACAGGACGTCACACAGCGCGGTGAGCATGAGCATGAGGGCGGCACCACCGGCATCGACGGGGCCGTGGCCCGTGCCCGCGGTCTCGACGACGCTCTCCTGGGCGCTGAGCGCCGCCGCGCCGGCGATGTCGCCGACGGTGGGAGGGGCGGTGGGCGCGGCGTCGTCGAGCAGGGCGCGGGCGGCTTGGGCGGCGTCGGCCGCGACAGTGAGCAGGGTGCCGGTGACGGGGCGGGAGACGGCCTCCCAGGTGGAGGAGGCGATGGCCTCGTAGGCGTGGACGAGCTCGACGGGGCGCAGTCCGGTGGGGGCGTCGGCGGCGACCTCGGCCAGGGCGGCCAGGGCCTGGGAGACGAGCAGGCCGGAGTTGCCGCGGGCCCCGCGCACGGCGCCGTCGGCGATGGTACGAGTGGCCTGGGCGGCGTCGGCGGCCCGGGGCAGGCGATCAAGGGCCGCGGCGGCCGAGGTCAGGGTGAGCAGGACGTTGCTACCGGTGTCGGCGTCGGGCACGGGAAAGACGTTGAAGCCGTCGATAAGCTCGCGGGTGCGGGTGGCGGTGCGCACCGCCAGGCTCATCCAGGAGCGGATCGTGCGCGCGTCGAGCACGGGTGGGGGCGTACGCGTGCCTGTCACCGTCATGTCCTCCTGGGGCGGGGCGCGCGAGGAGCGCGGCTGCTGTCACCCCCAGGCTACCCGCCCCGGGCGGGTGCATTCCGACGGCGATCGGCACCCGGTGTGCCTCAGCCCACGCGGGTCCGGCTTGGGTGGGGGCTGGCCGGTCGGATACAGTGTCCGGGTTGCCCGAGGGACCTGTTCCCCGGGCGGTAGACCTAGCGCCGGGCCGTTCGGCTCGAGCGTTCACGCAATGAAGATTCAGGAGTGAGACCGTGGCTGCTGTGTGCGACGTCTGTGGCAAGGGCCCCATCTTCGGCAAGAGCGTCTCGCACTCCCACGTGCGGACCAACCGCCGGTGGAACCCGAACATCCAGCGCGTGCGTGCTCTCGTGAACGGTGCTCCCAAGCGCCTCAACGTGTGCACGTCCTGCCTCAAGGCCGGCAAGGTGACGCGCAACATCTGAACGCCCCGACGCCGAGCAGTGAGGAGGGCCGCCACCCGATGGGTGGCGGCCCTCCTCACTGCTCGGCGGCTGGCATCCGGCGTACCGGACGGGGCACGAGTCCCCAGCCCGCTGCAGGGCGGATCACTCAGCGGATCTCTCAGCGCAGTCGAAGACGGGAGAAGCGGAGCGGACGCGGCCCTCGCCCGCAACTGAGGGCAGCGGCTCAGCCGTTGATATCACGAATGGGTGAGCTGTCTGATCCGACCGTGTTGCAGTACAGGGTCGCGGACGCCCTCGCCACTGAGATCTCGCCGTTCGAGGGATCGTCGTTGTGCTCCTTGAGAAGGAGTGTGATCGCCTCCGTCCGTTCGTCCTTCGACATCTGCAGGTACTCGCCGCATGTCGCGTCCCCGCCCTTGCTTGCCGGGCTTCCCGAGCAACCGCTCAGCATGGTGCCGCAGGCGGCAAGAACGACAGCGGTGACGACGGCGTATTTCTTGATTCTCATGTGTTTGTCCTTCTCTCAGTTGTTTCAATTTCCTCCGGCAGTATCCTCACCCCCCACGGCCCGCCCGGTCATGGGGAGTCATGTCACCACGGGAAGAAGAACCACTTGTCGTCCCCAGGAGCGAGGAGATAGATTCCGTAACCACCGAGGACGAGGGCCACGATCACACCTTTGAAGCCGAGATCATCGACGAGGAACGGGCCCAGAACGGCGAGGAGCACAGCAACGACGCCGGCTCCTTTCATGACGATCCACTCCAAGCGGTTGACACCACGCTCAACACCCCCACCGATGGTGCTGGCCGCCTGAGCAACCTTCGCCGCGGCTCCACCCTTCTCCAGTGCCTTCTCTTTCCATGCGTTATACAGGAAGGGCAATCCGACAATTACGGCGATCAACAGTAACGTCCCGAACCAATGCGGCATTGACGTCTCCTATCAGGACGAGTCCGTCACCGTACACGGCGGTGATCTCTTCGGACGGCCTCCATTTTCAGAGAGGGGATTCCCCTCCACAAGTCTCAGAACTAGTAGTTGACTCGTGCTGCTGTCGGCGGCATGGAGTAGTGCCCGTGAGAATGTGGTAGCGCCCCGGGGTGGCCGTGGTCGTCGGAGACGACAGGGCGAGCACGTGGGCCGGCGCCTACCCGCCCTGACCACCCAGGGCGTGTCTCCAAAGGGGTGGTGATGCTGGTGTGGGGCTGGTGGTGTGTCTCGTACGCGTTTCCTGACCGATGAGCAGCGGGCGGTCCTGGCTCCGCTGCTGCCTGCGCAACGGCCTGCCACCGGGCGCCCGAGGCGCGATGACCGCCAGGTGCTGGACGGCATCATCTACCGCTATCGCACGGGTGTGGCCTGGAGGGACCTGCCCGAGCGCTTCGGGCCCTGGCAGACCGTATGCAAGCGCCACCGGCTCCGGGCCGGCGACGCAACCCTGGACAGGGTTCGCCAGCGCCTGCCCGCCCAGGCCGATGCGAGCGGCGAGGTCGGCTGGGACGTGAGCGTGGACTCCTCGGTGGTGCGCGTGCACCAGCACGCCGCCAACGCGCCCCGCGACCACACAGGGGGCCCTACCGAACTACCGAATTACAGGAATCGGCTGGAAGAGCCCACTGACCACGCTATCGGTCGCTCCAGGGCAGGGCTGAGCACGAAGATCCACTCGATGGTCGACCACGCCTGTCGTGGCCTGGTCGTGCTGATCGGGCCGGGCCAGGCGGCGATAGCCCCATGCTCGAGCCGGTAATGCAGTCGCTGCGCGTGGCCCCGGCCGGGCCGGGACGGCCCCGCTCGCGCCCCAACCTGGTGCTCGCCAACAAGGGCCACTCCTCGCGCGCCAACCGCCTGCACCGCCGGCGCAGAGGCATCAAGTGCATCATCCCCGTCAAGGCGGACCAGGCCGCTGCCCGCAAGCGCAGGGGCGGGCCGGCGGGCGCGAGTTCACGTTCGACAAGGACTCCTACAACCACCGCAACGCCGTGGAGAGAACCTTCTGCGACTACAAGCAGTGGAGAGCCCTGGCCACCAGGTACGACAAACTCGCCATCGTCTACCGAGCCGACCTCGTCCTGCACGCCATCACCAGCCGGCTACCTTAAGAGACACGCCCTAGCAACCCCCATCATCGGAAGACCCCGACCCTCACCCCGCACCGACGCGCCGCACCCGACCACATCCGCGATACACCGTCGGTTGTGAAGAACCCCATAATCTGGATGGTCACGGCGGCCGCTCGGGTAGAGGTACTCGGATCCATCGGCGTGAACTACCTAGGCGCAACGCTCGGCATCGGTAAATCGATTCGCCGATCCTGGACCACCTACCGCTTGGCCACTCGCGCAACTCGCCGACTGTAACCTACTGGTGCATTCTCTAAGCCACGAGATGGCACTTCAGAGCAGGACAAGCGCGAACAGAAGAGGGTAGGCTCCGAGTACTTTCGGTCGTGGAAGCAGACCATCACATAACCGCAAAACGCGCTGATAACGGGGCAGCAGCACAGCCGAGGGCGACTGACAAACTACACCACCACACAGCCAAATCTCAAGCGAGCTTCTTAAGCGCAGCCGGCGCCACGATAGCCCACAACTCAATTTCTGACTCCACCCGGCCAAGACCTGGTGCGAGTGACTGAAGTCTTGTGTGTGCGGACCAGCCCACAAGTCCCGAGTCCCATCCGATCACGTCCAGAAGGCAATGTATCCAGTTACTGTGACTCTTGGACCGCTCGGCGTACACGCTTGTTGAGCAGGAACAGCGCGTTAACTATCATCCAAAAGATGACCAACGCCCAGCCAGCGGAGGTCACCGAGGTGCCTGATATAAGCCAGGCGGTCAGGAAGATACCGAGGGGTCCAATGACCATCGAGAAGGAATTTTGCAATCCGTTGATCCTTCCCCGCATCTCTTCGGGCGTCACTTGCAATGAGACGACCCCCGTTACAGCCCCCACGGCGGCGGAACTGAGGCCAAAAAAGAAGCACATGACAATCGTGTAAATCACTGAGTAAAATTGCACCAGTAGCACGAGCCCCACCACATTTAACAGTGACGCTCCTAGCGTCAGCGGCCAAGCATGAACCTTGGTTCCGACCAAAGCATATATAACACCACCGGAAAGCAGTCCCAGTCCAACGGCGGCCAGAGCAGGCCCGTTCGCGTAGCCGACATCCCTCAGGGTCATAAACACGGGAATCAGAAGCCCTTGAAGTATACTCACCAGCATGACGCTCGCAACGTTCAATCCTGTAAGAGCTCGTAAGACAGCGTTCTTGCTCCTACCTAAAAATACAATTCCATCCCGGAAGGAAGTCCAATAGGTGATTTTCGAGCTCTCGCCTTCCGATTTATCCATGCGCCCATAGGCCCTCGGTGCGGCAAGGCAGAGCGTGCCGGCAATAAGGGACGTGGCAGCTGTGACCCAAAGAACGAGCCGCGCGTCGAAAAAGTTCATCAGCAGTCCCGCGAAGGTGGGGCCTAAGACAATCGCCAAGGCACTGACCGTCTCCCGGACCCCTACCAAGGTCTGAAGCGCGACCCTCGAATGCCGCTGCACCCCATAGATCATAGCTTCCCGCGCATTCCACGCTGGCATGTCACCAATACCGCTCAGGAAAGCTGAAATTATGAACCAGGTTAGCGACAGTTCGCCAAAAGTGCCGACAGTGGCGAGCAGACCAATACTGGACGCCGAAACGAGGTCGCCCGCAGATGCCAAGAGACGCCGGTCGTACCGATCAATCAATGGGCCAGAAAGCAGGCCAAACACGAATGTGCTGGCACCACTAGCAAGTGCCACTAGGCCCGCACTCAAAGCTTCGCCTGTAGAAACGAGTACCAGGACCGGCAAGACGACGTTCGCGATCGAATTACCGAATAAAGAAAAGGCGAAAGACGTGAAATAAGTAGCTAACTGCATCGCACAACACCCAAGGGATGGCTCATTGAACTGCTCTAATTGGCCGGACTTTAACTGAACTATCTTGCCTTGTCAAGAGATTGACGAGACTCATGTGAAGTGCCTGTGAAGCGCCACTCCTGCCTCACGTAAAGTTGAGTTCCGCGTAGTGGTGTAGCGCGGTGGTCTTGTGATCGTCTCAGGCGGGGACGCGGTCACCGTGTGGTCCTTGGAGTCAATGTTCGACAGAGTCCTCGAACGGAGTCATCACGATGACCGCTCCTGATATTGCCGACCCTCACGGCTTGCCGACCCTCACGGCCTGCTTGGCCACGCCCTGGCCGAGGCGTGCCCGGACCTGATGCGCAGTCTGCTCCAGGACCTGACCAACGCCCCGCTGCCCGCGGACGGAGACGCCGTTTCCGACACGGAACACGGCCGCCCCAGCCCGGACCGGACTGCGCAGCGCAACGGCTACCGCCACCGCGACCTCGCCACCCGGATCGGCACGATCGACGTCGCGGTCCCTAGGCTGCGCACCGCCACCTACTTGCCCAAATGGCTGCTCGAGCGCCGCAAACACGCCGAATCAGCCCTGACCACCATGGTCGCCGACTGCTAACCTCCCCAGCCTCTCCACCCGCCGCACCGACAAGCTCGCCAAGACCCTCGGTATCAACAGCCTGCCGAAGTCACAGGTCAGCCGGACGGCGGAGTCATCGGACGAGCATGCCGAGCAGCCGCGCCACCACCCCCCTGGACCAGGCCGACCCGTCCACGCTCGTCTCCGCCGACGCGCTGACGACAAAGGTCCCGCGAGGGCGGACGAGCCATCAACGCCGCCGCGGCGCCAGCCAACGGGCTGAACGCGGACAGGCACCATGAGGTGCCCGGCACGCGAGTGACGACCAGTGAGAGCGCAGCGGCGCAGAACACCTTCTCCGCCGACCCCGTCGGTCCGCGGCCTGGCCAGGGCCCGCCCAGTCACCTCCGACACGCATGCGGCATTGGACGAGGCGATCGCCACGCACCTGCCCGGCACGTCCTGGCAACACTGCCGCACCCACGACACCGCGAACCTCATGACCATGACACCCAAGAGCATGCGGCCAGCCGTCAAGGCCATGGCCGCACAGCGCCTACGACCAGCCCGACACCACAGCCGTCAACGCACAGCTTGAGCGGCTGCCGGACCATGCCGACGATAAGCCCCCGGCCCTGACCAAGCACCTCAACACCGCTCGAGCGCACCACCTCGCACCCACAACCTTCCCGAACAACGTGTGGACGCATATCCGGCCGAACAACCCCACCAAGCGCTCGAGCAAGAAGAACCGTCGGCGCACCGACTCCGCGGGCACCCTCCCCACCCGCGACACGATCACCCGACCCGTCGACCCATTCCTGGCCAAACAAACCGACCAGCAGCCCGAAGGACACCACCACCTCAGCCTCAACACCCTCGCCCGACGCCACCCCACCCCCACCCCCAGCACCAGCACCAGCACCAGCACCAAGGAGGCCAGCCCCCCCCGCCCGCCCCACCACCTAACCCCTCAACGAAGGACCACCACACCACTCCCAAGGACTTGACCCGTGGTCGTCGGAGACGACAGGGCGAGCACGTGGGCCGGCGCCCACCCGCCCTGACCACCCAGCCCCCGAACGAAGGGCCGCGCCCACACGGCCCTCAGGCCCTGAAGTGGTCCCAGCCGAGGGGGCCTTCCCAGGGGCGTGAGCCCACAAGCACGCCCGGGGCCGTGAGCGGGTCGTGCACGCGCCCGATGACGCTCACGCCCGCGGGCAGAACGGTGCCGGGCGGGACAGTGGCAAGCAAGCCGTGGTCCTCTCCCCCGGTGAGCACCCAGCCCCGCGCCGCCGCGGCCGGGTCCGTCTCGCCCGCCAGGGCGGCAACGGGTTCCAGCGCCACGCGGGCCCCGGCCAGCCGCCGGTCCTGCGCGCCCCGCGCTTCATCCGCCGGGTCGTCCGCCGGGTCATCGATGTCGATGAGGACCCCGGAGGCGGCCGCGATGCGCCCGCAGTCACGCAGCAAGGAGTCCGAGACATCCATCATCGCGCTCGCCCCGGCCGCCGCCAGCGCGGGACCGGCCTCAAGCGGAGGGACCGGGGTGAGGAAGCGCTCGATGCAGCGGCGCGCCTGGCCGTCGGCCGGCCGGCTCTCAGGGTCGAGGCCGGCACTGAGCAGGGCCAGGCCCGCCCGGGAGGAACCGAGGTCCCCGGCGTGGACAAGGAGGTCACCAGGGCGCGCCCCCGAACGCAGCACGGGTGGGCGACCCTCGAGGTCCCCGTGCACGGTGACGGCAATGACCACCGCGTCCCCGGCGCTGAGGTCGCCGCCGACGACGCCGGCCCCCGCCCGGCGGCAGGTCTGCCCCAGTCCGCTGGCCAGGCCCCGCACCCAGGCCACCGGTGTCGAGCCCGGCAGGACGAGTGAGACGACCATGGCCGTGGGCCGGGCCCCCATGCCCATGACGTCGGCGAGATTCTGTGCGGCGGCCCGCCGCCCCACCTGCTCGGGGGTTGACCAGTCGGTGCGGAAGTGGCGGCCCTCGACGAGCACGTCCGTGGACACGACGTAGCGCCCGTCCGGGGCCGCCAGGACGGCGCCGTCGTCACCGTTGCCCACCACCTCAAGGGGGCTAGCGGGCAGCGGCGGGGTGAGGACGGTCAGCAGCTCGGACTCGTCGAGGTCGCCCACCAGCGGGCCGGGGGCCGCCGTCGACCCGTGAGTACTCACCGGAGCCTCAACGGTTGACGTTCAGCGGGCGCTCAAGAGCCAGTTCGATGAGCTCGGTGACAAGCTCGGTGTAGCTCAGGCCGGAGACCTCCCACATGTAGGGGTACATGGAGAAGGGGGTGAAGCCGGGCATCGTGTTGACCTCGTTGACCAGCACCTCGCCGTCGGCGGTGAGGAAGAAGTCCACCCGGGCCAGGCCCTCACCGCCGATGGCCTCGAAGGCGCGGGCAGCGGCGCTCATGAGCCGATCACGCTCGTCGGACGTCAGGCGCGCGGGGCAGACCATCTGGACGGCGTCGTGCGCCAGGTACTTGGTCTCGTAGTCGTAGAACTCACCGGCGCCCTGCGAGGCGTCCATGACGATCTCACCGGGCTCGGCCACACGCGGGGCATCCTCGCCATGCCCCCCGAGGACGGCGACCTCAATCTCACGGCCCACGATCCCGGACTCGACAAGGACCTTCGGGTCGACGGCGCGGGCGGCCTCGATGGCGGCCTCAAGGTCCTCGGGACGCTCAACCCTGCTGATGCCCAGCGAGGAGCCGGCACGGGCAGGCTTGACGAAAAGCGGGTAGCTCAGGGCCTCACAGGCCGCCAGAATGCCGACCCGGTCCCGGGACCACTCGTGGCGGCCAACGACGACGTGCGGGGCGGTGGGGATGCCCGCGGCGCCCAGCAGGACCTTCGTGACCTGCTTGTCCATGCCTGCGGCGCTGGCAAGCACACCACAGCCGACGTAGGGCAGGCCCAGCATCTCGAGCATGCCCTGGATGGTGCCATCCTCCCCGTAGGGGCCGTGCAGCAGAGGCAGGACGACGTCCACCTGGTCCAGGACCTGCACTCCGGTGGGCGTCAGGGCCGTGAGCGAGCCATCGCCGGGCCGAAGCGCGAGTTCGCCACGGCCCAGACCGTCGGCCGTGATCTCGACGGGCTCGGGGCCGGTGAGCTCGAGGGGGGCGGGGTCGTCGTCGACGAGGAGCCACTGGCCGTCGGTCGTGATACCCACGGGCAGGACCTCGTAGCGCTCACGGTCGATGGCGGACAGAACGCCCGCGGCGGTGGCGCAGGAGATCGTGTGCTCGCCGCTGCGGCCCCCGAAGACGACGGCGACGCGGCGCCTGCCCGTGGTGGTGGGAGCGCTGTGGACGGGCTCAAGGGCATCAGGCATGGGCACAGGCTACTGCGCGCCCGCCCAGCGTCGAGTCCCACCGGTTGGCGGCGGCCACGTGTCGCCCGTTGAGGCGATACCGGCGCCAACGGGCGACTCGGATCATCGTGGTGATGGACACGGCACGCGACGCCGCAATCGAGATGCGTTCCCTCCTGAGGCGCGCCTACGCCAAGCTCGACGTGGGAGGCCGGACGGGTGCCGTGGCGGAGGCGGCGCGGCCTGGTGGAGATCTCAGACGCGGCGGCAGGCCGTATCCTGAGGGCCGTCCCCTTCCCAGGAGGAATGATGAGCGCTTTACCTCACCTGTCACGCCGCACCCTGCTGGCCACCGGTGCTGTTGCCGGTATGGCGACCCTGGCGGCCTGCGGCAGCACCCGCCCGGACGCCTCACAGCCGACGTCGACGCCGACGGCGCAGCCCGTCCCGCCCACCACACCGGCGACGGCCAGCGGCACGGGTGAGCCCTCCCAGGCCCCTGCCTCTGACGACCCCGCAGAGCCCACGGGGATCGACTGGGTGAGCGGGGACTCGAGCGCCGAGCCCTCACCGGGCTCGGCGCTGGTCGTCAGCGGTGTGCGGGTGGGGGCGCATCCCGAGGAGGGCTACGACCGCGTCGTCGTCGAGCTCACCGGGCCGGGCGTACCGGGGTGGAACGCCATGTGGGTTGAGCAGGCACACACCCAGGGCAAGGGCGAGCCCATCGAGCTGGCGGGCTCGCACACGCTCGTCATCTACGGCACGGGGGCCACGATGGCGCTGGCCGCGGATGTGCCCGAGGCCCTGGACCGGGGCGCCCGCCAGACGGTGCCCGGCGGGACGGGGCTTATCGAGGCGGACCTGCAGCTGACCTTCGAGGACCAGTACCAGCTGACGCTGGGCACCGAGACCGAGGAGTACCGGGTCTTCACCCTGACGGAGCCCACGCGCCTAGTCGTCGACGTCCGGCGTCCGTGACCCGGCATCAATAGGCGGGGTCGGCAGGGCCCGGCTCAGCCCAGCGGGGCGGCGTTGACGCCCTCGGCCTTACGCGGCCGGGCAAGCAGGGCGTCGGTGACCTCCTCGGTGGTGGCATGGCCCTCGACGACGGCGACCACGCCCGCAGTCAGGGGCATCTCAACCCCGTGAGCGGCGGCTAGGTCACGCACGGCCCGCGCGGAACGGGCGCCCTCCGCCACCCCGCGTGAGGCCGCGGAGGCCTGCTCGGCCGTCATGCCCTGACCCAGGTGCCGACCAAAGGTCTGGTTGCGGCTCAGGGGCGAGGAGCAGGTGGCGACGAGGTCCCCCATGCCGGCCAGGCCGGAGAAGGTCTCGGGCCTGGCGCCCAGCGCCAGTCCCAGACGGGTGATCTCCACCAGGCCGCGGGTGATGAGCGTGGCCTTGGAGTTGTCGCCCAGTCCCCGCCCGGCGGCGATCCCGACGGCGAGGGCGATGACGTTCTTGACGGCCCCGCACAGCTCGACGCCCAGCACGTCGGTGTTCGTGTAGGGGCGGAAGGTGCTCGTGGCGCAGGAGGCGGCCACCGCGGCGGCCAGCGCCTCATCCTGGGCGGCGACGACGGTGGCCGTGGGCTGCCCGGCCGCGATCTCGTCGGCAAGGTTGGGCCCGGAGACGACGGCGAGGCGCTCGCACCCCAGGCCCAGGGCCTGGCCGAGGACCTCGCTCATGCGCAGGCCCGTGCCCAGCTCGATGCCTTTCATGAGGGAGACGGCGGCGGCGCCGTCGGCCAGACGGCCCTTGAGGGGGGACACGACCTGGCGGGCGCTCTGCGAGGGCAGGGCGACGACGACGAGCCCGGCACCCTCAACGGCCCCCTCCAGGTCCGTCGTGGCGCTCACGAGCCCCGGCAGGGTGATGCCGGGCAGGTAGTGCTCGTTGTGCCCGGCGGTGATCTCCTCAGCCACCTCAGGGCGGCGGGCCCACACGGTCGTCGGGGTGCCGGCCTCAGCGAGCAGTGCGGCGAAGGTCGTGCCCCAGGCACCGGAGCCGATGACGGTGGCGCGCGCGAAGGGGCGCGAGGTCGAGGAGGTCACGAGGCGTCCTGCGCGTCGTCGTCGCGCTCCTGCGCCACCCCGGGCGTCTGATCCCCAGGCTCGGGGTCGGGGCGGCGCGTACCCAGCAGGTCACGGCCGTTGGGGGTCCGGCCGGGATCGCCGTCGTAGCGCATGTCGTAGGGCCGCGGGGCCTTCTGTCCACGCAGTACCTCAACCAGTCCGGTGATGCGGGACATGATCTCGGCGGTGGCGGCAACGACCTTCTCACGGTCCTGGGTGTCGGTACCGAAGCGCTCGGCCAGGGTGAAGGGCTCACCGATGAGGACGCGAACCTCCTTGCGCGGCAGGGGGTGGAAGCCGCCGCCGAAGGAGTCGAAGATCGTCTGGGCGCCCCACTGGCCCATGGGCAGGACCGGCACGCCGGTGGACATGGCGAGGCGGGCGGCACCGGTCTTGCCGGTCATGGGCCACCGCAGGGGGTCCCGGGACAGGGTGCCCTCGGGGAAGATCATGACGACGTCTCCCCCACGCAGGCGCCGCTCGGCCTCGACGAGGGAGTTGCCGGCCTTGTCGGTGCCCCGGTAGACGGGGATCTGGCCGCCGGCCTTGAAGACGTGGCCGAGGACGGGGACCTCGAAGAGCGTGGACTTGGCCAGGGAGTAGGCCGGGACGTCGGCGTCGACGAGGGCGCGCATCGCCGTGAGCGAGTCGAGCTCGGACAGGTGGTTGGCGACGGCGATGAAGCCTCCGTCGCGCGGGATGTTCTCCAGACCCTCGACCTTCTGGCGGGAGATGGCCTTGAGGAAGGGGATGATGACACCGCGCGAAGCGAAGCGGTAGAAGGGAGACATGGGGCGTGTGCTCACGGGGGGACTCTATCCCCCGAGCGGGACCGCCGCCCCCGTGCCCGGCAGCCGGCCAGGTTCGGGTTCGCAGCCTCAGGCCAGTCGCGTGACGTCGGCGTCGAGAGCCTTGAGCTTGCCCGTGAAGGACTCGTAGCCGCGGTCGATGAGGTTGACGCCCTCGACACGGCTGGTCCCCTCGGCCGCGAGCGCCGCGATGAGGTGGGAGAAGCCGCCCCGCAGGTCGGGGACCTCGATGTCGGCGCCGTGCAGGGGCGTGGGCCCGGAGATGACGGCGGAGTGGTAGAAGTTGCGCTGGCCGAAGCGGCAGGAGGCGCCACCCAGGCACTCGCGGTAGACCTGGATCTGGGCGCCCATCTGGCGCAGCGCCTGGGTGAAGCCGAAGCGGTTCTCGTAGACGGTCTCGTGGACGATGGACAGGCCCTGGGCCTGGGTGAGGGCGACGACGAGGGGCTGCTGCCAGTCGGTCATGAAGCCGGGGTGGACATTGGTCTCGACGACGAGGGACCTGAGGTCGCCTCCCGGGTGCCAGAAGCGGATGCCGTCCCCGCTCACGTCGAAGGCGCCGCCGACCTTGCGGAAGACGTTGAGGAAGGTCGTCATGTCCCTCTGGAGGGCGCCGTGCACGAGCACGTCACCACCGGTGGCCAGGGCCGCCGAGGCCCAGGAGGCGGTCTCGATGCGGTCGGGCAGGGCGACGTGGTGGTATCCGACGAGCTCGTCAACGCCCTCGATGTGGATGGTGCGGTCGGTGTCGACGCTGATGATGGCGCCCATCTTCTGCAGGACGTCGACGAGATCCAAGATCTCCGGCTCGACGGCGGCACCGCGCAGCTCGGTCAGGCCCTGGGCGCGCACGGCGGTCAGAAGGGTCTGCTCAGTGGCGCCAACACTGGGGTAGGGCAGGTCGATGACGGTGCCGCGCAGGCCTGAGGGGGCGGTCAGGCGGATACCCAGCGACTGCTTGTCAACTGTGGCCCCGAACTTGCGCAGGATGTCGAGGTGGAAGTCGATGGGGCGGTCGCCGATGCGGCAGCCGCCGAGGTCCGGGATGAAGGCCTCGCCCAGGCGGTGCAGGAGGGGGCCGCAGAAGAGAATCGGGATGCGTGAGGAGCCGGCGTGGGCGTCGATGTCCGCCACGTGGGCGCTCTCGACCCGCGAGGGGTCGAGCTGGAGGACGCCCGCCTGGTGGTCGTAGTCGACGGCGACGCCGTGCAGGGACAGCAGCCCGGAGACGACGTCGACATCGCGGATGCGGGGCACGTTGCCCAGGACGGACACCGAGGTGCCCAGTAGCGCGGCCACCATCGCCTTGGGTACGAGGTTCTTCGCGCCACGCACGGTGATCTCGCCACGCAGCGGGCGACCACCCTCGACCTGCAGCAGTCCGTCAACCATCTCTACCTCCATAGGTGGGCACTGGCGTGCCGTGGACGCTCAACCGCAGTTGCGGCCCGGGTACTTTAACCCACCTGTACGGCGATCTGTTCCTCCCTCCTGCTCATGGAGCCCGCTTCGTGGCGTGTCCGGGTGGTCGTGCGCATCAGCTCGTGACCACGTCGTCCAGGTCGGAGCGTGCGGTCTTGGACAGGGGCACATCGACGTCGGTCATGGCGACCATCCACTTGGCGAAGGAGTGGTCCCCACGCTCACGCAGCTGGCGGTAGAGCTCGGTCGCCAGCTCGCGGCGCACCTGGTCGTAGGCCGGCGAGGTGTACACATTCGTCATCTCGCTGGGGTCGTGGCGCAGGTCGTAGAGCTCGTTGATTGACTCCGGTGAGACCACGAGCTTGTAGTCGCGGGTGCGCAGCATCCGCTGCTGGAGGGGGAAGTGGTGCCCGTGGAACTCGCAGACGATGTCCTGGCGCCAGTCACTCGCCTCCTGGCCCCGGGTCAGGTCGAGGATTGAGCGCCCGTCGCGCACCAGGGCGGGGTCCAGCCGGGCGATCTCCATGACCGTGGCCGGCAGGTCGATGAGCGAGACGAAGGCGTCTGAGCGCCCGACGGTCGAGACCCCGGGGACGCGGGCGATGAAGGGCACGTTGTAGATGTCGTCATACATCGCCGGCCCCTTGTCATTCATCCGGTGCGCACCGGTGAACTCGCCGTGATCGGCGGTGAAGAACACCGCCGTGTCCTCCAGCACCCCCAGCTCGCGGGCCACGTCCAGGATCCGGCCGATCTCGAAGTCGATCATCGCCACATATCCCCAGTAGACGGCGATGAGCTTCTTCCACTGCTCGTTGGTGAAGGACGAGGTGGACCAGTAGGTGGCGTAATTGGACTGGATGGGGGGCTTGCCGATGAGCGAGTCGCCGAAGCTCTCGGGCAGCTCGACGACGTCGGGGTCAATGAGGTCGAACCACTCATCGGGCAGGAAGTAGGGCAGGTGGGGCCCGAAGAAGTGCACGTCAAGACAGAACGGGCGCTCCTGCTCCTTCCACTGCTGCGCGTATTGGCGCAGCCGTGCGATTGCCCGGTCTGCGAGGAAGCGTTCGAAGGTCGCCTCCTCGGGCTGGTCCAGGCGCGCGGCGATGATATGGCCCGGCCGCCCCCCAGGCAGCGTTCCCCGCCACAGGTCGTGTGCCTTCACCGGAGGCAGGTCGTTGTCCTTGAGCCAGGCGACGTACTCCTCATTCGCCACCGGGTTCTCTGCCCCCCAGAAGGTGTCGTCATCCGCCCCGAAGGCGCCGGGCAGGTTGGCACCACAGTGGTACTTGCCCACGATCCCGACGTTGTAGCCGTGGTCCGCGAGCTCACGGGTGTAGGTCCACGTCCCCAACGGGATCGCGGTCTGGTAGGCGATGTTCCACTCCGGGTTCGCCAGGACCTGGTGGCGGATCGGCAGAGTCCCGGTCATGAGAGACGCCCGGGCGGGCGTGCAGATCGCCGTCGGAGTGAAGGCGTGAGTGAAGGCAAAGCCCTCTTGGCCGAGCTCATCAAGCACCGGGGTCCGCGCGTACGGATTGCCCAGGCACCCGATCGTGTCCACGCGGTGCTGATCAGTCATCAGCACCAACACATTACGCACGTTGTCAGGAATCTCTGTCGGCCTTTGTTCCACGGAACCCATCAGTCTGTCTCCCATCCATCATCACGAAACGTTGAAGATCACTGGCGGCGCGCCTAAGGATCGTGGCGCGCACGCCATCGGAGCCGGCCGGAGGTCGCGGCAGCGCGATCTCCGGCCGGCAGCGGGCACAGGGCTACTTCGTGCCGCCCTCGCCGGCCTGGGTGAAGAACTCCGAGGCGTACCACTGCGAGGCGTCCGCGGGATCCGTCAGCTTCTCCGCCTTGACATAGAACTCTGCCAGCGCGTTGAGCCAGGTGACGATAGTGCCGTCGTCAGTCAGCTCCTGCAACTGTGCGGAGTCGTAGTAGTTGGCGTAGTCGGCGTCCGACTTGAGCGTGGCCGGGTCCGCCTTGATCAGCGCCGCGGTGAGCTCAATGGTCTTGTCCTGGTTGCGCGCACGGAAATCAATAGCCTCACGCAGCACCTTTGCCATCTTCAGCGCCGTGTCATCGTCGATGTCGGTACGCATGACGGAGGCGGAGGGGAAGGCCATCGTGTCCTTGAAGTCCTCGTCCTTGGCCAGCTCGACGAGGTCGGGCACCTGCTCCTTGATCGTGCCCAGCAGCGGGTACCAGATCCCGGCGGCGTCGATCTGCCCGGCTGAGAAGGCTGAGACGACGGTGGTCGGGTCCATGGCGACCTTCTCGATGTCGTCCAGGGTCATACCCCCCTTCTCCAGTGCGAGCTGGAGAATCAGGTCGCCACTCGTACCCTCAGGGACACCGACCTTCTTGCCCGCGAGGTCCTTGATCGAGGTGATGCCGGGCTGTGCGATGACGCGGTCGGCGTTGGATGTCGAGTTGAGGCTGAGGACCATCGCCTTGCCGGAGGCCGGCAGCCACATCGCCCCCGAGCCGATGTAGCCGAAGTCCAGGTCCTTCGTCCCCAGCGCCTGGATCTGCAGGGGCCCGTTGGTGAAGGTGGACAGCTCGGCCTCCAGCCCGTGCGTGCTCCACAGGTCCTGGTCGTTGGCGATGGCCATGAGGGAGGCGCCGTTGTAGTCGGCGATGTAGCCGACCTTGATCTTGGTGGCCTCAGTGCCGGCGGCGGATTGGACGTCCTCGTCCTCGCCGCACGCGGCGATTGTCGTGGCACCTGTGACCAGGGCTGCCAGGCCGAGGGCGTGTCTGCGGGAGAATGTCGTCGTTGACATGAGGGATTCCTTCGGTTGTTCGAGTGGGTGGGTGGTGTGGTTGTGAGGTGGCGGTGTGGTTATGAGGGTGTGGCCGGCCTTCAGTCCTGGTGGTAGACGGCGTGCCACACCTGGTTGCGCAAGGCCGCGAACTGCGGTGACATGCGCACCTCGTCATTGCGTGGGTAGGGAAGATCGACGTTGATGATCTGCTGGATCCGTCCGGGACGGGCCGCCATCACAACCACCCGGTTCGCCAGGAAGACCGCCTCATCGACGTCGTGGGTGATGAACACGACGGTGCGCCGGTCCTGGCTCCAGGTCTCCAGCAGCTGCTCCTGCAGACGTACCCGGGTCAACGCGTCGAGCGCCCCGAATGGCTCGTCCATGAGCAGGATCGAGGGGTTGACCGCGTAGGCGCGGGCGATGGCACAGCGCTGCTTCATACCGCCGGACAGCATCTTGGGAAGTGCGTCCGCGAACTGCCCGAGCCCGACCAGGTCGATGAAGTGCTCGGCGATGCGGCGGCGCTCCGCCTTGTCCTTCACCGTGTTCTTCAGGCCGAACTCGACATTCTTGCGGACCGTCAGCCAGGGGAAGAGGGCGTACTGCTGAAAGATCATTCCCCGCTCTGGTCCGGGCCCGCGCACCTGACGGCCATCGACCAGCGCCCGCCCCGAGGTGGGACGGTCAAGGCCGACAAGGATGTTCATGAGGGTGGACTTGCCGCATCCCGAGGGACCGACCACCGTGACGAACTCGTTCTCGCTCACGCACAGGTCCACTCCGTCAAGGGCGACGAAGGGCTCGGCCCCACCGATGTCAAAGGTCTTGCGAACCTGCTCGACCTGGATCTTGGCGGCGCTCACGTCCTGGCTGACGCTCGTGTGAGCCTGCTCTGTCTTCATCAACGACGCTCCTGCCAGCCGGTGAGCTTGTGCTCGATCAGAAGGAGGGTGCGGTCCATGACCAGACCAAGCACCCCGATGGCGACCAGCGAGACGAAGATCGTCGGCAGGTCGTAGTACACCTGCGCCTGCTGCATCCGGTACCCCAGTCCTTGCTGGGCAGCGATGAGCTCGGCAGCAACCACGGTCGCCCAGGCCGCGCCCAGGCCCACTCGCATCCCGACGAGGATGAATGGGGTTGAGGCCGGCACGACCACTTTGAGGAAGATGCGACCGTCTCCAGCGCCCAGCACCCTGGCTGCGTTGATGAGGGTGTTGTCGACGCTGATCACGCCCTGGTAGGTCGACACGACGCATGACAGGAAGGCGGCCAGGAAGATGACGAAGATCTTCGGCTGCTCCCCGATGCCCATGAGGACGATGGCGAGCGGGATGATCGCCAGCGGAGGGACGGTACGGAAGAACTGCACCCAGGGCTCGATCATCCCGCGGGCGAACCAGTACCAGCCCATGAGGAAGCCGGCGGGGATCGCGAGCAGCGTGCCCAAGGAGAATCCTGTCAGGACACGGGTCAGGGAGGCCCCCAGGTCAGACAGGAACGTTCCGTCCTCCCACAGGAGGGCGAAGGCGCGGAGCGTCTCGGGCGGCGTCGGCAGGCGGAACCCGCTGACTGACAGCACCCACCACAGCCCGACACCACCCACGACCGAGACGATGTTGAGGGCCCACATCTGGCGTCGACGGCGCAGGGCCTGGCGCTGATCGGCGGAGAGCCGACGTGGGGGGCGTCTGGTGAAAGGGGCCAGTAATGACGTCGTTGTCATGTTACCTCCGGGTTGGTTGAGGCACGGGTCAGTTCACTGACCTGTCCGGTATCAAGATGGGGTAGCGCAGCCGGGTGGCGCTCATCGCCATCAGCGCCGCTCCCAACGCGCCGGCGTCCTCGCCCAGGCGCGCGTGCACGGTCCGCGGGAGGACCTGGTTGACCGGGAGCAGCTCCAGCCCGACCTGGTCACGCACCACGTCAACAAGGTGGGGCAGGGCAGACACCACGGTGCCCGCGAGGACAATGCGTGCCGGGTCGATCAGCACACAGACTCTTCCCAGTACCTTGCCCAGGGCCTGGCCGGCCTCGGTCACGGCCTCGACCGCCACGCGCCGGCCCTGGTGGTAGGCCTGCGCGACGTCCTCAATGCCTGCGACCTGCGCCCCGCCCTGGCGACAGCGTCGAATGATCGCGCTCGCCGAGGCCACGGTCTCCAGGCAACCGCGTTTGCCGCACCGGCACCTAACGCCGTCGGCCTCGACCGTCAGGTGGCCGATCTCGCCGCCGAATCCGGACTGACCGGTGACAAGCTGGCCGTTGCACACCAGGGCCCCACCGATACCGTCCGAGACCCTGGCATAGATCTGGTTCTCCGGCTGGGCCTCCGTCTGCCAGAGCATCTCCGCAAGGCCGGCGAGGCGGACGTTGTTGTCCACGGACACCGCAGCGCGGTAGCGCTGCCCCACCTGTGCGGCAACCTCGCGGATCAGTTCGAGCGCGCCCTCTTGGCCACGCGTGATGAGATCCTCGCCCCGCATGACCGCGGATGAGGGGAAACCGATCCCGACGCCGGAGACGGCGACCTCTGACGGCGTCTCCCGGGCCAGCACCTCAGAGGCGATCGCGAAGCGGTCGGACCAGGTGGTTTCTCCCGTGTAGGAGCGACACGCCTGTGCACGTACCTGGTTGTCCCCCTGCACGAGCACCACGTGCACGCTGCCGTGACTGAACTCGATACCAAGCCAGGTGCGCTGTGCGTCCTCGACAACGCGGATCAGCTCCACCGGACGACCCCGGCCTGTGCGAGCGGCCGAGCAGCGCTCAACCTCTCCCTCGGCCATGAGCTCGTTGACGATCGAGCTGATCGTCGACCTTGACAGCCCCGTGGCCTCTTGCAGATCCCGGCGTGAGGCCGCGCCCTGCAGGCGCAGGGCGCGAATCACGGCATCCCGGTGCAACTGGCGGGTGGCCGACCTCACAACCTTGGAAGGTGGCATGGAGGGAATCTACATCCCGCACCTTCTTTACGTCAAGAGTTCCGACAGAATAACGAAACTATTTTGTCGCTGGAACCGTCGGCCGACGCCGGGTGGCGCGCGCTCCTCGGTTCTCAGTGGCACTCAGTGCTAGTCAGGGCTAGTCAGTGTTGACCAGTGCTGATCAGTCCTGGGCGGGACGGATGAAGGGGTAGCCCAGGGCCACGGGCATGTCCTCGCTGCGGGCGGGGACGACCTCCTCCTTGGGCAGCGTGCGCGCCGGCAGGGTGCGCGGCTTGTGGCCGGGGCGCGAGGCCTCAAAGGCGGAGATCTCATCCTCGTGCTTGAGGGTCAGGGAGATGTCGTCAAGCCCCTCCATGAGGCACCAGCGCACGTAGTCGTCGATCTGGAAGGTCGTGCGGAAGGAGCCGGCCTCGACGGTGCGCTGCTCGAGGTCCACCGTGATCTCGCTGCCCGGATCGGTCTCGAGGATCTTCCACAGCTGCTCGGTGTCCTCCTGGCTGATGACACCGGTGACCAGGCCCTGCTTGCCGGAGTTGCCGCGGAAGATGTCGGCGAAGCGCGGGGCGAGGACCACCTTGAAGCCATAGTCCTTCAGGGCCCACACGGCGTGCTCACGCGAGGAGCCGGTGCCGAAGTCGGGGCCGGCGACAAGCACGGAGGCGCGCGCGTAGGCCTCCTGGTTGAGAATGAAGTCGGCCTCGGAGGCGCGCCAGCCGGCGAAGAGGGCGTCGTCAAAACCGGTGCGGGTGATGCGCTTGAGGTAGACGGCGGGGATGATCTGGTCGGTGTCGACGGCGCTGCGGCGCAGGGGGGCGCCGATGCCGGTGTGACGGATGAACGTGTCCATGGGGTCTCCTTCGTCCGGCTCAGGCGACGGGCTCGAGGGTCGGCAGGTCCGCGGGGGTGGACAGGGTGCCGCGCACGGCGGTGGCGGCGGCGACGACGGGCGAGACGAGGTGGGTGCGTCCCCCCTTGCCCTGGCGCCCCTCGAAGTTGCGGTTCGAGGTGGAGGCGGAGCGCTCGCCGGGCTGCAGCTGGTCCGGGTTCATACCCAGGCACATGGAGCAGCCGGCGTTTCGCCACTCGGCGCCGAAGTCCTTGAAGACCTGGTCGAGGCCCTCAGCCTCGGCCTGCAGGCGCACGCGGGCGGAGGCGGGCACGACGAGCATGCGCACACCCTCAGCCTTGGTGCGTCCGCGCAGGACGTCGGCGGCGGCGCGCAGGTCCTCGATGCGGCCGTTGGTGCACGAGCCGAGGAAGACGGTGTCGACGTGGATGTCGCGCAGCGGGGTGCCGGGGCGCAGGTCCATGTACTCGATGGCGCGCTCGGCGGCCCGGCGCTCGGTGGCGTCGGCGATCTGCTCGGGGTCGGGCACGGCAGCGGAGATCGGCAGGCCCTGGCCGGGGTTGGTGCCCCAGGTGACGAAGGGCTCAATGTCCTTGGCCTCGAGGACGACCTCGGTGTCGAAGACGGCGTCGTCGTCGGTGCGCAGGGAGCGCCAGTACTCGACGGCGGCGTCCCAGTCCTCGCCCTCGGGGGCGTGGGGGCGGCCCTTGAGGTAGGCGAAGGTGGTCTCGTCGGGGGCGATCATGCCTGCGCGGGCGCCGCCCTCGATACTCATGTTGCAGATCGTCATGCGGGCCTCCATCGACAGCTGCTCGATGGCCTTGCCGCGGTACTCGATGACGTGACCCTGGCCGCCGTTGGTGCCGATCTTGGCGATGATCGCCAGGATGATGTCCTTGGCACCGCTGCCGGCGGGCAGGTCGCCCTCGATGCGCACGCTCATGGTCTTGAAGGGCGCCATCTGGAGGGTCTGGGTGGCCAGGACGTGCTCGACCTGGCTGGTGCCGATACCGAAGGCCAGGGCACCGAAGGCGCCGTGCGTGGAGGTGTGGGAGTCGCCGCAGACGACGGTCATGCCCGGCTGGGTGACGCCGAGCTGGGGGCCGACCTGGTGGACGATGCCCTGATCGGCGTCGCCCAGGGAGTGCAGGCGCACGCCGAACTCGGCGCAGTTGGCGCGCAGGGTCTCGATCTGGGTGCGGCTGGTGGGGTCCGCGATGGGGCGGTCGATGTCCAGCGTCGGGGTGTTGTGGTCCTCGGTGGCCAGGGTGAGGTCGGGGCGGCGGACCTTCCGGCCGGCCAGGCGCAGGCCCTCGAAGGCCTGGGGGCTGGTGACCTCGTGGACGAGGTGGAGGTCGATGTAGAGCAGGTCGGGGGCGCCGTCGACGCCCGCAGACACGATGTGGTCGCGCCACACCTTCTCGGCGAGGGTCATTCCCATCGCTTCTTGCCTCCTGAGATGAACGGATGTCGGAAAACATGACCGACGCTACTTGATGTCTCACCCCTCGGGATGGCAGTATCAGAGTATGGACGCATCATGTGAGAGCGAGAGCAGCAGCGGGGTCGGCGTCATCGACAAGGCCGCCCTCGTCATGAGCGCGCTCGAGGCAGGACCGGCCACACTCGCCCAACTGGTCTCCTCCACCCACCTCGCACGCCCCACGGCACACCGCATCGCCGTCGCCCTCGAGTACCACCGCCTCGTCTCGCGCGACTCCCAGGGCCGCTTCGTCCTGGGACCGCGGCTCAACGAGCTTGCCGCCGCCGCCGGCGAGGACCACCTGCTCGCCGCCGCGGGCCCCGTGCTCGCCGCGCTGCGCGACAAGACCCACGAGTCCGCCCAGCTCTACCGCCGTCAGGGCGACGTGCGCGTATGCGTCGCCAACGCCGAGCGCCCCATCGGCCTGCGCGACTCCATCCCCGTGGGCGCCACCATGTCCATGCTCGGCGGCTCCGGCGCCCAGGTGCTCCTGGCCTGGGAGGAGCCCGACCGCCTCCACCGCGGCCTGGCGGGCGCCCGTTTCAACGCCACCATGCTCTCGGCGGTCCGACGGCGCGGCTGGGCCCAGTCCGTGGGCGAGCGCGAGCCCGGCGTCGCCTCCGTCTCCGCCCCCGTGCGCGGCGCCGGCGGCAAGGTCATCGCCGCGATCTCCATCTCCGGACCGATCGACCGCATGGGCCGCCAGCCCGGCCGCACCCACGGCCCGGTCGTCATGGCCGCCGCCAGGCGCCTGTCGGAGGTCCTGCGCTCCAACGAGGAGGGCTGATGCGCCGCACCCTGCTCGTCACCAACGACTTCCCGCCCGTCGTGGGCGGCATCCAGTCCTACCTGGACGACTACACGCGGAGGCTGCCCGCCGAGGACCTCGTCGTCCTGGCCTCCACTCCCCCGGCCGGCGCCCAGGCCGCCGCCGAGCACGACGCCCCCCTGCCCTTCGCCGTGCACCGCGCACCCACGCAGGTGCTGCTGCCCACGCCCGACACGCGCAAGCGCATGACCCGGCTCATCCACGACGAGCGCATTGAGACGGTCTGGTTCGGCGCCGCCGCGCCCTTGGGGCTGCTCGGTGGCGCCGCCCACCGGGCCGGCGCCAGCCGTGTCATCGCGACGACCCACGGCCACGAGGTCGGCTGGTCGATGCTGCCCGGCTCACGCCAGGCACTCAAGCGGGTCTTGAGCGAGGCCGACGTCGTGTCCTACATCTCCGACTACACACTGGGCCGCCTGCGCCCCTTCATGGCCCCGGACCAGCAGGTGCTGCGCCTGCCCAGCGGCATCGACGTCGAGCGGTTCCGCCCCGACCCGCGGGCACGGCGGGCCCTGCGCGAGCGCTACCACCTGGGTGAGTCGCCGACGGTCGTGTGCGTCTCACGACTCGTGGTCCGCAAGGGCCAGGACTCGCTCATCCAGGCCTGGCCCAAGGTGGTCGAGCAGGTGCCGGACGCCCAGCTCGTCATCGTCGGCTGGGGCTCCTACGCCAAGCGCCTGGCGCTGCTCAAGCGCGCCTCCCCGGTGCGCGACTCGATCATCCTCACCGGTGCGGTGGACGCCGAGGAGCTGCCCGGCCACGTGGCGATGGGCGACGTCTTCGCGATGCCCTGCCGCACACGCGGACGAGGGCTCGACGTCGAGGGGCTGGGAATCGTCTTCCTCGAGGCCTCCGCCTGTGGGCTACCGGTCATCGCTGGAACCTCGGGCGGGGCGCCGGAGACGGTGGTCGAGGGGGTGACGGGCAATGTCGTGGACGGTCTGGACGAGGACGCGCTCGTCGACGCTCTGGTCACCCAGTTGTCGGACGCCGTGCTGCGAGAGCGCATGGGGCGCGCCGGCAGGCGCCTGATGCAGGAGCAGTGGACGTGGCCGAGCCTGGTGGAGTCCCTGGTCTCAGCCATCAACGCCCGCTGAAAAGGCTGAAGGACCTGTCAGGCCCTCAGCCCTCGTCAGCCGCGGCAGGCGCCTCGGCTCGCCCGGTGTTGCGCTCACGCAGCTCGGCGATGGCCGCCTCGAAGTCCTCAAGGGTGTTGAAGCCGGAGTAGACGGAGGCGAAGCGCAGGTAGGCGATCTCGTCGAGCTCGCTGAGGGGCCTGAGGATCGCCAGGCCGATCTCGTGGGAGTCGACGATGGCCTGGCCGGTGGAGCGCACGACCTCCTCAACCTTGTGCGCAAGCAGGGCCAGGTCGTCGTCGGAGACGGGGCGGCCCTGGCAGGCGCGGCGCACGCCGACGACGACCTTGGCGCGCGAGAAGGGCTCAATGGCGCCCGAGCGCTTGCGCACCGACAGGGAGGCGGTCTCGGTGGTGGTGAAGCGGCGCCCGCACTGGGGGCACTCGCGGCGTCGACGGATGGATAGCCCGTCCTCGGAGGTGCGCGAGTCGACCACGCGCGAGCCATCGTTGCGGCAGAACGGGCAGTGCACGCGGGGGACCTCCGAATCATCACAGCAGCTGCAATGGTTCGGAGAGTAGGGCCCCGCGTCAGGCAGTGGCAAGCCGCTTGCGGCCCGCGCCCCTTCCCGCGCCCCTTCCCGGGACTCGTCCGGGACCGTGGCCCGGAGGCGGAACCGACCCGGCGCAGGGGGCCGGCGTCAGCCTGCGGGGACGATGAGGGTCTGACCGGCCTGGAGGGTGGAGCTCGTGAGGTTGTTGAGCTCGACGATCTGGGCGGCCGTCTCAGCGACGTCGGAGGAGCCGGTGGCGGCGGCCAGGTCCCAGATGGACTGTCCCGGCTGGACGGTGGTGACCGCCGTGTGCTCGGGAGCGACGTTGAAACCGGAGGCGACGACGGCTGCTGCGGCGATGAGGACGACGGCAAGCACGCAGGCGACCGCCAGACCCAGGCGGCGCAGCGCTGCCGGAACCTCCGGGCGCGTGGCGGCCATGGGGCGCGGCTGCCGCTGGACACGGGCGCCCCGGGAGACGGCGGCCTGCTCGCGGCGGGCCCGGGCCGCGCGCACGGCGGGGTGGGCAGGCGCAAGGTCGTCCAGACCATGACGCGTCCCGGACACGTCACGGGGCGACGGGGTGGAGCGGGCCAGCTCCTCAGCGCTGAGACGGGACGTGCGGCCCGCGACTGCGGGCCGGCGGGGACGACGGGTGAGCTCGAGGGGCAGGGCGCGAA